>JBJMIH010000323.1:0-19093 GCA_045806985.1 Mycobacteriales bacterium | reverse complement strand
GGCCACCGTCTCGGCCATGCGGCGGCCGGAGACCGCCGTCATGTTGGCGACGACGAGCGGGATCGTGGTCCCGCTGCCGTCCCGGGTAGCGAGGTCGACGTCGAGCCGGGAGCCCACCGCCGAGCGGTTGGGCACCATGAACACGTCGTTGTAGGTCAGGTCGTGGGCCGGCTGGCCGGGCAAGAAGCGCACGACTACAGGATGTCACGGTGTCGCCAGCCCGGCCGCCGGTCGCGGTCCCGGCTCGCGGTACTTTGCTCGACTATGGAGCTGACCTGCACTGCTGTGCTGTTCGACGTGGACGGGACGCTGCTGGACTCGACCGCCGCGGTGGAACGGGCGTGGCGCGTGTGGGCGGCCGAGTACGGCGTGGACATCGACGCGCTGTTACGGAACCACCACGGGGTGCGGACCGAGGAGACGGTGGCGTACTTCCTGCCGCCCGAGCTGCGGGAGGCGGCCGTCGCCCGGCTCGACGCCCTGGAGCTGGCCGACGACGGCGACATCGTGCCGATCCCGGGCGCCGCGCGGCTGCTGGCCGGGCTGCCGCCGGACCGCTGGGCGGTGGTGACCTCCGGCACGGTGCCGCTGGCCACCAGCCGGATGGCCGCGGCCGGCCTGCCGTGGCCCCCCGTCGCGGTGACCGCGGAGAGCATTCCGGCCGGCAAGCCGGACCCGGCCTGCTACCTGCTGGCGGCGTCGAAGCTGGGCGTGCCGGCCACCGGCTGCCTGGTGGTGGAGGACGCGCCGGCCGGGGTGCGGGCGGGCAAGGCGGCCGGGGCGACCGTGCTCGGGCTCACCACCTCGCACCCGGCGGCGGCGCTGGACGGCGCCGACTACGTGCTGCCGTCATTGGCGGCGGTACGGATGGAGGCGGTGGACGACGGGGTCCGCGTCACGCTGGGGGATTGACGCATGGTCTAGACCATTTAAGGTCTATACCAGACATTCCCGGCGAAAGGAGCACGCCCATGCGCGCGTTCCCGTTGTTGCTCGCTGCCGCGCTGGCGGTCACCGGCGGGGCCGCGGTCACCGTGGTCACCGCCGGCGGTGGCGCGACCGCCGCCGTCACCCCGGCCGACCTGCCCGCCTGCCCGTTCTTCGCCGACGTCACCCCGCCGCCGCGCTCGCCGACACCGTGGGTGCCGCCCCAACAGCAGGCGCCGCCGCTCGACCTGTCCGGCCGGCTGCCCGCGCCCGGCGGCATCCACGGCACGCTGTCCGGCGGCGCGGTCACCATCGGCTTCGACCGGGTGGCCGGCGCGCACGCGTACCGGGTGTTCCGCAACGGGCAGTCGGTGGCCTGGATCAGCGACTGGGGCCAGGCCTCGCTGACCGCCGTCGACAACCAGCCCTGCCGGCACGCGTTCTACTCGGTCGTCGCGATGTCCGACGAGAGCGGCTCCGGCGCCTCCTACGGCCAGTACGCGCAGCCCTACCGGCTGGCGGACAGCGGCTCGATCGCCCCGTTCTCGTTCGCGCCGGGCTCGACGCTGCACGTGATGGTGACCTCGTACAACGACGGCGGGCAGACCGCGTCCGGGTACACCACCAAGCTCGGCGTCTGCGCGGTGGACGCGCGGATCATCCCGTGGGGCACGCGGTTCACCATCCCGGGGTACGGGTCCTGCTACGCCGCCGACATCGGGCTGTGGATCCAGAACGACACCGTCGACGTGTGGCTGCCCGGCGACCAGGCCAACGGCTGGGGCGTGCAAATGCGCGACCTGGTCTTCCAGTGAGCCGGGGTACCCGTGTTCAGGCGTCGAGGGCGGCGGCGAGTACCGCGCCGCAGACGGCCGGCGGGCCGTTCTCGTCCCAGAACCGCTGGGTCAGGACCACCACGGTGAGGTCGCGGTCCGGCACGTTCGACCAGGTGGTGCCGGAGCCGCCGTCCCAGGTGTACCGGCCGTCGTCCAGTACGGACACGCCGTAGCCCCAGCCACGGCCGAGGAGCATGTCGAAGCCGCCGGGCCACACCCGGCCGTGCTGAGCGGGGGTGAGCTGGTCGCGGGTCATCTCCGCGACGGTCTCCGGCCGCAGCACCGGGCCGCCGCCGCGCAGCAGCATCCGGCCGAACGCCACCACATCGTCCACAGTGGAGACCAGGCCGGCGCCGCCGTCCGGGAACGCCGGCGGGCGCGACCACTGGCCGTCCGGCGGGTCGTTGACCGCCAGCCGCCCGTCGCGCCGCTCGTACGCCGTGGCCAGCCGGGCGGTGTCGGCGGCGTGGAAGGCGGTGTCGCGCATACCGAGCGGGTCCAGCAACCGCGCGCGCATGACGGCCTCGAACGGCGCGCCGGTCGCGCGGGCGGCGAGCACGCCGAGCACCTGCGAGCCGACCTGGTACAGCCAGCGCTCGCCCGGCTGGGCCAGCAGCGGCAGCTCGCCGAGCCGGGCCAGGTACGTGTCCGGGTCCGGCGTGCTGGCCGGCGCCGGCGGGCCGAGTGCCGCCAGCTGCCGCTCCCGCTCCGCCACCACCACCGGCCACGGCTCCGGCGCCGTGAACATCGCCCCCTGCATACCGAAACCCCAGGTGAAGGTCAGCAGGTCGCGCACGGTGACCGGGCGCTCGGCCGGCACGGTGTCGGCCAGCGGGCCGTCCGGGCGGCGCAGCACGCGGCGGTCGGCGAGCTCCGGCAGCAGCCGGTCCACCGGCTCGTCCAGCGCGAGCACGCCCTCGTCCACCAGCGAGAGCGCGGTCGCCGCCGTCATCGGCTTGGTGACCGAGGTGAGCCGGAACAGCGTGTCCCGCCGCATCGGCGGCCCGCCCACCGCCATCACGCCGGCGGTGGCGACGTGCACGTCGTCGCCACGCGCCACGGCCGCCACCACGCCGGGCACGTCGCCCGCTTCTACGGCGGCGGCCACCGCCGTGTCGACGCGTGCTCGCATATCGTGGCCGAGCTCACCTGACCCTGGCATCGGGCCAGCCTATCTCGGAGGATGTGAACATGAAGATCCTCTACACGGCGGAGGCCACCGCCACCGGCGACGGCAGGAACGGCCACACCCGCTCCTCGGACGGCAAGGTCGACTTCGGCCTGGCGGTACCGACCGAAATGGGCGGCCCCGGCGGCGCCGGCACCAACCCCGAACAGCTGTTCGCGGCCGGCTACGCGGCCTGCTTCCACGGCGCCCTCCGCCTGGTCGCCCGGCGCGAGAACGCCAACGTCGACGGCAGCGAGGTGACCGCCAAGGTCGGCATCGGCGCGACCGGCACCGGCGGCTTCGGCCTGGCCGTCGAGCTCGACGTCCACCTGCCCAACGTCGACACCGCGACCGCCGAGAGCCTCACCGCCAAGGCGCACGAGGTCTGCCCCTACTCCAACGCCACCAGGAACAACATCGACGTCACCCTCACCGTCCACTGACCCGCAACCCCCACACCGCCCGCGACACCCAGCCGCACGCGGGCGGCATACCCGTCCGCCCTCACCCCGCCGCCCGGCGCGCGTACAACGTCGCCACAGCCGCCAACAGCTCCGCCTGTCTGCGCTCACGGTGAGCAGGCGGCTACGTATGCGCAGTCGTCGGCACACTGACCGTCGCCTCCCGCCGCTGTCCCCGCCGTGGCGGGGCGCTCGGGCCCGTCGGTACGACGGCCCGTACGGCTCTGGTGTCCGGCCGGTGTACTCGGCCAGCCCGGCGAGGCGCTTCCCCCGACGGCGACCGGCTGGTCCGGTCGACCTCGGCGTCCGCCCTATCTGGGGTGGTAGGTGGAGATCGTCACTGACACGGTGACGGGGAGTGGGCTGGGGAGGGCGGCCAGGGCTGCCTCGTCGGTGCCGTGGCGGGCGCTGGGGCCCATCGTGACCGCCGCGCGGACGGCTTCGGCGGTGAGGCGCAGGGTGGTGGCGTACCGGGTGGTGGCGTCCAGGGTGAACCAGGGGTTCAGGGTGCCGGCCAGGCGTTCGGGCTTGCGGGCGTCCACCGTGAGCAGGTCGAGGCGGGAGACCAGTTCGGTCAGGTGGTCGGGGGTCGGGGTGGCGACCAGGAGGGCGCCGTCGTCGCGCAGGATCCGGCGCAGCTCGGGGCCGTTGCGGGGGGCGAAGGCGTTCAGTACCAGGCCGGCGGCGCGGTCGCGGACCGGGAACCGCTGCCAGGTGTCGGTGACCACCGCGCCGATCCGCGGGTGCGCCCTGGCCGCCCGCCGCGCGGCGTACGTGGACAGGTCGAGCGCCAGGCCGGCGGGTGGGCCGGGGAGCGCGTCGAGGAGGTGGGACAGCAGGTAGCCGGTGCCCGCGCCGGCGTCGACCACGCAGCCGCCGCCCGGCCATGCCGCCGCGGCCCGCTCCGCCACCAGCGCGGCCAGGTCCGCGTAGTGGCCGGCGGCCAGGAACCGCTCCCGGGCCTCGACCATCTCCGCCGTGTCGGCGGTGCCGGGGCGCGCGCCGCCGGGCTGCAGGTTGACGTACCCCTGCCGGGCCACGTCGAACGCGTGCCCACCCTCGCACCGCACCGACCCGCCCGAACGGGCCATGGCCCGCCCGCAGAGCGGACAGGCCAGGACCGGAAGCACGTCGTCGAGCACCGTGCGGGACGGTACCTCAGTTCTCGTACACGCCCACCGCCCACGAACCCTTCGTGCTCGCGTTGGTAGCCGGCTTGACCGTCACGTCGACCACGCCCGGCTTGCGGGTCCGCGCCAGCCCCAGCGCCCATCCGCGATTGAGGTCGTGCGGGCCGCATCCGAAGGTCGCCGTCCTGCCGTTGACGCTCACGGTGATCTGGTAGCCGTCGTCGGTGCACAGGGGCAGGACGCTGACGAAGCCGCCGTGCGGGGTGTAGCTCAACTGCGCGTGCATGGCTTCCCCGTACGTGTACTGCACCGCCGCGATCTGCCTACCCCCGTGCTGCGACGGCAGCAGCGTGACGGGGTCGCCGCCGCCGTCCGCCGGGGTGATCCCGCCCGCCGTGTGCGTCCCGTGCGCGGTGTGCGTCCCGGCGGCGCCTGCCGACGGCAGCGCGGCGACGGTGGCGCCGACCGCCAGCGCGCCGACCGCGAGCACGCCGCCGGCGGCGGAGGTGCGGCGGTGGACGAGCCGGCGGCCGGCCCGCTCGGCCCTCCCGCACACGTCGGGTGGCGGCGAACCTCCGGCGCTGTGCTCATCCAGCACCGCCCGCAGGTCGTCCTCGGTGAATCGCATGGTCATGTCAGCTTTCCTTCCGGGGTGGTCATGGTGGTCAGGCCCGGGTCGACGCGGAGCCGGGTTATCGCCCGGTGGGTGTGGGACTTCACCGAGCCGACCGTGCAGCCGAGGATGTCGGCCACCTGCTGTTCGGTGAGGTCCTCGAAGTACCGCAGCACGATCACCGCCCGCTGCCGGGCGGACAGCTGGCCGAGCGCCGCCCACAGCACGGTCCGCCGGTCCACGTCGTCGGCGTAGTCGCCGCCGGCCGTCTCCGGCATGTGCGCCGTCGGCACCTCGTCGCGCCAGCGCCGCTGCCACCACGACCGGCGGGTGTTGATCATGATCCGGTACACGTACGGGTCCGGGTCGCCGGAGATCCGCGGCCACGCCGCCCACGCCTTGGCCAGCGCCGTCTGCAGCAGGTCGTCGGCGAGGTCCCAGTCGCGGCAGATCAGGTACGCCGCCCGCCGCAACCGGACCGACCGGTTCCGCGCGTACTCCGGAAATGTCGAACGGTTTCGCATTCGCCGCCTCCGGCCCCAGGGTCACGGGCCCGTCCCGCTCCCTGCCCCCAACCACCCCCTGGCCCCCGCGTCCGGTTGACACCCCGGCCGGACGAACTACCGCCCGGCGAGCATCTCCTGGCAGGCCGTCGCGTACCCGCGCTGGACATCCGCTCGTTGCAGGTACGCGGGCGGTGTGCGTGCCCGGCCGCGCACATCCCGCGGCCGATCCCGCGCATCCTCACACATTGGAGCTCATACGTTGGCGGCTTTCCGGGGCAGGGCGGCGGATCTCTCGCTGCTGGAACAGCAGCTCCGGCAGGTGGTCAGGGGCAAGGGCGGCAGGCGCGGGCGCGCGGCGATCGTGACGGGTCGGCGCCGGGTGGGGAAGTCGCGGCTGGTCCAGGAGTTCTGCGACCGGTCCGGCCTGCCCTGCGTGATCTTCCAGGCCACCCCGGGCCGCGACACGGTCGCCGGGTCGCCGGCGGCGGACTGGAACCAGGCGCTGGAGGCGCTGGCCTGTGCGGTACCCGACCACACCGCCAGCATCGCCGTGATCGACGAGGTGCCGTGGCTGGTGGAGCAGGACCCCGGGTTCGCGGGAGCCCTCCGGACCGTCTGGGACCGGCACCTGAGCGTCAAGCCGGTACTGCTGCTCCTGGTGGGCAGCGACCTGCCGGTGATGGAGGCCCTGCAGCTCGCTGGCCGGACCGCGAAGCTCACCGTGGACCCGCTGCACCTGGCCGACGTGCAGGCGATGACCGAGCTGCCCGCGGCGGAGGCGGTGGACGCGCTGCTGCTGACCGGGGGGTTCCCGGAGGTCGTTCGGGCCTGGGAGCCGGGGATGGGGCTGCGCGACTACCTCCGCCAGGAGCTGGCCGACGCGCTGTCGCCGCTGCTGACCGTCGGCGAGCTGTCCATGCTGGGCGAATTCCCGACGGCGTCCCGTACCCGCGCGGTACTGGAGGCGATCGGGACCGGCGAGCGGACCTTCACCGGCATCGCGGCCGGGAGCGGTGAGCGGAGCCCGATCCCGTCGGGCACCCTCGCGCCGATCCTCAACACCCTGCTGGGAAGGCGGCTCGTCGCCGCGGACCTCCCGCTGTCGACCAGGCCCGACACCAGGAACAAGCGGTACCGCGTCGCCGACACGTACCTGCGGTTCTGGCTCGCGTTCCTGAACCGGGGCATCGGGCTGGTCGAGCGTGGCCGCGGCGACCTGCTGCTGGAACGCGTCGAGCGGTCCTGGACGAGCTGGCGCGGGCGTGCCGTCGAGCCGATCGTGCGGGAATCGCTGGCACGGCTGCTGCCGGACGGGCGCTGGGCGGGGACGGACGCGGTCGGCGGCTGGTGGAACCGGCGGAACAGGCCCGTGATCGACCTGGTCGGCGTGGACCGCGAGCCGGTGGCCGGGCAGGTGTGCTTCGTCGGGGCGATCAAGTGGCTGGAGAACCGGCCCTTCGGCCGCCGCGACTACGACGACCTGGCACGCGACCTGCTCGCCGTCCCGGGCGCCGAGCCGGGTACTCCGCTGGTGGCCGTGTCGCGCGGCGGGTTCGCCGAGGACCTGCCGCTCGCCGCCCGGTGGGGTCCCGACGACCTGCTGCGGGCCTGGCAGCGGTAGGCCGGGCGAACGGAGGACGGCCGCCGGCCCGGGAGCCAACGGCCGTCCTCGCGCGACGGGTCGGGATCAGATGTCGTAGTACAGCGCGAACTCGTGCGGGTGCGGGCGGAGGCGGACCGGGTCGACCTCGTTGGCCCGCTTCCACTCGATCCAGGTCTCGATCAGGTCGGGGGTGAAGACGCCGCCGTCGAGGAGGTACTCGTGGTCGCCCTCGAGGGTGTCGAGGACCTTCTCCAGGGAGCCCGGGACCTGCGGGATCGAGGCGTGCTCGTCGGGCGGCAGCTCGTACAGGTCCTTGTCCACCGGCTCCGGCGGCTCGATCTTGTTCTTGATGCCGTCCAGGCCGGCCATCAGCATGGCCGCGAACGCCAGGTACGGGTTGCAGGACGGGTCCGGCACCCGGAACTCGACCCGCTTGGCCTTCGGGTTCGCGCCGGTGATCGGGATGCGGCAGCAGGCGGACCGGTTGCGCTGCGAGTACACCAGGTTGACCGGCGCCTCGTAGCCGGGCACCAGGCGCCGGTACGAGTTCGTGGTCGGGTTGGTGAAGGCCAGCAGCGACGGGGCGTGCTTGAGCAGGCCGCCGATGTAGTACCGAGCGGTGTCGGACAGGCCGGCGTACCCGATCTCGTCGTAGAACAGCGGGTCGCCGTTCTTCCAGAGGCTCTGGTGGCAGTGCATCCCCGAGCCGTTGTCGCCGAAGATCGGCTTCGGCATGAACGTCACGCTCTTGCCGGCCGCGGCGGCGGTGTTCTTGAGGATGTACTTGTACAGCATCAGCTTGTCCGCCATCCGCAGCAGCGTGTCGAAGCGGATGTCGATCTCGGCCTGGCCGCCGCTGCCCACCTCGTGGTGCTGCATCTCGACCTCGATGCCGGCCGTGATGAGGTTGCGGACCATCTCCGAGCGCAGGTCGGTGAAGTGGTCGTTGGGGGAGACGGGGAAGTATCCGCCCTTGTACCTGGGCTTGTACCCGAGGTTGGGGGAGCCGTCCGGGTTGCTGGGCTCGCCGGTGTTCCAGGCGCCCTCGACCGAGTCGAACGTGTAGAACGCGCCGTTCGGAGTGGTGTCGTACGCCACCGAGTCGAAGATGTAGAACTCCGCCTCCGGCCCGAAGTACACGGTGTCGGCGATGTTGGAGTTGCGGACGTGCTGCTCGGCCTTCTTGGCCACGTTCCGCGGGTCGCGGGTGTACGGCTCGCCGGTGAGCGGGTCGTGGATGAAGAAGTTCAGGTTCAGGGTCTTGTGCTGGCGGAACGGGTCGACGATCGCCGTCGTCGGGTCGGGCAGGAGCAGCATGTCCGACTCGTGGATGGCCTGGAAGCCGCGGATCGAGGAGCCGTCGAACATCAGGCCGTCACTGAAGACGGACTCGGAGAAACTCTCCGTGGGCACCGTGAAGTGTTGCATCACGCCCGGCAGGTCGCAGAAACGCACATCCACAAACTGGACGTCGTTCGCCCTGATGTAGCTCAGGACTTCATCGCCGCTGGAAAACATCCATCCTCCGTGCACTAGCAGGGGTCGCCGACGACCGTAAGAAAGCGAGGTTGCTCGGCCATGTCCCAACTGTTTCGGCAGTGTTACACCGTTGCTGCCGTTCGTTCACACCCCGTAGCCACGTAGGCTACCCGTCGTGGGCAAGGTGCTGGGTTCGTGGCTCTCCGGCCCGGCCTCCGTCACCGGCCAGGGCACCGAAGGAGCCGCGAAGGGCGTCCGGCTCGGGCTGCCGGAGTCCGGGCCCGGCTCGGTGGCGACCATGGCCAGGCGGGCGGCCGCCTTCGCCGCCGACGCGATCGGCAGCGCGCTGGTCGCGGCCGCCTTCACCGCGCCGCACCCGCCGAACAACTGGAGCCTGCTGGTGTTCGCGGTGGAGTACGTGTTCTTCACCGCCCTGTACGGCCAGACCCCCGGGATGCGGCTGCTGAAGATCCGCCTGCACCGGATCGACCGCCCCGGCCGCCCGCTCGGCCCGTACCGCGCGCTGCTCCGGACCTTCCTGCTGGTGCTGCTGGTCCCGGCCCTGATCTACGACAGGGACAACCGCGGATACCACGACAGGATCACGGATTCCGTCGTGGTGGAAAGCTAGCGCATTCTCGGGTTGGCGCCCTTGGGCATCCGGATGTTGCGGGGGAGCGGGCCCTTGGGCATCGGCAGCTGGCCACCCGGCAGCGCCTGGAGCCGCCGGTCGTACTCGTTGACCAGCTTCGGCGTGATGTTGCGGGGCAGCTTCAGCAGGTACTTCTGCAGGTTGGCCAGTGGTACCTGGCCCTCGGCCTCGCCGATCACGATGTCGTAGATCGGGGTGTCGCCGACCACCTTGCCGAGCCGCCTCTTCTCCTGGCCGAGCAGGTTGCGGAGCCGGTTCGGGTTGCCCTCGGCCAGCAGGATGATGCCGGGGCGGGCGATCACCCGGTGCACCATGTCCTGGTCGCGGGTGACCGCCACCGCGGTGTACACCCGCCAGTCGCCGCGCATCGACTGCACGATCGCGGCGGACGCGCCCGGCTGGCCCTGGATCTGGTTGATCTGCGCCCGGGTGATCCGCCTGCCGAACACGATCATCGCGCTCAGCACACCCACCAGCACGCCGAAGATCCCGAATAGGATCGGATGCCCCAGCAGGTACCCGATCAGCACGAACACCGCGATGACCCCGAGGCCGACGCTGGCCAGCCAGAGCGGCAGCTTCGGATCGAGTTCCCTGCCGAGGCTGAAAACCGTCCGAACGGTGCGGAGCCGGTCGCTGAACTTCCGCTTCTGCGGCGCGTCGTCGGGCTTCGGGGTGCGGGCCATGTGTCCAGTCTATTCGGGAGCCGCGCCGATCGGCGTGCCGGGCGGCGGCGGGGGCGGGGCGGGGGATGTCCGCTACATGGTGACAAAGCTCACGCTAGCGGGTACCTTCTGCCCGCGCCCTCTTGGGACGCGGTGGGTGCCCCTCTCTCACCGCGGTCTCGGGCGACCGGAGCCCGCCCCCACACCTCGCCTCGGGGGCGGGCTTTCGCGTGCTCCGGGGCCGGGAAGGACGAACCGCGGCGAGGGGCCGGCGGCGGCGAGCGCCGACCCCTCGCCGCGGCGTTCAGTGGCCGGCGAGCACGTCGCGGGCGGCGGCGTTCCGCGCGGCCTGGGCGCGGGCGGCCCCCTCCGCGTTGCGGCGGGCCCGGCCCTGCCCTCCCTCGGGGAACAGCAGGCCGAGCACGCGGCGGCCGACGGACGGCAGGAGAGAACTCACGGCCCCAGCCTTCCGGCTCTCTGTGACGGGGTGGTTAACGTCCAGTATCAGGCGGTAACGCCGCTGGACCGGGCCGCGATCGCCTGCTCGTACAGCCGGCCGGCGCGGTACGACGAGCGCACCAGCGGCCCGGCCATCACGCCGACGAACCCCATCGCGAGGGCCTCGTCGCGCAGCTCCACGAACTCCTCCGGCTTCACCCACCGCTCCACCGGGTGGTGGCGCACGCTGGGCCGCAGGTACTGGGTGATGGTGAGCAGCTCGCAGCCGGCGTCCCGCAGGTCCCGCATCGCCTCGACGATCTCCGGCCGCTCCTCGCCCATGCCCAGGATCAGGTTGGACTTGGTGACCAGGCCGGCCGCCCGCGCCTGCCGGAGCACGTCCAGCGAGCGGTCGTACCGGAAGCCCGGCCGGATGCGGCGGAAGATCCGCGGCACGGTCTCGATGTTGTGCGCCAGCACCTCGGGCGCCGCGCCGAACACCTCGCCGAGCAGCTCCGGCTCGCCCGAGAAGTCCGGGATCAGCAGCTCGACCTTGCAGCCCGGGACGGCCTGGTGGATCCGCCGGACGGTCTCCGCGTACAGCCAGGCGCCCTCGTCGGCCAGGTCGTCGCGGGCCACGCCGGTGACGGTGGCGTACCGCAGCCGCATCGCCTCGACCGACTCGGCGACCCGGCGCGGCTCGTCGCGGTCCAGCGCGGCCGGCTTCCCCGTGTCGATCTGGCAGAAGTCGCACCGCCGGGTGCACTGGTCGCCGCCGATGAGGAAGGTGGCCTCGCGGTCCTCCCAGCACTCGTAGATGTTGGGGCAGCCGGCTTCCTCGCAGACCGTGTGCAGGCCCTCGCGCTTGACCAGATCCTTCAGTTCGGTGAACTCCGGACCGGTCCGCAGCCGTGTCTTGATCCAGGACGGCTTGCGTTCGATCGGTGTCTGGGCGTTCCGGACCTCCAGGCGGAGGAGTTTGCGCCCTTCCGGAGCAACAGCGGTCACACCGCCAGCGTACGCCGGGAACGCGACGAGCCGGCCGAGCGTCGGATCGGGGTGACCGAGGTCATGGTGGGGGGTCGGCGGATGGGCCCGGAAGTGGGAAGAATCAGGGGCGTGCTCGAAGACCCGACCGCCGCCGAGCGGACGCCGGGACTGCGCTCGCTGCAGCCGGGCGACCCGTACGCGCTCGGCCGGTACGTGCTGCTCGGCCGGCTCGGGTCGGGCGGCATGGGCACGGTCTACCTGGCCAAGGCCGCCGACCCGAACGGCGTGGAGCGCCAGGTCGCGGTCAAGATGATCAGGTCCGAGCTGGCCGACGACCCGGCCTTCCTGGACCGCTTCGCCGGCGAGGTCGCCGCGGCCAGGAAGGTCGCCGGCTTCTGCACCGCGCGGGTGCTGGACGCGGTGCTCACCCCGCCGACCCCGTACTTCGTCACCGAGTACATCCCCGGCCCGCCGCTGGACCGCGCCATCCGCGAGCAGGGGCCGCTCACCGGCTCCGAGCTGGAAGCGCTCGCCGTCGGCATGGCCGCCGCGCTGGTCGCCATCCACGCCGCCGGCCTGGTCCACCGCGACCTCAAGCCGAGCAACGTGCTGCTGTCGCCGTACGGGCTGCGCGTCATCGACTTCGGCATCGCGCGGGCGCTGCCGGACGGGCTCGCCCGCACCGAGGTCGACACGGTGTTCGGCACGCTCGCCTGGACCGCGCCGGAGCGGCTGTTCGGCGGCAGGGTCGGCCCGGCCGCCGACGTGTTCTCCTGGGGCGCCCTGATCGCGTACGCCGCCTCCGGCCGTACCCCGTTCGGCGACGGCGCGCCGCTCCAGGTCGCCGAGGCCATCCGCACCGGCACCGCAGACCTGCGTGGGCTGCCGCCCAAGCTGCACCGGCTGGTCGGCGCGGCACTGGCTAAGGACCCGGCCGCCCGGCCCACCGCGCAGGCGCTGCTGCTCGACCTGTGCGGCCCGAGCGGTGACACCACCGAGGCCGCCACCGAACTGGTCCGCAGCGGCTGGCACTACCAGCCCCCGCCGCCACCGCCGGGGCCACGGGGCACCCGGCCGCTGACCCGGCCGCTGACCCGGCCGCTCACCACGCCGATGGGCGCGCCGACGGCGCCGCCGCCCGGCCAGGCCGGCCAGGCCGGCCAGGCCGGCCAGGCCGGCCAGACCACCCGGTACGACCGGATCGCGGCCCGGTACGCCACCCCGCCGCGCCCCTGGTACCTGCGCGGCTGGGTGTGGGTGCTGATCGCGGTCGTCATCGCGGTGCTGCTCGGGCTGGCCGCCGGGCTGGCGCAGCGGGCCAGGCACCGGGCCGAGCGGCGCGGGACGGCGGACCCGACGGCGACCGCGTCCGCGCACCGGCGGCCGGCCGCGCCGGCGGTCCGCGACGCCAAGGACGGCGTGCTGGACTTCCAGGTCACCGACGTCCGGTGCGGCAGCACGGTGATCGGGCACGGCGCGCTGAAGAAGCACGCGACCGGGCAGTACTGCCTGGTCAACCTGACCGTGCACAACATCGGCAACCACTCGGCCGCGGTACGGCCGGAGGCGCAGAAGGCCACCGACGCGGCCGGCGACCAGCACCGGGCGGACGCCACCGCGCCGCTGTTCCTCTCCGCGGCGAACGCGGTCACCAAGCCGCTGGACCCCGGCGACCGGACCGCCGGCGTGCTGGTCTTCGACGTGCCGGCCGGTACCACGCTGACCCGGCTGGACGTGCACGACTCCTGGTTCAGCGGTGGAGCCAGGCTGTCGCTGGCCTGAGTCGCCTAGGCTGAGGCCATGGAGCTGCGGATCTTCACCGAACCCCAGCAGGGCGCGACCTACGACGACCTGCTCGCGGTGGCCAGGAAGGCCGAGGAATGCGGGTACGGCGCGTTCTACCGGTCCGACCACTACCTCAAGATGGGCGACGTGACCGGGCTGCCCGGCCCGACCGACGCCTGGATCACCCTGGCCGGGCTGGCCAGGGAGACCGCCACGATCCGGCTGGGCACGCTGATGAGCGCGGCGACGTTCCGGCTGCCCGGCCCGCTCGCCGTCGCCGTCGCCAACGTCGACCACATGAGCGGCGGCCGGATCGAGTTCGGCGTGGGCAGCGGCTGGTTCGAGGCCGAGCACAAGGCGTACGGGATCCCGTTCCCGTCGCTCAAGGAGCGGTTCGACCGGTACGAGGAGCAGCTCGCCATCATCACCGGCCTCTGGGAGACGCCGGCCGGCGAGACATTCTCCTTCGACGGCCGGTACTACCAGCTCACCGACTCCCCGGCGCTGCCCAAGCCGGCACAGCAGCCGCGGCCGCCGGTGCTCGTCGGCGGGGCCGGCAAGCGGCGCACGCCGGAGCTGGCCGCCCGGTACGCCGACGAGTTCAACGTGCCGTTCCAGGGCCTGAACGAGACCCGCGCACTGATCGACAACGTGCGGGAGGCGTGCGCCCGCCGGGACCGGATCGGGATGACGTTCTCGGCCGCGCAGGTGCTGTGCTGCGGCAAGGACGAGGCCGAGCTGGCACGGCGGGCGGCGGCCATCGGCCGCGACGTGGACGAGCTGCGCACCAACGGGCTGGCCGGCACTCCCTCCGAACTGGTCGACCGGATCGGTGCGTTCGCCGAGGCCGGAGCGTCCCGGCTGTACCTCCAGACGCTCGACCTGTCCGACCTCGACCACCTCGAGTTGGTCGCCTCCGAGGTCATGCCCCAGGTGTGACCCACCCCAGGTTCCCGAGGCGGCCTTGGTACTGCTGGTACTGCTGGTCGGCACCGCCGTGCGGTGGCTGCTGTGCGGGCCGGCCGTCTGGGCCCGTCTCGAACAGTTGTCCGGTGGTGTTCTGCTCGTCCTCGGCGTGCGGTTGGCCACCCTCTCGCGCGCGGCCCTCGCGTAAGGCAAGATCAGCGCGTGGATGAGGAGCTCCCCAGCGCCGCCCGGATGTACGACTACTTCCTCGGCGGGTCGCACCACTTCGCCGTGGACAGGGCCGCCGCCAAGGAGGTCGAGCGGGCCATCCCGTGGATCGGCGAGGTGTACCGCGCCAACCGCGCGTTCCTCCGCCGGGCCGTGCGGTGCTTCCTGGACGAGGGCGTCACCCAGTTCCTCGACCTCGGCTCCGGCATCCCCACCGTGGGCAACGTGCACGAGGTGGCGCGGCAGGTCCAGCCGGCGGCCCGGGTGGTGTACGTCGACATCGACCCGGTCGCGGTCGCGCACAGCGAGGCGCTGCTGGAGGACGTGCCGGACGCCGCGATCCTGCGGGCCGACGTGCGCGAGCCGGAGCGGATCCTGGAGCACCCGACCGCCCGCGCGGTCCTCGACTTCTCCCGCCCCGTCGGGCTGTTGATGGTGGGGGTGCTGCATTTCCTGCACGACCGGGACCATCCGTACGAGCACGTCGCCGCCTACCGGGACGCGGTGCCCCCGGGCAGCATGATCGCCGTCACGCACGGCACGATCGACGGGCGGCCGGAGGAGCTCACCGCCGCGTCGCAGGCGATCACCACGGTGTACAACCACGTCGACCGGCCGTCGGTCACCCGCACGCACGCGGAGGTGCTGCGCTTCTTCGACGGCTTCACGCTGCTGGAGCCCGGGGTGGTGCCGGTCACGTCGTGGCGGTTCGACGGCGCGACGCCCTGGAACGGCTGGTTTCCCGTCTACGCGGGTGTCGGGAAGAAGGACTGACCCCGCACATGGCAGGAGGAGACGCGTAAGAGCCCCACGCTCCGCGTCCCCTCCCTTTCTGCGCCGTGTGACGCTTCGACGCTAGTGGTGTCGCACGACCAGAGGCAAAAGATTATTCAACTGGCGAACACGGCCGACGACGACGCCTCCGCCAGCTTCGGCAGGTATGCCCTGACCAGCGGCACCAGCTCGGCCACGGGCACGTCCCGGCCGAGCTCGCGGGAGAGCGACGTCACACCGGCGTCCGCGATCCCGCACGGCACGATCCGGTCGAACCAGGTCAGGTCGGGGTCGCAGTTCAGCGCGAAGCCGTGCATGGTCACGCCGCGGCTCACCCGGATGCCGATCGCCGCCACCTTCCGGTCCGGCCCGCGCTCGTCGGCCGGCACCCACACCCCCGACCGGCCCTCGATCCGGCCGGCGGCCAGGCCGACCTCGGCGCACACGTCGATCAGCACGCCCTCCAGCCGCCGGACGTAGGCCACCACGTCCACCGGCTCGGCCAGCTTCATGATCGGGTACCCGACCAGTTGGCCCGGCCCGTGCCAGGTGATCTTGCCGCCACGGTCCACGTCGACCACCGGGGTGCCGTCGAACGGGCGCTCCCACGGCTCGGTGCGCTTGCCCGCCGTGTACACCGGCGGGTGCTCAAGCAGCAGCACCGTGTCCGGGATCCGGCCGTCGGCGCGGGCGTCCAGCAGCCGCCGCTGCTCGGCCCACGCCTCCTCGTACGGCACCAGCCCGGCCTCGACAACCTCCAGCTCAGCCACGCCTTCGAGGGTACGCCGGAGCCGGATCAGCGGCCGATACGGACCCTCACCACCACGCCCGCGTGGTCGGACGGCCAGAGGCCGCCCGGGGTGCGGTCGGCGAGCTGGTCGCCGATGACCGTGGCCTGGTCGGCGGCGACCGGGACGGCGGCGGTGCCGCGGGTGAAGACGTAGTCGATCCGGTGGTCGATCCGGGACGGCACGTTGTCGAGGTCGTCGGTCTGGCCGGCGGTGAAGCCGCCGTCCGGGCCGTGCACCGTCACCCAGCCGTCCGCGTACCCGTCACCGATGAGCTGGCCGTACGGGCCGGTGGTGTCCGTCGGCGGAGAGTTCACGTCGCCGGCCAGCACCACCGGGTACGGCGAGCCGGCGAGCCTGGCCCGCAGCTCGGCGGCCTGCGAGTCCCGGATCGGCTTCGAGTACGCCTCCAGATGCGTCTCGGCGATCCGCACGGTCCTGCCGCGCACGGTCACGTCCGCGGTGGTCCAGCCGCGCGGCACGGTGAACGTGACGCCGGTCGGGGACGGGATCACCAGCTTGGCGTCGTAGTCGCCGGCGGCGTGCGCCCGCAGCCGCGGGCCGGCCGGCCACCAGCGCACCAGGATCACGTCGTGGTCGGTGAACTTCGCCTGCTCGGTGGCGCTGATCGGCATGGTGCCGGAGAAGTTCGTGCTCACCGACGCCGGGTAGTAGAACTGGCCGTGCCGCGCCAGCGCCGTCAGCAGCACCGGAAGGTAGTCGACGGTGGTGGTCAGGTCGCCGCCGATCGGGCCGGACTCCCACTTCGCCACCTCCTGCAGGCCGAGCACCTCGGCGGGGTGGCGGGCGATCAGCTTCGCGATCGCCTCGGCGCGGCTCGGGAAGTCGACCTGCTTGACGTGCGCGAACGCCTCCCCGGCCCGCTGCACCATCTGCGCCTGCGTGGTCGACTGGTAGATCGGCGTGAGGTTGGCGCCGAGGTACAGGTTGTACGTGGCGACGGTGAGGTGCCGCTGCCGGTGGCTCGCGGCGTCGGCGCGGGCGGCGCCGGCGGTGCCGACCAGCAGCAGTCCACACAGGAAGGTGAGCAGGAGGCGGCGCGTTCTGACCATGTCGGGAACTTAGGCCACAACCCGCCGGAACGCCACCGTGAGTTTCGCCGGGTGCCGGTCAGCGGAGCGGGCGCGGCTCCAGCGGGGTCTCCACCGCCTCGCCGGCGGCTCCCGGCTCCACCCGGTACGCGTACTTGCCGGGCTGGTCGGACACTGTCTCGGCCAGCTCGGTGCCCCGGTACACCAGCCCGACCCCGTCGTCGGTGGCGTGCGAGACCGGCAGCGTGCCGTCGCCGACCAGCTTGTGCAGCAGCGGCCGGCGCTGCTCCTCGGAGTCGTAGTGCACGCCGTTGCCGTACGGGAGGTACGCCAGGCCGTTGGTGACCGGCCGCAGGTCGGGGCCGAACGAGTCGGTGGTGCCGCCCTCGTGCCAGCAGATCGAGCCGGCCGACACCCCGCCGAGCACGACCCCGGCCTCCCACGCCTCGCGGAAGATCGTGTCCAGGTTGTGCACCCGCCACACCGCCAGCAGGTTCGCCACGCTGCCGCCGCCCACCCACACCACGTCCTGGGCCAGCAGGTACTCCCGGATGTCCGGCACGTTCGGCATCGGGAACAGCGCCAGGTGGCTGACGTCGAAGCGGGTGCCGGCGAACGCCTCGTAGAGCATCGAGCGGTACCGGATGTCATCGCCCACCGCCGTGACCAGGACGGACAGCTTGGGCCGGGCCGGCGCGCCGGCCAGGTCGGCGGCGAGGTCGAAGATCGGCCCAGGTCGTACCTCGTCGAACCGGTCGCCCCGGTCGAACCCCATGCTGGTGGCGAGGATCGTCGGCTCAGTGGCGGTCATGAAGTGAATCATGCCGGATCGTCGCCGGAATCCCCGGTGGCGGGCGTGGTATCGGCCCGAATGTGAAGATCCGGCTACGGTGGTTCCCCATGGGCTGGAGCATTCCGGGGTACGCCGCCGAGGCGGTGCTCGGCTTCGGGGCGACCGGAGAGGTGTGGCGCGGGCGCGACCTGGCGACCGGCGAGGTCGTGGCGCTGAAACGGCTGCGGGTGGGCGCCGGCGGGGCCGACCGGGAGCGGCTGCGGCGGGAGGCCGCGCTGCTCGCCGCCGTCGTCCACCCGCACGTGCTGGCCGTGCGCGGGGTGGTGGAGGTGCCGGACGGGGCGGTGCTGGTACTGGAGTACGCGGCCGGCGGCAGCCTCGCCGGGCTGCCGGCGCCGGTCAGCCCCGCGGAGGTCGTCGGGATCGTGGCGCCGGTCGCGACGGCGCTGGCCGAGGCGCACCGGGCCGGGTTCGTCCACGGTGACGTGTCGCCGGCGAACGTGCTGCTGACCGGGGACGGCCGGCCGTTGCTCGCCGACCTGGGCACCGCGCGGCTGGTGGGCGAGGCCGCCGGGGTGGTGCGGGGCACGCCCGGCTACGTCGATCCGGCGGTGCTTGCCGGCGCCTCGCCGGGGCCGGCGTCGGACGTGTACGCGCTGGCGGCCGTGGCCGCGCATGCGCTGACCGGGCTGCCGCCGGCCTGCGAACTCGCCGACCCGGCCGGACCGTGGCGGGCGGCGCTGGCGGCACGTGGCGTACTCGGGAAGGTGCTGCTGTCCGGGCTGGCGGACCGGCCGGCCGCCCGGCCGACGGCGGAGGTGTTCGCGCAGCGGTTGTACGCGGGCGCTCCCGCCGCGTCGCCGTCCGTGCCCGGTGACCGGGCCGGCGGGGTCGCGCCACCGCTCACCCACGTGCTGCCGGACGGCCCGCGGCGGTCGCCGCCGTCACCACCGGCCGTGCCGGCGGGCCGGCGGAGGCGGGGCCGGCTGGCGCTCGCGGCGGCGGTCGCGGCGGTGGCCGGTGGTACCGGGCTGGCGACCTGGGCGTGGCACGGGCACCCGGCAGCGGACGCCGACCCGCCGCCCCCCTCGTGGGCGGTGGTGTTGCGCCAGCTCACCGACGCGCGGGCGGCGGCGTTCGCCGCCGTCGAGCCTGGCCGCCTGGACGCGGCCGACGCCGCCGGCAGCCCGCTGCGCGCCGCTGACGAGGGACGCATCGCCGAACTGGTCAGGGTGGGGCGGCGACCGCGCGGCTTCCACGACGAGCTGTCCGGTGTGCGGGTGGTGTCCGGCGAGCCGG
>JBJMIH010000322.1:0-12847 GCA_045806985.1 Mycobacteriales bacterium | reverse complement strand
CCGCGACGGGGTGAGCGGCGCCTCCGGGTCCCGGCGCCAGGCCCCCGACGCGGTCGCGGCGGCGGCGGGGCGGATGAGGGGAGGGAGAAGTCGGCGACGCTCCCCTCCTCGGTTGCCCCCCGGCAAACCGGGTTACGTCCCGCCGTCGCCTGCCACCCGTCCCGGTCGGGAGTCTCTCTCCGGCCTCGAGCCCGACCGCGGTAACGACGAAGGCCCCGCCTGCCAGGCGGGGCATTCGTGATGGTGCCGTCAGCGGACCTGACCGGATCCAGGTTTCGGCTGCCAAGGCAGTTGCTGCATAAGCCACAGGCCACCCTCGGAGCCTCAGCGGAAGCGATGGGCCGTGTACCGGCAGGCGAGACAGGAGCGTGCTCCCGGGCCGAACCGGCTTGTCAAGTCTTCTGCTCTGGCACGAAGATGGTGGAGGGGTAGGTCCGTAGTGACCGGTGATACTGCTGCGTACTCCGCTGTACGGGCGAGCCGGCCACCGTAGGCCACGCCCGCGTCGAAGACCGGATCAGATGCGACAAGATAGCGGCTTCGGCCGCTTTCCCTCCCCGCCTTCGCCATTGACGGCACCCGGCTGGAACTACCCCTGACCGGCATCGACCTACCCGCATGGACCAACACCTCCGCTGCGACGGCGACCTCGACACCGCCGAACCGAAGAAGCTGCGCTACCTGCTACTCCACATCGCTGCCCGCACCACCCGCTCCACCCGCTCCGTCCGCCGCACCCGGCTGCGCATCGCCGCCGGCTGGTCCCGGGCAGACCAGCTTCTCACCGCATTCAACGGGCTCGCCGCGCTACCCCAAGCCGCTACCTGGCCAGCCACCCACGCCCCGACGAGCACGCCCCTCGAGGACCCGACCACCGCGTGGTACGCCGCCATGCCCCACCCAGACCGACCACCAAAGAAGATCAAAAAACAGCAGCGAAGCCTTGATCAACAGTCCCTGAAAGACAGAGGCTGGGTTCACGTCCGCGTCTTCGGGCGGCCCATGGCGACCCGCGACAGCTTGCTGTCGTCGCGCGGAATGAAGCGGTCGACGGTCGGCCTGTCGGTAGGTAAGAGGGGGATGCGGTCGGGGGTGTTGGTGAGCCTGGCGAGGCGATCGCGTAGGGGTGGGCACCAGGGTGGGCGACTGGCGGCGTCGACCGCGTCCAGGTCAACGCCGGTGGCGTATCGGGCCCGGTCGGCATCGTCGTCGTAACGTTCCCGCCAGCCGGCGTAGACATCGGTCGGCCGGCCGCCGTCGTCACGGCGCTCGGCGAGGTACCCGGCGAACCGATGCGCGGCGACCGTCTGGTGCAGCAGCGCGGACGCCGCGACATCACCGGTGGTCACCGACGTCATCGCCTTGTCGCCCTGGTACTGGCGCTCCTTGACCGTTGCGAGCGTCCATCCGGGGCGGAGCCGGGACCGTGGCGGGTGCGGCCCCAGGGCCAGGGCCAGCGCGCGGGCCAGCAGCGCCTCGATCTCGGTGGGCGGCAGGGCCATCAGCGTGGCGGCCCCGATGGTGAGATGACCGGCCTTCTCCTCGACCCGCCGGGCGTGCACCCCGCACCCCGAGGCAATCCAGATCTCGTCCGGCAGCCGCGCCACCGGCGCGCGGGTCGCGCCGACAACCAGCTCGTACACGCTGGCGAAACTCGAAAAACCGTCAGCTACCGGACCGACCAGATTTCGCACCTTCCAGGCGTGCGCCTTGCCGGACAGATCGGCGTCTTCCCAGATAAGCTCCGCCAGTTCCTGCAGGATGTTGAACAGCACCGAAATCATCCGCGCCTCCCGGTTCCATCGCCCGGACCTCACCTCGGCCCTTCGTCAACGGCTGTCGGTATGGCGTGCCGGGAACGAGGAAATGCCTTCCGATCTGCGATGATCTGGTCTTCGCGGATCATACCTCCCTACCAGACCAGTCCCACCGACGATCAACAAGCCGATTCACCATGATCAAGAGTTGGCGAAAGACCGTCGCTCGCGCCAGGAAGCAACGCCGGTTTCCGCCTGGATGCGGATTTCCAGCGAGCCGGTGGTACTGGCCGGATCCAGGTTTCGGCTGCCAAGGCGGAGGCTCGCGCCGCGTGCGTCTTGTGCACGCAAGCGATCCGACAACACCGGTAGCCGGAACCTGGGCCGGTCAGGTGGTTAGGGCGGAGCCTTTGAGCCATTGCTCCCAGGGCATCGACCAGTCGTCCCAGGCGGAGTCCTCGTAGTGGCGGCCGGTGTTGGCCACCTCGACGATGTCGCCGGGGCTGAAGGTGTTGTAAAACCAGATGGCGTTCGATGGGCTGACGTTGATGCAGCCGTGCGAGACGTTGGAGTGGCCCTGCTCGTCGACGGACCAGGGTGCGGAGTGCACGAATTCGCCGTCGCCGGAGATGCGGGTGGCCCACTCGACCGGGACGCGGTAGCCGCCGGCGTCGAGTGCCAGCCCCCAGGTGCGCGAGTCCATGATCTTGACGCGGTACTTCTTCTGGACGACGTGCGGCCCCTCCTGGGTGGGGTACTTGGGTTTGCCCATCGAGATCGGCATGTCCTTGACGAGGTTGCCGTTCTGGAAGATCTGCATGTGGTGGGAGTTGCCGTCGGCCTTGGCGACCCAGGCGTCGTGGATGCCGAAGGACACCGTGCGGTCCTTCTTGCCGAACACCCCGTTGCCGAGGTCGACGCCGAACAGCTTCGCGTCCAGCGTCACCTTGGTGCCGGCCGGCCAGTAGGCCATCGGCCGCCAGTGCACCTCGTGCGAGGAGTACCAGTGCCAGGCGCCGGCCACCGGCGGGTCGGTGATGACCCGCAGGGCCCGCTCGGCGGCGGCCCGGTTGGTGACCTTCTCGTCGAAGGTGACCTTGATCGGCTGGCCGACGCCGACGGAGGTGAGGTCGTGGCCGTCGGGGAAGACGTCGATGTCGGTGGTGGTGTGCGGCCTGGCCGTGTTGACGGTGAAGGTCTGCCGCATGGCGCCGTCATTGCCGGTGCCGCTGGCGTTGACCGTGTAACTGGCGCCGTACCCGAGCGGCTGGGTGCTGGTCCACGCCCGCTTGTCAGCAGACAGCGCGCCGGCGACGGGCCTGCCGTCGGCGGCGGTCATGGTGACGCTGGAGAGCTTGCCGTGGCTGGCCCACACGACGACCGGGACGTTGGGCTGGATGGGCTGGGCGCCGGGCGAGAGCTGGATCGCGGAGTCGGGCGGCGGGACCCGGTGTGGTCGGGCCTTGGGCTTGGAGTGGCCCGAGGAGCAACCGGCCAGCGCGATGGCGACCGCCGCGGAGGTGATCAGTGACAGCGTCAGGGACGCCCGTTTCCCGCTCATCTGTCCGGTCCGCCTCTCCCCGCATGACTGACCTGTGAAGTATTTCACGACAAGCCAGATGTGCGGGGGGCGGTCGCCGCCCTGGGGGGGAGAGGGCGGCGACCGCGTTCCGGGGGGTGCGGCAGAGGGGTACCGCTCCCACGGCTGGCCGAGGTTCCCCGCTCGATCCACGGCCCGGATGTGCGCTGCGGGTACCGGCCGGGACACTGACCACCTGCTCGGTAGCAGATCGGCCCCTGCTTGGCCCCGACGGTGACACGCTGACATTAGACCCATCGGCCGTCACGCGGTACGCCGCAACCGTTTCCGGTATACCAATCGGTACCGGGTGCAGTAAACGTTACGCTCGTCGCGTCAGGTGACCACGAACCGTCACGAACCGTCCCCACCCTCGAACGCCACCAGCAGGATCCGGTCGCCGACCTCGAACTGGTCCTGACCCTTGGCGTCGGTCGAGTTGACCGAGAACACCACCCGCCGGCGCAGGTCGCGGGTGGCGGCCACGGCGGCCGTGTAGCCCCACCTCGCGCCGTCCTTACCCCAGATGACCAGGCCGTTGGGGAGCGCCAGCCGGCTCAGCCCCATGCCGTACGCGGCGGGCCGGCCGGACAGGTCGCGGACCGGCGGCACGGTGAACATCAGCGCCAGCTCGCGCGGGGGCAGCAGCGCCCCCCGGAACAGCGCGGTGAGGAAGCGGTCCAGGTCGGCGGCGGTGGAGATGAGGTCGCCGGCCGCCCACGACTCGGACTGGTTCCACTCGGTGACGTCCACCAGCCGCCCGGACCCGAGCGCCTGGTACCCGTGCGCGTGCGGACCGTGGATGCGCGGGTCGGCGCCCGGCACCGACGTGCCGCGCAGGCCGAGCGGGCGCAGGATCCGCGTGGTCACCTCGTGCGCGTACGACCGGCCGGTGACCTTCTCGATGAGCAGGCCGGCGACCGTGTACCCGGTGTTGTTGTAGTCCTGCGCGGTGCCGGGCGGGTAGCTCGGGCCCGCCGCGGCGGCGTCCGCGACCAGCGCCTCCGGCGTCACCGTGTCGTACCGGTGGGCGATCGCGTCCTCAGGCGTGCCGGCGCCGTCGCCGGCCCCCAGGCCGCTGGTGTGGTCGAGCAGCTGGCCCACGGCGACCGCGTCGAACGCGGGCGGCAGCAGGCCGGGCAGGTACCGGCGGACCGGGTCGTCGATCCTCAGCCGCCGCTCCGCCACCAGCTGGAGTACGACCGTCGCGGTGAACACCTTGGTGACGCTGCCGATCCGGAACCGTCCCTCGCGCCACACCGTCGCGTGCGTACGCAGGTCGGACACGCCGCCGGCGCCGGTCCACCGGCCGGCGGCGCCGCGCACGGTGGCCAGCGCCGCGGTCGCTTTCGCGTCCGGCAGGCCGGCGATCGTCCGGTCCAGGGCGGCGGTGTCCAGCGGCGGCAACACGCCAGCCGGCGCCGGGTCGGCCAGCGCGGCGGTGGCGGGGACGGCCGCGAGCGCGGCGGCGGCCGCGAGCAGGGTGCGGCGGTTCAGGGTGAGAGCCATGATCGACAGCGTGGCCGCACGAAGCCGGCGGCGGATCAGGGACCGGCACCCGATCCGCTCCGGGATCGCCCGGGGCGGGCCTCGGGGTGCCGGGCCGGCTAGGGTAGCTGACCTCGGCAGCGGACGAATTGGTCCAGACCCGGCAAGATAGGGATCGAGGAGGGTGACGGGGAACGCCTCGACGCGATTACGCGTCCGGAAAGAGAACGGGTGGTGGGCGAGGAGGGAGTTGAACCCTCACGTCCTTTCGGACACACGGACCTGAACCGTGCGCGTCTGCCATTCCGCCACTCGCCCGTGGCGCGGATGAGGTTAGCACGACCCGGTGCGCGGAGTACTGGGCACCCTCCGGCACTACGATGCCCAACGTACCGGATCGAGGGGGTAGACGTGGGAGTGCTCCAGCGCTTCGAGCGCAGGCTGGAGGGCCTGGTCGAAGGCGCGTTCGCCCGCGTCTTCCGCGGCCGGGTCCATCCGGTCGAGGTCGCCAAGGCGCTGCAGCGCGAGGCCGAGGACAAGAAATCCGTCCTCGGCCCGCACCGCGTGCTCGCGCCGAACCGTTACGTCGTCGAGCTGAGCACTGAGGATTTCGAGCAACTGAAGCCGTTCGTGGGCGAGCTGACCGGCATGATCGCCGAGCATCTCGGTGAGATGGGCTGGACCACCTACGGCGGCATCCTGGTCGAGCTGGAGGAGTCGGAGGACACCATCCCCGGCACGTTCCGGCTGGCCGGCACCGTGGACCCGAACATCCCGCTCGCCGCGCCCGGCCCGGGGGCGGCCGGCGGCGGGCAGGCACCGGGATCCGGGCCGATGGCTCCGGTACGCCGGGCCGACGCCGGGCCCCGGCTGGTGGTGGTGGCCAGCGAGGCGCACCTGGCGGGACACGTGTTCAGCCTGGCGGCCGGGACGTACCTGATCGGCCGGGGTGAGGACTGTCACATCCGGCTCCCGGACGTGGGGGTGTCGCGGCGGCACGCCAGGCTCACCTCCGACGGGGTCAACGTGGTGCTGTCCGACATGGGATCCACCAACGGCATCCTGGTCAACGGGTACCCGGTTCAGGAGCACCCCCTCCGGCACGGTGACAGGGTGCAGCTCGGCAATACGATCCTCACATTCCGGCAGGATGGGTGAGGGATGCCAGAGATCGTCCTCGTCGTCGCCAAACTGGGGTTTCTAGCCCTGCTCTGGGTGTTCGTGTTCACGGCACTCGGCGTACTCCGTCGCGACCTGTTCGGCACCCGCCCCGCGCGGGCCGCCGCCGCCCCGAGACAGGCCGCACCACCCCGACCGAAGCAGAAGCGGGGGAAAACTCCACACCAGTTGGTAGTGACAGCCGGGGCGCTGGCGGGTACCAAGATCGCACTCGGGACCAACCCGATCACCATCGGTCGCGCCAATGACTCGACGCTCGTCCTCACCGACGACTACGCGAGCTCCCGGCACGCCCGCCTGGTGCCCCACAACGGTCAATGGCTGGTGGAGGACATGGGTTCCACCAACGGGACGTACCTGGACCGGACGCGGGTGTCCACGCCCCTGCCGGTCCCTGTCGGCGCGCCGATACGGATCGGCAAGACCGTGATCGAGCTCCGCTCATGAGCCTCGCGTTGCGTTACGCGGCCCGCTCTGACCGGGGGTTGATCCGCGAAGGCAACGAGGACTCGGTCTACGCGGGGCCGCGGCTGCTCGCCGTCGCCGACGGCATGGGCGGCATGGCGGCCGGCGAGGTCGCCAGCCACATCGTGGTCTCCCAGCTCGCGCACCTGGACGAGGACGTGCCCCCCGCCGACCTCACCGGCGCGCTGCGCAGGGCGATCCAGTCGGCCAACGCCGAGCTGCGGGACGAGGTCTCCGCCGACCCGGCGCTGGAGGGCATGGGCACCACGCTCACCGCGATCCTGTTCGCGGGCAGCCGGATCGGGCTGGCGCACATCGGCGACTCGCGGGCCTACCTGTACCGCGGCAACTCGCTGGAGCAGATCACCCGCGACGACACCTACGTGCAGATGCTCGTCGACGAGGGCCAGATCACCGAGGACGAGGCCACCACGCACCCGCAGCGCTCGCTGCTGACGAGGGCGCTGGACGGTCGCGAGGTGGAGCCGGACGTGTACATCCGCGAGGTGCGGGTCGGCGACCGGTACCTGCTCTGCACCGACGGGCTGTCCGGGGTGGTGAGCGAGGAGACCATCGCCCAGGCCATCGACTCCACCGACCCGCGCGCCGCCGTGGACCAGCTCATCGACCTGGCCCTGCGCGGCGGCGGCCCGGACAACGTGACCTGCATCGTGGCCGACGTGGTCGACGTGGCGTACGCCGGCGACGACGCCCCGGTGGTGGGTGGCGCGGCCTCCAGCCGCGACGACTCCGAGCCGACGGCCGACACCCCGGCAGGAAGGGCCGCGCTGATGGCGCCGCGGTCCAGGCCGGACGGCACCACGCCGCGCCGGCCCGGCCTCGACGTCGAGCCGGAGCACCCGCGCCGCCGGTGGCCGATCGTGCTGGCCGTGGTGGGCGTGGTGGCGCTGTTCGCCGCGCTGGGGCTGGGCGCGTACGCCTACGTGCGCACCCAGTACTACGTGGGGGCCACCTCCGACGACGAGGTGGCGGTGTTCCGCGGCGTGCCGGGGTCGCTGGCCGGATTCAAGTTCTCCAGCGTGGAGCAGCGCACCGACCTGAAGCTGGCCGACCTCAAGCAGGTGGCCCGCCAGCAGGTCCGGGACGGCATCACCGCGGACAACCGGGACGACGCGAACCAGATCGTGAACCGGTTGCGCAAGAACAACGTGCTGCCGGAGTGCCCCCCGCCGACGGAGACCGCACCGCCGCCGGGTGGGTTGCCGAACCCGACCCCGACGGCGACGGTGTCGCCGGCCCCTACCGGTACCCCGTCGCCCCTGAAGCCCGGCGTGGACTGCAGGAAGGCGAGTAAATGACAGCGGCCCCCGCCCCGGCACCGGCTCCGGCACCGCCACCGGCCAAGCCGGTCGTGACCCGGCCGACCCGGCGTGGGGCCGAGCTGTTCATGATCTTCTTCGCCATCGTGCTGGCGATCGGCGTCAGCGGCACGATCACCGCCGCCACCGACAAGCACCTGGACGGCAAGCCGCTGATGTACGGCGCGGTGCTGCTGGTGATGTTCGGGGTGGCGCACGTCGTGGTGCGGATCTACGCCAAGTACGCCGACCCGCTGATCCTGCCGCTGGCCGCCGCGCTGAACGGCATCGGCGTGGCGTTCATCTACCGGCTCGACCTGGCGCACACCAAGAGCCACTGGGACTACGCGTCCCACCAGCTGATGTGGACGGCCATCGGGATCGTCGGGTTCGTGGCCGTGCTGGTGCTGCTGCGCGACCACAAGACGCTGTCCCGGTACGCGTACACGCTCGGCTTCGGCGGCCTGGGCCTGCTGGCCATCCCCGCGCTGCTGCCGGCGTCGATGAGCACGGTCAACGGCTCCAAGCTGTGGATCCGCGCCGGCGCGTTCTCCATCCAGCCCGGCGAGTTCGCCAAGCTGGCCCTGATGGTGTTCTTCGCCGCCTACCTGGTGGCCAAGCGCGACGTGCTGTCGCTGGCCAGCAAGCGGGTGATGGGCATCGACCTGCCCAGGCCGCGCGACCTGGGGCCGGTGCTGATCGCCTGGCTGGCCAGCGTCGGCGTGCTGGTGCTGGAGAAGGACCTGGGCTCCTCGCTGCTGTTCTTCGGCATGTTCGTGGTGATGCTGTACGTCGCCACCGAGCGGACCAGCTGGCTGCTGATCGGCCTGGCGCTGTTCGTCGGCGGCGCGTTCGTCGCCTGGACGCTGTTCGCGCACGTGCAGGAGCGGGTGACGATCTGGCTGGACCCGTGGAAGGACTACAAGGGCACCGGGTACCAGATCGCGCAGGCCCAGTTCAGCCTGGGCTCCGGCGGCCTGCTCGGCAAGGGGCCCGGCTCCGGCCGGCCGCAGCTGCTGCTGGGTGAGGCGAACTCCGACTTCATCACCGCCACGATCGCCGAGGAGCTCGGCCTGTTCGGGCTGACCGCGATCTTGATCATGTACCTGCTGATCGTGCAGCGCGGGCTGCGGACGGCGCTGACCGTGCGGGACCCGTTCGGCAAGCTGCTGGCCGGCGGCCTGGCCTTCACGCTCGGCCTCCAGGTCTTCGTGATCGTCGGCGGCGTCACCCGGCTGATCCCGCTGACCGGCCTGACCACGCCGTTCCTGGCGCAGGGCGGCTCGTCACTGGTGGCGAACTGGATGCTGGTCGCGGTGTTGCTGCGGATCTCCGACGCGGCCAGGCGGCCGGCCCCGCCGCCGGCGGCGCCCCCGCCCCTGGCCAACCAACAGACGCAGGTGGTGTCGCGGTGAACTCTCCACTCCGGAAGGTCGCCGTCGCCGTCGCGGTGCTGTTCGGGCTGCTGTTCCTGAACCTGAACAACGTCCAGGTGGTGCAGGCCAACAAGCTCAGGGACGACCCGCGCAACGCCCGCACCCTGTACGACAGGTACTCGCGGGAGCGCGGCAAGATCCTCGTCAACAACGGCGACACGGCCATCGCCCAGTCGGTGAAGTCCAAGGTCCCCGACGACAAGTACACCTACGTGCGCACCTACCCGCAGGGCCCGCTGTACGCGCCGGTCACCGGGTTCCAGTCACTGATCTACGGCAGCACCGGCATCGAGAGCAGCCAGAACAAGGTGCTGTGGGGCGAGGACAGCCGGCTGCTCGCGCACAAGTGGTCCGACCTGATCACCGGCAAGACGCCCAAGGGCGGCACGGTGTCGCTGACGATCATGCGGCAGGCCCAGGAGGAGGCGGCCAAGCAGCTCGGCGACAAGAAGGGCGCGGTCGTCGCGCTCGACCCGCGTACCGGGGCGATCCTGGCCATGTACTCCAGCCCCAGCTACGACCCGAACCCGCTGGCCAGCCACGACGGCGCGCTGGAGACCAACACCTGGCACCAGCTCAACGCGGAGCCGGACAAGCCGATGCTGAACCGGGCCACCGCGGACGCGTACCCGCCCGGCTCCACGTTCAAGGTGATCATGTCGGCGCTGGCCATCGAGAACGGGCTCAAGCCGGACTCGGTGGTGGACGCGCCGCAGAGCCTGACGCTGCCGAACTCCACCCACCTGCTGCCCAACTACGAGGGCGAGACCTGCTCCGACTCGGGCAAGATGCAGCTGATCGACGCGCTCAAGGTGTCCTGCAACACCGCGTTCGCCAAGATCGGCATCGACGCCGGCGCCGACAAGGTGCAGGAGATGGCCACCCGGTTCGGGCTGAACGGCGCCCCGCCGGACATCGGCGTCCGCACCGTGCGCAGCAAGACCGGCGACCTCGCCGACCCGGCCCAGCGCGCGATGTCCTCGATCGGGCAGGTCAACGTGCAGGAGACGCCGCTGCAGAACGCGCTGGTCGCGGCCACCATCGCCAACGGCGGCGTGCAGATGCAGCCGTACCTGGTGGACGAGATCCTCGGCGCCGACCTGAGCGTGATCTCCAAGCACAAGGAGAACGAGAAGCGGGTGGTCTCCCAGGACGTGGCCGGTCAGGTGGCCACGATGATGCGCAAGGTGGTCACCGACGGCACCGGCAAGAAGGCCAACCTGCCCGGTTACCAGGTGTCCGGCAAGACCGGGACGGCGCAGAACGCCGGCGACGACCACGGCTGGTTCATGGGCTTCGCGCAGAAGGGCAACGACCCGCCGAGCGTGGCCATCTGCGTGTTCCTGCAGAACGCGGGCCACGGCGGCTCCGGCAACGCCACCGACCTCGCCGGCAAGATCATGCAGACCATCCTCTCCAACCAGGGCAACTAGTGACGTCGTGACTGGACCCGGCGCCCCGAACCCGCCCCAGCTGGGCGGCCGGTACCGCCTGCTCGGCAAGATCGCGGACGGGGCGATGGGCGAGGTCTGGCGGGCCGAGGACACCCGGCTCGGCCGGCTGGTGGCGGTGAAGGTGAGCCGGTCCGACCCGGCGCCGGACGGGCCCGCCGCCGACCCGACCGCGTTCGCCCGGTTCCGCGCCGAGGCGCACAACGCGGCCCAGCTCGCCCACCCCGGCATCTGCGTCGTGCACGACTACGGCGAGTTCACCGGCCCGGCCGGGCGGCCCCGGGCGTACCTGGTGATGGAGTACGTGGACGGCGAGCCGCTGTCCACGCTGATCGCCCGGTACCACCGGCTGGCCGTGCCGTACACGCTCGACCTGGTCGAGCAGGCCGCCAGGGCGCTGGACGCCGCGCACCGGGCCGGCGTCGTGCACCGCGACGTGAAGCCCGGCAACCTGCTGGTCCGGCCGGACGGCACGGTGAAGGTGACCGACTTCGGCATCTCCCGGATGCGGGGGGCGCCCGGGCTGACCGCCAAGGGCCGGGTCGTCGGCACGCCGTACTACATCTCGCCGGAGCAGCTCGCCGGGCAGCCCGCCACGCCGGCCTCGGACGTGTACGCGCTCGGGGTGGTGGCGTACGAGTGCCTGACCGGCCGCCGGCCGTTCGAGGGCGGCAACCCGGTGGAGACCGCCAACCTCCGGCTCGTCGCCGCCCCGCCCCGGCTGCCGGACGACCTGCCGGAGCCGGTGCGGGCCGCGGTGCACCGGGCGCTGGCCCGCGAACCCGGCCAGCGGTGGCCCGGCGCCGGCGCGTTCGCCGACGCGGTGGCGCTGGCCAAGGGCCTGATCGCCGCGCCGGCCGGGCCATACCCGAGCCTGCCGCCGCAGACCGCCACTCAGCCACTCGACCCGCCGGTTCCGCCGGCGGGCCGGCATGGGCGCCGGGTGGCGCTGCTCACCGCCGTCCTGCTCGGCGCGATCGTGGCCGTGACAGCGACCACGCTGCTGGTGAGTGGCGGGCACCACCACGATTCCGGCGGGAACAACGTGGTTCTCGATCCGGACGACTATGTCGGCCGGCCGGCCGACACCGTGAAAGACCAGCTCAGTGGGTTGGGATTACGGGTCACCACGGCGTCCGACGGCAAGCATGGAAAGCCAGGTACGGTGACAGCTGTCGAGCCGTCGGGTTCGGTGCCGGAGGGCAGCGAGGTCACGGTTCACGTCGTGCCCGACACGCACGGCAGGAAGAAGGAGAAGGGCAACTCATGACCGATGGCCGGCTGCTCGGCGGCCGCTACCAGCTCGGGGGTCTCCTGGGCTATGGCGGCATGGCCGAGGTCCACCGGGGCCGCGATCTGCGGCTCGGCCGGGACGTCGCGATCAAGGTGCTCCGCAACGACCTGGCCAGGGACTCCACGTTCCAGGCCCGGTTCCGCCGCGAGGCGCAGAACGCCGCCCAGCTCAACCATCCCGCGATCGTCGCCGTGTACGACACCGGCGAGGACCGGTTCGGGGAGCCGGGCAACGAGGGAACGCTGCCGTACATCGTGATGGAGTACGTGGAGGGCAGGACCCTCCGCGAGATCCTCCAGAGCGAGGGCCGGCTGCTTCCGGAACGCGCGCTGGAGATCACCGCCGACGTGTGCGCGGCGCTGGAGTTCTCCCACCGCAACGGCATCATCCACCGGGACGTCAAACCCGGGAACGTGATGGTCACCCGGACCGGCGCGGTCAAGGTGATGGACTTCGGCATCGCCCGCGCGCTGTCCTCGACGGCGGCGACGATGACGCAGACCTCGGCCGTCATCGGCACCGCCCAGTACCTGTCGCCGGAACAGGCCCGCGGCGAGACGGTGGACGCGCGCTCCGACGTGTACTCCACCGGCTGCCTGCTGTACGAGCTGCTGGTCGGGCACCCGCCCTTCACCGGCGACTCGCCGGTCGCCGTCGCCTACCAGCACGTGCGGGAGGACCCGATCCCGCCGTCCCACCTCAACCCCGACGTGTCCCCGTCGGTGGACGCGGTGGTGCTGAAGGCGCTGGCCAAGAACCCGGCCAACCGGTACCAGTCGGCCGCCGAGATGCGCCAGGACCTGGTGCGCGCGGCCGCCGGCCGGCCGGTGATGGCCACCCCGATCATGGCCTCGCAGGGCCGGACCGAGATCGTGCCGT
>JBJMIH010000321.1:0-24999 GCA_045806985.1 Mycobacteriales bacterium | reverse complement strand
GCCGTGTCCGGCTGCGACTCGGTCCAGGTCAGCGTGCTGCCGCTGACGGTCGTGACGAACGACCCGTCGCGGTAGACGGCGTAGGCGGTGACGCCGACGTTGTCGGTGGACGCGCCCCAGGTCAGCTTGACCTGGCCGGAGGTCGGCGTGGTGACGGTGAGGTTCGTGGGCGCGGTCGGCGCCTGCGTGTCACCGGACTGGCCGGCGCGGGTGACGCTGTTGGAGTTGGCCGACTGGTTGCCGGCCGCGTCGTGCGCGCGCACGAAGTATGTCGCGGTCAGCGAGTCCGGCTCGGTGTCGGTGTAGGTGAGCGCGGAGGAGGGGACGCTGGTCAGCAGCGAACCGTTGAGGTAGATGTCGTACCCGGTCACGCCCACGTTGTCGGACGCGGCGTTCCAGGCCAGTTTGATCTGGCCGGACTGCGGCTGGGTGTAGGCGAGGTTGGCCGGCGCCGTCGGCGGTTGCGTGTCGCCGGAGGTGGGGCCGTACACCTCGAACTCGGACAGCTGGCCGGCCGGCCAGCCGGTGTTGGCGGTGATGTTCAGCCGCACGTACCGGGTGGTGGTGGCGCTGAGGTTGACCGTGACCGTGTTGGCGGTGCCGTCGAAGGCGTAGCCGGCGGAGGCCACGATCGTGGCGAAGTTGGCGTTGTCGGTGCTGGCCTGGACCGACAGCGTCTCGGTGCGGGCGCCCCAGCCGCCGGTCGGCAGCTTCAGCACCAGCTTGTCGACGCTGACCGAGGAGCCGAGGTCGACCTGGATCCACTGTGGGAACGCGTTGTTGTCCGACTCCCAGTAGGAGGCCTGGTTGCCGTCGGTCACGTTGCCGGGGGTGTAGGTCTGGGTGGAGCTGCTCGCGGTGGCGGTCCTGCCCTGCGCGAGGTTCGCGGAGGTCGCGGTGGGGCCGTACACCTCGAACTCCGACACCTGGCCGGCCGGCCAGCCGGTGTTGGCGGTGACGTTCAACCGGACGTAGCGGGTGGTGGTCTGGCCGAAGCTGATTGTGACGGTGTTCGTGGTGCCGTCGAAGGCGTAGCCGGCGGAGGCCACGATCGTGGCGAAGCCCGAGCCGTCGGTGCTGCCCTGTACGGACAGCGTCTCGGTGCGGGCGCCCCAGCCGGACGGCACCTTGAGCACGACCTGGCTGACCGGCGTGGCGGTGCCGAGGTCGACCTGGAGCCACTGCGGGAACGCGTTGCTGTCCGACTCCCAGTACGTGGCCTGGTTGCCGTCGCCGGCGCTGGCCGGCGTGTAGGTCTGGGTGTGGCTGCTCGCGGTCATCGTCCTGCCGAGGGCGAGGTTGGGGCCGGCCGCGGCCGCCGGCGGCGCCAGCCCGGCCACCGGCGGCGCCGCCACCGCCAAGCCGACCAAGCCGACCGAGCCGGCCAGCGCCGCGACGAGCAGCCGCGACGTCCTGCGCTTCCTTCTCATGGCGATCCTCATGTCTCTGTGGGCGGGGTACGGGGTGGGCCACGGATCGGTGAGAAGGGGGCGATCGTCCGCGCGCCGGCGGGTTCGACACCATGGGCCTCTCCGGAGGGAGGTCGTGTCCGTGATGCCGAGCGGTGCACCGGACGAGCGATTTGTTCCAGATGCTACTGAATTACCGATAGTCCGTCGAGAAGTTGCGTAACTAAATTCGGAGGTTGCGAAGTGCGTTACCTGGAGGTCCGCCGGCACTCACTGACCAAGAAGGGCCAGGCGCGGGGCCGTGGCTCGCACCTGTCCGCCGGCGGCGTCGCGCTCGCCCGCGCGGTCGGCGCCGAGGTGGGCCCGGTCGCGTACGTGCTGACCAGCACGATGGCGCGCACCATCGAGACGGCGGTGGCGATGGGCTACGCGGTGGACGACGCGGTCGACGTGCCCTCCGGCTACGTCCCCGGCGAGGTCGGGCACCACGACCAGTGGACCTGGCCCCAGCCGTACGTCGCCTACGCCGAACGGCTCGCGCCCGGCAGCGGCCTCCACGCCGTCGCCACCACCGTCCGGGACCTCTGGCTCCGCGCCCTCGACCAGGTCCCCGACGGCGCCACCGCCCTCGTCATCTCCTCAGGCGGCACCATCGAACCCACCCTGGTCCGCTGCCTCCCCGACGCCGACCACGCCACCTGGGGCACCGCCTTCAGCCACTGCGACGGCGCCCGCCTCACCCACCACGCCGGCGCCTTCACCGCCATCGACTTCCGCCAGGCCCCCGCCGCCGGAGCCGACCGCCAGAACAGCTAGCCGCGCACCCATGCCGGCGGTGTCGCGGCCGGGAGCCGCCTGTCGACCGGGAAGTCGTGCGGGACCAGGCGGTTCCTGGCCTCCTCCACCTCCAGCGGCTCGAACAGCGGCGCGAACCACGGCAGGCACACCGCGAACTCGACGCTGCTGCCCAGCTCGCCCATCTCCCAGAGCTTCTCGAAGCCGTCCGAGGAGTGCCGCGAATCTGTCGATCATGGCCAGGAACAGCGTGGGGTGGTAACCCCGTCCCTCGAGGCCCTCCACGTCCGCCAGCACGTGCGCCTGCCACCGGAAATCGCTGTCGGGGCCGGAAACGGGCAAAGTGGTGCATTTATCTGACATGCGGTGGGACGGCGGGTCGGCCAGGGTGGGGCGTCGCTGGCCGATCGGAGGAGGGAGCGGGCATGGGAAGGCGGTCGAGATGGGTGGCGGTGCTGGCCGTGCTGGTGGTCGCGGGGGTCGGGGGGTTCGGGGCGGTGGCGCGGGCGGCCCGTACCGCCTCCGCGCCCACGGTCACCCCGGTCAGGCCGGCGCTGCCGTCCACCACCAACTACCCGTGGGCCGGGCTGAGCTTCGCGGACGGCGGCGACCAGTGGGGGATGGCCTACGGCCAGTGCGTGTCGTACGCCGCCTGGATGATCTACCAGAACAACGGCGGTACCCAGCACCCGGCCAGCATCCCGGCGAAGGGCTGGTTCCCGTCGGACGGGCAGGCCAGGAGCCCGGTCCGGTACGGCTGGGGTAACGCCGGCTACTGGAACGGCTCCGCCGCCAGCGCCGGCTACCGCGTCGACAACACCCCGCACGCGGGCGCGATCGCCCAGTGGGTCAACGGCAGCGACGGCGGCGCGTTCACCGTCGGCCACGTCGCCTACGTGACCGCCGTCAACAGCGACGGCTCCCTCGACCTCGCCCAGTACAACCTGCGCGAGGACAGCCGGTTCTCCACCCTGCACATGCCGCGCGGCGGCGCCACCGACACCTCCAACGGCCACGCCCCGTTCTTCGTCAGCTGGCCGGACCACTTCCTGCACCTCGGCGACGGCAGCGTCACCGCCAGCGGCACGCCGTACCAGGTCACCGGCGCGGACGGCGGCGGACTGGCGATCCAGAGCCAGCCGCACGTCAACCACGTGCTCCGCTACGTCCCCAACGGCGCCACGCTCTACGTGACCTGCCAGACCGTCCACGGCGACCAGGTCGACGGCAGGGTCCACGACGGCAGGCCGTTCACCACCTGGGACCAGCTCAACGACGGCGCCTGGGCCTACGACTGGTACCTGAAGACCCCGACGATCGGCCCCGACGGCTACTCGCCCGGCATCGCCCACTGCGCGGGCGGCTGACGGCAGGGACGGTGGCCGGGTGGCCACCGCCCCGCCGTGGAGCCGATCGGTTCACCAGCCGGTGACCGCGCCGGTGTCGGGGTCGAGGATCACCGGGCGGAGGTGCGGGTGCGTGAAGTCCAGCAGCCCGCCGTACCCGTCCAGCCGGCCCGCCTTCGCGTCGAACGACGTGTCGCCGATCCGGCCGGTGTGCCAGTTGTCCTCGATGAACCGCAGCACCGAGGTCTGGTCGGTCACGCTGTGGTCCACGTAGTTGGTGCGGGTGTACGGGGAGACCACCAGCAGCGGCAGCCGCGGGCCGAACCCGCAGCGGTCGGCGTAACCGCCGGCCACCGGCACCTTCCCGCACTGCGCCGCAACGTCCTGGCTTGTGTCGTGCGAGCCGTTGACCTGCGGCGGAGCCACGTGGTCGTACCAGCCGTCGGAGTCGTCGTAGGCGATGACGACCGCGGTGGACGCCCACTCCGGCGACCGCTGGAGCTTGTTGATCTCGTTGACGACGAACTTCTGCTCATCCAGCGGGTCGGAGTTGCCCGGGTGCCCGTCCTGGGAGGCGGCGGCCTTCAGGAAGCTGACGGCCGGCAGGTTGTGGTGGGCCAGCGCGGAGTCGAAGTCGGTCAGGTCGTACTGGTGGTTGGCCCGGTCGGTGTGCCCGATCGCCCGCACCGACGACGGCGCGAGGTGCTTCGGGTTCGACGTCGACTGGTAGTACTCGAACGGCTCGTGGTGCGGGCTGTAGTCCACGACCTGGTTGCCGCCCACGTTGGCGTGGGTGGCGCCGCAGACCGCGTACCCTGCGGCGTTGGTGCCGGTGGGCCGGAAGCCGCCCTGGAACCAGCCCCAGGTGACGTTCCGGTCGTTGAGCAGGTCGCCGACGTTGCGCCCGGTGGCCACCGCCAGGTTGTTCTTGGACGTGTGGTTGCTGTCCGAGCAGTCGTCGAAGGCCGGGTCGGGGTCGTTGATGACCGTGCCGACGCCGTTGGCGTTCGGGGACTGCACCACGTACGCGTCGCTGACCTTGTTGTGCGTGACCGGGTCGACCGCGTAGAAGCCGTGCGTCTGCCCGGAGATCAGGTTGAGCGCGCCCGGGGTGGAGGGCCCGAAGCCGGTGTCCCACGAGTTGTCGCTCATCGCGTAGTGCTGGGCGTAGTTCCACAGCCCGGTGACGGTGTTGCCGTCGTAGTAGTCCATCACCAGTCCCGGCTCGCCGAACAGGATCGGCTGGCCGGTGCAGGTGCTGCGCTCGGTGTTCTGGACGTACTTGTCGTTCTTGCCGCCGTCGACCGCGAGCTGCTCGTGACCGTAGCCGTGGTCCTGGTCGCAGGTCATCGCCTTGTCCGGACCGAGCCGCTTCGGGTTGTACACGGTGGGGTTGTGGGTGAGCAGGTCGGGGGTGAGGCCGTTGATGCGCGGCGTGCCGGGTGCGGCGTGGAACGGGGTGCCGCCGGTGTTGGCCGCGTTCGGGTACGTGCCGAAGTAGTGGTCGAAGGAGATGTTCTCGTCGAAGAGGACCACCAGGTGCTTGATCGGGGTGGCGGTCCGGCCGGAACCGTGGCCGGGACCGTGGTGGTCGCCGTTGGCGCTCGCGGTGCCGGTGATGGCGACCGCCAGCAATACGGCGACACCGGCCACGCCGCCGGCCACGGTCATGGTCCGTGGCCGTCGCCAGAACCGTTTGGGATCTGCACTCACACTAGCCGCCCTCCTGCTGCCATCGTGATTTACCTGCGTTGATGCCAGCCGGGAGCCTCACACCACGGGCTGGCCGGGCCACGGCGGGCCGGTGGCCGGAGTGTGAAGAGACATTCATGGTGTTCTCCCGGTTTTCCCCAGGTTTCTTTACCCTGGGGACAGCAATCGCCTGCCGAACCAGTCACCGCTGTCCCGCACGCCCGGCAGGACGAAGAAGTACCCGCCGCCGAACGGCGAGATGTAGTCGACCAGCGGCTCCCCGGCCAACCGCTTCTGCACCGTTTCGAACTGGCGGACCACATCCTGTTGATAGCAGCAGAAGACCAGGCCCATGTCCAGGTTGCCGGCTTTGTCGATTCCCAGGTCGTAGTTGTACCCGCGGCGCAGCAGCCGGCTCGCGTCGGTGTCCGGGGTACGCGGGTTGGCCCGGCGGATGTGGCTGGTCAGCGGGATGGCCGCGCCGGCGGGGTCCGCGGCGAACCGCGGCGCGTCCTGCTCCCGGTCGCCGTCCAGCGGCGCGCCGGAGTCGCGGCGGCGGCCGATCATCCGCTCCTGCTCGGTCACGGTGACGCGGTCCCAGAACTCCACCAGCATCCGGATCAGCCGGATCACCTGGTAGCTGCCGCCGGCCGCCCACTCCGGCTCGACGCGCGGGTCGGCCCAGATCAGCCGGCGGGTCTCGGTGGCGCTGGCGGTGTCCGGGTTGGCGATGCCGTCCTTGAAGCCCAGCAGGTTGCGCGGCGCGCCGCTGGGCCGTGGCGGGCTCAGGAACCCGTCGATCCGCCACCGCACCTGCATCCCGCCGCGGGTGTGCCGGGCCAGGTCGCGCAGGGCGTGCAGGACCGTGTCCGCGTTGTCGGCGCACAGTTGCAGGCTCAGGTCGCCGTGGCACCAGGCCGGGTCGAGCGCGTCGTCCGGGAAGGTCGGCATCGGCGCCAGCCGCGCCGGCCTGCCGGCGGCCAGCCCGTACCGGTCGTCGAACAGCGACGCGCCCACCCCGACCGTGACGGTGAGCCGGTCGGCCGGCACGGCGGGGCCGAGGACGCCGGAGTCGGCCGGCGGACCGGTAATGCCGACCGGCGGCGGGGCGCCGCCGGCGGTCAGGAACCTGGCCCGCTCGGTCAGCGTCCGCAACAGGTCGCCCAGCTCGGCGCGGTCGGCGGCGACCACGTCGAAGGAGACGAAGGCGGCGTGCCGCTGCGGCGGGGTGAGGACGCCGGCCTGGTACGGCCCGTGGAACGGCACGGCGGCGGGTGTCGCCGGGCCGGAGTCGCCGGTCGCCGCCCGCACCCCGGCGGCCGTGCCGGCGACCGCGCCGGCCGCCAGGCCCGCACCGACCGCGCCGCCGAGGAACGCGCGCCGGGACGGCGGCCGCCCGCCGGATGCGTCGCCAGCCATCATGTCCTCCGCGGTTCGAGCAGGACGGCGACCGGCGCCAGCCGCTCCACCAGCTCGCCCACCGCGCCGTTGATCCCCTGCCGGAGGGCGTGGTCGAGCCGGGACACCGGGATCCAGCCGCCGTCCGGGGTACGGGCGGACAGCAGCAGTCCGCGTACCCGGGCCATGTCCGTGTCGACGGCGCCGAGCGCCGGGTAGCGCGGCGCGAGCAGCGGCCGCAGGGCGTCCAGCACGGTCGCCGTGCCGTCGAGGTCGGCGAGGGTGGTGGCCAGCCCGGTTCCGCTGCCCAGGTCGGTGTGGCCGGTGAGGTCGAAGCGGACCGCGTCCTCCATGATCTCGTGGGCCCGCAGGCCGAGGTCGAGCGGATCGGTCTCCTGGTCGGGGAAGTCGGTGGCGAGCGCGTGCACGTCGGCGGCGAGCTTGCCGGCCACCGGCTCCAGGGTGGCGGCGGGCTGGCCGTGCCACAGGCCGTACTCCAGCCGGAGGAAGCCGGTGAAGCCCGGGTCGTCGACACCGCCGGCCAGGCCGTCCGGGCGCCCGTTGATCGCGGTGTCGAAGTCGCCGAACGTGCCGTAGGCGGCGCCGAGCCTCGCGTACGCGAGGTGGGCGGGCAGCCAGGCCGCCCGCGCGGCCGCCAGGTCGCCGGACCGCACCGCCGCCTCCAGCGCGTCCGCCTTCCCGGCCAGGTCGGCCAGCCCGGCGGCGACGGCGGCCCGGTACGCGTTCACCGGGCCGATCAGGTCATTGTTGGTGACCGGCTCGGCGCCCGGCGTGGTGATGGCCGGTCCGGTCACCCTGACCAGCGGGCCGGCGACCGGGTCGGTGCCCTCCATCGCGCAGCGGAACCGGTACCGGCCCTGGCCGAGCCGTACCGGCATCGGCACCGTCGTGCCCGGCCCCAGCCCCTCCACCTCCGCGCGCACTGCGCCGGCCGCGTCGACCAGGTCCACGTCGGCGACCCTGGTGTCGGTGTCGTGCAGCAGGAAGACCTGCGTGCCCGGCCGCGGCCGGTCCCAGCCGGCGCCGCACCGGCCCACCGAGATCTGCACCTCGGTGCCGGACGCGCGGTGCGGATGGTCGGTGGCCGCGCCGACGGCGGCGACGGCGACCATCGCGCCGGCGGCCGCACCGCCCGCGACCCAGCGCCCCACGCCGTCCCCGTACTCCCACCACCGCACGAGGGCCGAGACTAGAAGGCCGGGGCCGCCCAGGTACAGCCCACAGCCCCCGACCAGCGCGACTTCACCGATCCGTCGCCCACCGTTTGCCCTCGGGCCACCCCTCGCGGGCGCGGTGCCCGTCAGCTGCCGGCGGCGGCCTTGGCGGGCTTGCGGCGGGTGGGCGGAGGGGCGACGACGCGCGGTACCACCCGGTGGACGGTGGCCAGCACGGACGCGCACAGCAGGGTCGCGATGCCGGTGATGCCGAGGGCCGCGCCGGCGTAGGCGACCATCAGCCGGTGCCGGCCCACCTCGTCGGCCCGGCTCGGCAGCGAGTGGTCGGTGAGGCCGAGCCCGATCCAGGCGCCGCCCAGCAGCGCCAGCCCGGCGACGCCCAGGATGAGCAGGGTGCGGCGGTGCGGCGGCCCGTACTCGACGCCGCCGTGGCTGTGCTGGGCGGCGACGATGAACAGCCCGGCCGCGCTGGCCCACACCCCGACCAGCAGCAGTGAGCCGATCGCGTCGCTCGGCCGGTGCCAGCCGGCCGACAGGGTGGCCACCCCGGCGACGCTGGTGAACAGCGCGCCGAGCACCGCGGCCACCCCGCGGACGCCCGGCGGCAGCACCAGCACCAGCGCGACCGCGACCGACGCGGCGATCGTGGTGTGCCCGCTGGGGAAGCTGTTGCCGGCGCCGGCCCGCTGCACGTCGATGCCCAGCTCCGGCCGGTGCAGGCCGGACTTGAGCAGCAGCGCGGTCGCGTTGGCCCCGCCGATCAGCAGCACCGCCCCGACGGCCAGGGCGATCCGCCGCCGGATCAGCGCGATGAACCCGACCGCGGCGGTGGCGATGCCCAGCGACACCACCGACATCGCGTTGAGGATGTCCTCGACCAGGCTCTCCACCCGGGTACGGCCGATGCTGTTGGCGGACAGCGCGACGGTGTCGAGGAGCTGCCCGTGCGCCGACCGCACGAAGTACTCCCAGACCGCCACGAGGAGGGCCAGCTCCACGCCTGCCAGCAGGAGCAGCCACAGAGCCAAACCGACCGGCCAGTACCGCATATGCCGCAAGGTAACCGATCCTTGACGATACCGCCGGGGCCCCTCCACCGTGTCGCCAGCCGCATAGGGTGGCCGGATGCGGGACGAACGGGACGTGCCCGGCATCGCCGAGGACGGGGTGGAGTGGCCGGTCAGCGACGACGGGCAGGACTGGCTGGTGTCCTGGCACCCGCCGCCGGAGCCGCCGGCGGGCACCCCGCACGGGTCCGGCGCCGTGTGCGTGTCCGACGGCCGGGTGGTGCTGGTGACCAGCGACGGCGAGCGGTGGGGGCTGCCCGGCGGCCGGCCCGAGCCCGGCGAGGACTGGGCCGCGGTGCTGCGCCGGGAGATCGCCGAGGAGGCGTGCGCCACGGTGCTCGGCGCGCGGCTGCTCGGGTACGGCCGCGGCCGGTGCGTGCGCGGGCGGGAGGCCGGACGGGCGCTGGTCAGGGCGCACTGGCGGGCCGAGGTACGGCTGGAGCCGTGGCGGCCGGAGTACGAGATGACCGGCCGGCGGCTGGTGCCGGCGGCCGGGGCGCTGGCCGCCATGTGGATCGAGGACGGCTTCGCGCCGCTGTACCGGCGGATGTTCGCGGAGGCGCGCGCGGCCGGAAACTGTCAGGGGGTGCTGCCAGACTCCGGGGCATGACCGAGAACGTGGGGCTGCGCGACGTCGAGGAGGCCGACCTCGAGGTCCTGCACGGCTACGAGATCGACCCGGAGGCGACCCGGCGGGCGCGGTTCCCGCCGCGCGACCGGGACAAGTTCGTGAACCACTGGATCACCAAGGTGCTCGGCGACCCGACCGTGTTCGTCCAGGCGGTCACCGTGGACGGCGCGCTGGCCGGCAGCGTGGTGGCGTGGTGGGAGGGGGACCGGCGGTTCCTCGGGTACTGGCTCGGCCGGGACTACTGGGGCCGCGGCGTCGGCACCCGCGCGCTGACGCAGTTCCTGGCCCGGGAGAAGGCCCGCCCGCTGTACGCGGACCCGTACCACGGCAACACCGGCTCGGTCCGGCTGCTGGAGAAGCTCGGCTTCCGGCGTTCCGGACCGGTCTGGTACGGCGGGAACGAGCACCTGCTGCTCGTCCTCGACGGCGACGACGGTGGGGAGGTCAGCCGGTGAGCGTGAGGGCGAGCAGGCCGCCGTCGTGCCCGACCACCAGGCGGTCGCCGGCCACGGCCAGGGCACGTGGGCGGACCTCCAGCGGGACGAGCCGGGCGCCGCCGGCGGCCGGCGCGGGCCTGAAGCCGGCGGAGTCGGCGACGGTCGCCGGGTCGGCGTCGTCCGCGTCGACGGGTTCGGACGCGGGCACGTCGCCGACCGCGTCGGCCAGCGGCCACACCTCGTCGCACTCCTCGCAGTGCGGGTGGCCGGCGAGGCGGCCGAGCGTGCGCGCCCACGCGGGCTCGTCCCGCACCGCCACCATCGCGGCGACCAGGCACCACACCGCGCGGTTGGGCGTGTCGGCCGGTACGCCCGCCGCCGCCACCGCCGCCGCGACCTGGAAGAACCCGTCCCAGCCCGGCCCCAGCACCGCGTCCCGGCCCGCCGCCCCGACGGCGGCGGCGACCTCGGCCCACGCCGCCACCGGGCGGCCGGCCAGGTCCGGTACCGGCGGCGGCGCGCACGGCACGCCCAGCGGGTCGCCGAACCCGTCCAGCTCGTACTCCTCGCCGCAGCCGGGGCACTCCACGGCGACGTACCCCTTGCCGGGGGACAGGAAGCTCTCCAGCGCGCTGCCCACCGGGTGGCCGGCCAGCGCCACGCAGGCCAGCGCGTGGTAGCCGGCCCCGGCCGCGTCCAGGTCCGCCGCGAGGAAGCCGCGCACGGCCAGTTCCTCGGCGGTGGCCAGCGCGGCGGTCAGGCCCTCCTGCGTGCCCTCGGCCGGCGGCGGGCCCGGGAAGCGGTCGGCGCCGGCCACGACGAGGAAGCCGGTCCCGACCCAGAACTCCGACGCCTCGCCCGGATCCAGCCCGGCCGCGACGTCCACCAGGTACGGCAACGCCGCCGACGTGGCCCCGTACACGGCGCCCTGGTGCAGGATCTCGTCCCGCAGGCCGTCCCAGGCTTCCCCGAGCCGCCCGGAGGCCACGATCTCCCCCAGGTACCCGAGCGCCTTCTCCACCGACCAGCACGCGCTGAGGTCACCCCCGCTACGAGAGCGGCGTGCCGATCCGTTGCCCCGTGGCCGGGTCCCACAGCTGCACCTGCCCGCGGTCGTCGCCGACGGCCAGCGCCTTCCCGTCCGGGCTGAACGTCACCGCCGTGGCTCCGGTGTGCACTTGCAGCGGCTGCCCGATCGGCTGCCCGCCGGCGGAACTCCAGAGCCGCACCGTCTCGTCGCCGCTGGCGCTGGCCAGCACCTTGCCGTCGGGGCTGAACGCCACCGCGTACACCGTCCCCGCGTGGCCCTGGAGCACGGTGGCGGGCGGTCCGCCGCCGGGCCAGAGCCGCACGGTCTCGTCGTCGCCGCAGCTGGCCAGCGTGTGACCGTCCGGACTGAACGCCACGCTCTCCACCCACCCGTTGTGGCCGGCGAGCGGCGGGCCCTTCGGCTGGTGCGTCTCCGGGTCCCACAGCCGCACGTCCCGGTCCTTGCCGCCGCTGGCCAGCGTCCTGCCGTCCGGGCTGAACGCCAGGCTCAGCACGTCGGTGGCGGTGGAGTCGGGGAGGGTGGTGCCCTCGGGGGAGTTGCCAGGGCCAGTCAGGATGATGCCGTTGGTGCCTCCGCTGGCCAGGAACTTCCCGTCCCGGCTGAACGCCACCGCGTGCGCGCCGCCGCCCTGGCGGACCAGCTTTCCGGTACCGACGTTCCACACCCGCAGCTCGGCGTCGGCGGCGACGGCGATCTGGGCGCCGTCCGGGCTGAACGCGACAGCGTTCACCCCGCTCGGGGAGTTCAGGGGTTGCGCGGTGCGCTGGCCGGTGGCGGTGTTCCACGACCGGATCGAGCCGGTCCCGGTGCCGGCGACCAGCATCTTCCCGTCCGGGCTGTAGGCCATGGTCGTCACGGCGAGGCTCCCGCTGACCCCGCTGCTGCTGCCGCCGCCGTGGTGGTGACCGCCGGTGGCGAGCAGGACCGTGGTGACGGTTCCGGCGGCGAGGACGACCGCCGCGGCGGAGCCGGCGGCGATGGCGCGGGCCCGGCGGGTACCCGGTACCCGCCGCGGCGGCGGGCGGGACGGCGCGGGCCCGGGTCGGGGCTCGGGCTCGGGTGGCTCCGGCTCGGCGGGCGGCTCGGGCTCGACCGGCGGCGGCGGCGGCTCCGGTGGCGCCGGCGGCTCGAGCGGTACCGGCGGTTCCGCTGGTACCGGTGGCTCCGGCGGGAGCGGCGGGAGCGGCGGCGCCGGCGGTTCGGTGGGGTGGCCGGCCAGCGTGTCGGCGGCGGCGGCGCGGACGCGGGTGGAGTCGTCGTTGGCGACGACCGTGGCCAGGGCGGCGCGGGCGGCCTCGCGCAGGGCCGGGCGGGGGCCAGCGGCGAGGCGGGCGAGTTCGGTGATGGCGTCCAGCCGCAGGGTGACCCGGTGGCTGCGCAGGTCGTCGAGGATCTCGGCGGGCAGTTCGGCGCCGCGCGCGCCCCTGGCCACCACCAGCGCGCCCTCCACGCCGAAGCTCCACTTCATCGGCGCCTGCCCGGTGCCGGCCCTGGTGACCTCCCGGTAGGTGTAGTCATACAGCTCGTCGATGGTGATCTCGCCGTCGCCGTCCAGGTCGGCGGCGCCGGTCTCCAGGCCGCGGACCAGCGCGCGGGTGAACACCGACGGCGTACTGTCCGATTCGGACAGCCGGTCGCCGTCGAAGGCGTACTCGGTGGCGCTGGAGGCGGTGAGCACCACCCGGCCCTGGCCGCCGAACTCCTCGGCCACGTGCACCGCCCGGTCCGCCCTGGCCACCGCGCCGCGCGCGAACGCCCCGCTGTAGCAGCAGTCCAGCACCAGCACGACGCGCCGCGACGCCGACTCGGTCATCTGGTCATTGACGAAGCTGGCCGGTACCGCCGTCGCGGCCAGCCGCCGCAGCTCGGTGTCGGCGGCGGCCAGGAACAGCCGGCCCCGCGTGTCCTTCACCCCGTGCCCCGAGTAGTGCAGCAACAGCAGGTCGTCGCGGTCCCGGTCGGCGAAGAAGTCCGCGATCCGCCGGCGGATCACCGGCTCGCTCTCATCCAGGCACAGCTCAACCTCGAACCCGCCGATCGTGGCGTCGCCGAGCACCCGGTCCAGCGCGCGGGCGTCATCGGCCGGCGCGCGCAGCCCGCGCAGCGCCGGGTCACGGTAGGTCAGGTTGGCGATGACCAGGGCCTGCCGGGACCCGCCGGCGGGCGCGGGCCGGGCGCGGCCGGCGGCCAGCCGGTCCGCCAGCGCCCGCGCCGCCGCCTCGCCCTCGCCGAGCTCGACGCCGTCCACCTCCAGGCGGAGCCGCCGGCCCGCGTGCCGCTCCCGCCAGCGCTGCACGACCCGGACGATCTTGGCCAGTGTCTCGGTGGCGGCTCCGGTCGTCACCACCAGCTCCAGCATGCCGGAGATGTCCGCCACCGTGCCGCGCGTCCCGGCCGGCGCCGGGCCGCCGGGCGCGACGTCGACCCGGCTCACGCCGGCATCCAGCAGCTCGGTGCGCAGGGCCTCGGCGAGCTCCGCCATGTCCTCGTCGGCGGGCCCGGTCACGCGGAGCGGGAAACTGGTCTGGGGGGAGTCCGGCATGGCCACCTCGAGCCTCGTCGTGCCGCCGAATCAATCCAGGCTACCGGGGCCGGTGTGACCGCGCGTGGCTTTACGTGAACTGTCCTCGATCCGACATCGCCTCTCAGCTCACGGTGAGGTGATCGAAGGTGGCGAGGCCCGGCTGGGCGCCGTGCGCGGAGGTGAAGACGCCGACGTCCTCGGTCGGGGTGGCGCCGGGGACGGTCGCGTTGCCCACGGTGGTCCAGGTGGTGCCGTCGGTGGAGTACGCGGCCGTGATCGTCCCGCCGCCGGCGCCGCCGCGGGCCAGCCGCAGCCAGACCGGTCCCGCCGGCGTCGTGCCGGTGTTGACGTTGCCGTCCAGGCGCCCGTCGCCGTCGGAGTCCCACTGGAACGCCACCCCGTTGCGGGGCGTGAGCGCCACCATCGCGTACCCGGCCGACGTGCCGGCGCCGGCCATGTCGTCGCGCAGCATCAGCCCCGACTTGGCCCACGGGTCGGTCCCGTCCTGGTGATCGACGCGGACCGTCGCGGTGGCGCCCGTGCCGGCCGCGCCCGGCCGGTAGATCGCGCCGTACTCGTCCGAACCGCCCCACACGTCGGCGCCGTCGGCGACGACGCCGAGCTGGTCGCCGGACTGCCCGAAGTACCCGGTCGGGGCGGAGTGGAAGGTCCGGTACGGCGCGGACACCGGCCCGGTCACGTACGCGGTGGCGGTGGTGTCCGCGGCGGCGGCCAGCACCGGGCTGCCGTACTGGTAGGTGAGGTGGCCGGCGAGCTGGGCGGTGTCGATCGCCGCTGTCGGCGCTGGCGCGCTCACCTGCCACTTCACCGTGCCGGTGCCGCCGGCCGGCAGCTGGCCGAGGGCGGTCGGCGTGGTGGGTGTCGCGGTCCAGCCGGCCGGCAGCGGCAGGCTGGCGGCGGCGGCGCTGATCGGCCCCGGCCCGTAGTTGGTGACGGTCGCGGTGACCGTGCCGGCCTGCCCGGCGGTGAGAGCCGGCGCGGCGAGCGCGAACCCGACCGCGGGCGGCGGGGCGACGGCGACCCGCTGGGTGCCGGCGAACCGCACGGTCACCGTCGAGGTGGTGCCGGTGGCCGGCAGGTCGGCGTGCACGGTGCGGGTGGTGGCGTCGTACCGCCACGCCGACGCGGGCAGCGGGGTGTCGTCGACCAGCACGTTCGCCGGCTTCGTCACGTCGGTCAGGTCGATCTGGAGCCGCCGGCTGGCGGGCTGGCCGGGATAGCTGCCGGCCGCGCCGCCGATGGTCACCGCCTGCTCGCCGCCGGCGACGGCGTGGTCGACCTTGGTCCAGGCGTACTCGCCGTGCTGGTAGCCGAGGCCGTCGCCGGCGTCCTCGTAGTACCGGCTGGAGCCGGCGGCGTTGCCGTCGACGCGCAGCAGCGTGGGGATGTTCGGGCCCTGGTGGTCGACGTACGGCTGGGTGGGCAGCACCGCGCCGGCCTTCACGTACACCGGCATCCGGTCCAGCGGCGTGCTCACCGTCTGCGTCCCCGGGCCGGTGTACTGCGCCCCGGTGAAGTAGTCGGTCCAGGTGCCGGGCGGGAACCACACCTGCGTGGACGCCACCGCGCCCGGCGTCCCGACCGGCGCGACCAGCATCTGGTCGCCGAGCATGTACTCGTGGTCGAACTGGTACGCCTCCGGGGTGTCCGGGTAGTCCAGGTAGAGCCCGCGCACCATCGGCACGCCGCTGTCGTAGGACTGGCGGGCGGTCGTGTACAGGTAGGGCACCAGCGACTCGCGCAGCCGCATGAACTTCTCGGCCGGTGCCCGCGCCGCGTCGTCGTACTCCCAGGGCAGCCGCGGCGCGTGGTCGGAGTGCAGCCGGTCGACCGGCTGGAACGCACCCAGCTGCAACCACCGCACGTACATGTCGTCGGCGAGGTGGCCGCCGTGGAAGCTGCCGATGTCGTGGGTGACGTACGGCACGCCGATGTCGCCCTCGCGGATCGTGAAGTAGTTCTCGAAGTTCAGCATGTCCCAGGTGGCGAAGGTGTCACCGGTGAAGTGGACGGTGCTGCGGTGCTCGCCCCACGCTCCGGACGGGTAGGTGCCGCTGTAGTCCTGATTGGACGCGCCGAGCCGGGAGAACGCGAAGCCGCGCTCGCCCTTGCTGGTCAGGTCGCTGGTGTAGAGCTGGTTGATCCAGGAGTCCGGGGTCAGGCCGGGCATGGAGGAGCGGCTGTTGTCGCAGCACCAGTCCAGCCACCAGAACCGCACGCCCTGCTGCTCGAACGGCTGGTGGACGGAGAGGTACGAGTCCACGTGCGCCGGGTTGGACCAGTCCCAGACGTAGTTGGTGCCGCCGTTGTTGATCAGCCCGCCGGCGCGCTGGTTGGCGGCGGGGAACTGCGGGTCGCCGGAGTCGATGCTGGAGTGGACGTTGAGCGTGACGTGCAGGCCCTGCGCCTTGGTCCAGTCCATGAACGACTGCGGGTCGGGGAACAGGTCGGGGTTCCAGTTCCAGCCGTCCCAGGTGCTCGGGTGCTTGAAGTCGGTGTCGATGACCAGCACGTCCAGCGGCACGTGCTCGGAGCGGAACGCCGGCAGCAGCGTGTTCTCGTAGTCGCTGGTGGTGTAGGCCTGGTAGCGGGAGTACCAGTTGCCGAACGCCCACTCCGGCAGCAGCGGTGACGGGCCGGTGAGCGCGGCCAGGTCGTGCAGGCCGGTGCGGTAGTCGTGGCCGTAGCCGAAGAAGTACCCGTCCTGGTAGGCGCCCTGGTGGCCGGGGCGCGGCTGCGGGAAGCCGGACGGCGTCCAGAGCGCCGTCTGGGTGTCGTCGAGCAGGTACCAGCCGGCGGTGTCGAGCAGGCCGTCGTGCAGCGGCACCGGGCCGCTCTGCCCGTCCAGGCCGCGGTAGTAGCCGCCCAGGTTGGTGCTCGGGGCCGGCGGCGTCGGCCCCGGGATCGGCTGGCCGGCCGGGAAGACCGCGACCCGGTCGACGTTGACCTTGCAGGAGTCGGCGGCGCCGCACGTCACGGCGAGCGGGCTGGCGCCGGCCGGGAGGTGGACGGTGGCGGTCGCGTCGGCCCAGCTGTCCCAGCCGCCGGTGGGCGGCAGGTTGACGGTGGTCGTGGCGCCGCCGGCGGTGAGGCTGAGCGTGCGGGTGGTGACCTGGCCGTCGGAGCCGCGGTCGTTGGCGTACCGGACGGCGACCGTGTAGTCGCCGGCGGCGGGCACGCCGCTCAGCGTCCAGGACGCGGCGGCGCCGGCCTGCTCGTAGCCGGCGACGAAGCCGCTGCCGGAGTACCCGGTGTGGTCGGTGGCGAGCTGGGCGCCGCCGGTGAGTACCGCGTCCTCGGCCTCGCAGGCGGTGCCGAACGCGCAGGCCGCCTGGCCGCCGAAGCGCGGGTGCGCGGTCACCGCCTTGCCGGCGACGGTGAGGTCGACGGCGGTGTTGGCGGGGGTGAACGGGCCGGAGTTCTGCTGGTAGCGGACGGTCAGGTTGGCGGTGCGGATGACCCGCCAGCCGTTCTCGACCGTGGAGGTGAACGGGGGTGCCGGCAGGTCGCGGTGCTGGGCGTTGAACGTCGTGGCGTCGGTGAACTGGTCGTCGGCGGCGTACTCCAGCCGGACCAGGGTCGGGGTGAGGACCTCGAAGCGGGCGTGGCCGTCCCTGACAACGTTGTCAACGGCCCGGTGTACAGGGCCGGCAGAGGCGGCGATCGGGACGGCGGTGAGGGCCGCGGCCGTGGCGAGGGCGGCGGCGAGCGGGTACGACGCGCGGGTCCGGGAGCGCATGGGGTCCTCCTGGGCGGCAGGGTCACAAAGAAGACAAAACCGTGCAACTCCGGTTGTCAACCCAGCGGACGCCTCCCGCCGAGATTCTCCACCGTCGCCGCCGGGCGTCGCGTGCGAAGAAGGGAGCCCCATGCGCACGGCTCCAGGTTCATCGCGGCTGAGGCGTTAGTGGTCGGAACCGTGTGAAGCGGACATCATCGGGGGCATGACGAGGTCGTGGGTCATGGTGGCGGCCGCCGCGCTGCTGGCGGCCAGCCCGGTGCCGGCGCGGGCCGCCACGCCGGGCGGCGCGGGTGGCGGTGTGGCGGCGTACGGCGGCCTGCCGGCGGGGGAGCGGGCGGCGCTGCGCGGGATCGCCAGGGACAGCTGGCGGTTCTACGCCGTCGACGTCGATCCGGCGACGCACCTGCCGCTGGACAACCTCACCTTCGCCGGCGGCTCGCCCACGCCCACCGCCTACGGCCGGTACACCTCGGCGGCGAACGTCGGGGTGTACCTGTGGGCCGTGGTGGCCGCCGACGACCTGGGGCTGATCGGCCGGGCGGAGGCGCGGCAGCGGGTCCGCGACACCCTCGCCGAGGTCGCGCGCCTGCCCCGCGACCACGGTTTCCTGTACCAGTGGTACGACACGTCCACCGGTCACGTCCTCCGCGACCCCGGTGACGTCGACTGCGCCACCGAGACGGCCCCGGCCTTCGACAACTGCTTCTTCATCTCCAATGTGGACAATGGCTGGTACGCCTCCGGCCTCGTCGTCGCCCGCCAGGCGCTCCCCGAACTCCGCGGCCTGGCCGACAGCCTGCTCGCCCCGATGGACTTCGGCCGGTTCTACGACGGCCGCGCCGAGACGCACTGCGACGTCAACCCCGCCGTGCCCGGCAACCAGCCGACCGGCCAGATGTTCGGCGGCTACTACGTCGGCCTCCCGCCCGACCAGGGCGACAACTGGACGCACTACTACCACAACGGCGCGCTCTACAGCGATCCGCGGATCTCCGCGTACCTCGGCATGGGCCTGCGCCAGATGCCCGGCAACGTCTGGTGGCGGAGCTGGCGCGAGCTGCCACCGCCCGCGCCGTACCCCGACTGCGCCGCCACCGACCCGGACTTCTCCTGGCAGGGCCAGTGGCCGATGGCCGGGTCCTGGCGGACGGTGACCGATCCCCGGACGCGGCAGCGGTTCCCGGTCTGGGAAGGCCACTACACCTACCCCGGCACCGACCTGACGTTCGTCCCGACGTTCGCGGGCGGCATGTTCGAGGCGCTGATGGCGAACGAGGTGGTACCGGAGACCTCGTGGGGACGGCACACGTTCGGCCTGGCCGGCGCCCGCACCGTCCAGGTGCAGATCAGGTACGCCACCGGCGCGCTGCACCTGCCGGTCTGGGGCATGTCGCCGGCCAGCACCGCCGACGACTCGGGCGGGTACGGCGGCTACGGCGTCGAGGGGCTGGCGTTCCCGTACTTCGGCGCCGGCGCGACCGCGGCGAACCCGAACCTCGGCCTGTCGCAGTGCCACGGCTGCGCCACCGAGGACGTGGTGACCCCGCACGCGTCGTTCCTCGCCCTGGACGTCGCCCCGCGCCAGGCGTACGCGAACATCGCCGCCCTCCGCACCCGCTTCCCCGGCGTGTACGGCCCGACCGGCTTCTTCGACGCCGTCAACCCGACCACCGGCGCGGTCGGCCATCGCCAGCTCGTCCTCGACCAGTCGATGATCATGGTCGCCCTGGACAACGCCCTCCGCGACCGCGCCATGCAACGCCACTTCGCCGCCGACCCGGTGTCCTGGGCGGCCCGCACCTACCTCGCCGCCGAGGACATGTCACTGGGCTGAGGATCAGCCCAGTCCGCAGGAGGGTCCGTGTAGTACCGGTAGGCCAGTCCTGCGGGGTTCATCACCCCGCGTTCAGCGTGGCGAGGACTGCGGTGGTGACCTGGTCGATGAAGGCGTCGGTGAGCGGCTCCCTGGACAGCAGCCGGCGGTAGAACAGCGGGCCGAGGAGCAGGTCGGCGACCAGTTCGGGGTCGGTGCCGGCCGGTGCCTCGCCGCGGGTGACGGCCCGGGCGACGGCCGCGTGGATGGGCCGGCGACGCTTGGCGGTGAAGTCGGCGAGCGCGCGCGCCAGCTCCGGATCGCGTTCGGCGGCCTCGATGAGACCGGGGATGAGGGCGGAGGTCGGGGTCGCGTGCAGTACCCGGTCGAGGTCGTGCGCGAAGGAGGTGAGGTCGCCGCGGAGCGAGCCGGTGTCGGCGGCCTCGGCGGTCGGGACGATCGACTCGACGGCGGCCAGCAGTACCGCCCGCCGGTCCGGCCAGTGCCGGTAGATGGTGGTCTTGGCCGCGCCGGAGCGGGCCGCGATGGCCTCGATCGTCGTCCCGCCGAAGCCGTGCTCGACCAGCGAGTCGACCGCCGCGTCGATGATCGCGCGCCGCGAGCGGAGCACGCGCGGATCGAGCCCTTCTGTCGGGTTCGTCACAGCTGTCCGTTCCTCCCTGTCTCCGGCCACTCCGCTACGCTACCGTAGCGTAGCGAAGTAGTCCACGAGCAGCGGAGGAATCGTGTCATGCGCTTCGGAATCGAGCTCCCCACCTGTACCTCCGGGATGATGCACCCGGTGCCGTTCGCCGACGTCCACCAGGTCGTGGACCTCGCCATCGAGGCGGAGCAGCTCGGGTACCACGACGCCGCCGGCAACGACCACCTCTCCACGATGAACTACATCCGCGCGGCGTGGGACGAGCCGCCCGACTTCTTCGAGCCGCTGGTCGTGCTGTCGCACGTCGCGGCGAAGACGTCGGTGCTCCGGCTCACCACCGGCATCATGGTGATGACCCTGCGCGACCCGATCCTGCTGGCCAAGCAGGTCGCCACCCTCGACCACCTCAGCGACGGCCGGGTCTCGCTCGGGGTGGCCGTCGGCGGGTACCGGGACGAGTTCGAGGCGGTCGTCCCGGCACTGCGGCACGCCAACCGCGCCGACCTGACCCGCGAGCGGATCGCGGCGCTGCGGGTGCTGTGGGAGCAGCGTCACTCCAGCTACCACGGCGAGTACGTGAACTTCTCCGACGTCGAGTCCTACCCCAAGCCGGTCCAGTCGCCGCTGCCGATCTGGTCCGGCGGCAACGTGGACGGCTCGTTGCGGCGGGCCGGCGAGCTGTGCGACGGCTGGCTGCCGGCCAAGGTCGGCCCGGACGCGATCCGGACGGGCAGGGCGAAGGTGGCCGGGTACGCGCGCGCCGCCGGTCGCGATCCGTCCACACTGGTCACCGCGCTCCAGTCGGTCGTCTGCCTCGGCGACACGACGGAACAGGCCCGCCAGCGATTCCGCGACTCCTCCTTCGACCTGTTCCGCCAGTCGCTGTCCGAAACCATGACCAGGGGCGTCGACCAGGACACGTACTTCGACCTCAACCTGATCGGCACCCCGGACGAGGTGTGCGCGAAGGTCGCCGCGTACGAGCGGGCCGGCCTGGACCAGTTCACCGCGCTGCTGTTCGTCGGCAACACCGTCGAGGAGATGCGCGACCAGATCCGGCTGTTCGCCCGGCACGTGCTCCCGGCGTTCCCCGACTAGCAGCGGCCGCTCCCTGTCGGCCGCGTCCACGACTGTCACCGTGCGGGCGTGCGGAGGAGGTCGGCGAGGTCCTCCCGCCAGCCGCCCCGTGCGGTCTCCCGCAGCACCAGCTCGATCGGATCGGCCTCGCCGTCGACGTGCGCGTACACCCGCATCCCCTTCACCACCAGCGCGATCCGGCGTTCCGCCGAGATCACGGTGACGCAGGCGTGCCGCCCGTCGCCCGGCGGCTCCGCGTCCACCCGCGCCGGTGAGTCGGCGAGCACCCGGACGGCGTGGTCGCGTACCGCCTGCCACGGCGGCCGGGGATCGGTCCACTGCCGTCGCGCCTCCCGGTCCCGGCCGGCCTTCACCGCCGCGACCACGCCGACCACGCCGGCGACGGCGGTCAGCAGGAGACCGGCCAGCCCGGCCGGGCCGTGCAGGCGATCGCGGACGACCGCCTGCACGACCACGACGGCGACCACTGTGGCGACCACGCGCGGATACCGGAGCAGGCGGAGGTTGTCGGACATCCGGTACCGGGTACGGAGCCGCCGGCCCGCTTCGGCCTCGTCCACGCCCGTACCCTCGCGCCCGCCACCCCGCGCGTCAACACGCGGGCGTCAGCGGGCGAAGGCGCGGAGGGCCGCGGCGAGCTTGCTGGGCTGGTCCAGCGGGATGAGGGTGTAGCTGTCGTCGATCTCGACCAGCCTGCCCCGCGGGAGGAGGTCGGCGAGGCGGCGGCCGTGCTCGGGTGGCATCACCCGGTCGCCGCTCGCCCACACCACCAGGGCGGGCCGGTCGAAGTCCGGCAGGGTTCGGGCCACGTCGAGCAGCAGGCCGGTGTCGGCGGCGATCGCGCGCAGTACCCGTACCGCGTCGCGGCGGACGTCGGGTCGGGTGAGTACCGGCCGCACCCACCGGGCGGTGGCGGCGTCGCCGCGCTTGGTCAGCCAACCGAAGGCGAGCGGGAGCCGGCGCAGCGGCCGTACCCGCATCTGCTGCATGAACAGCCCGAACAGTCGTGGCGGCAGCTTCCCGGTGCGTACCAGCGTCCGGCCGGTCAGCCCCGGCGGGAGGTTGTCGAAGGCCTCGCACGACACCAGCGCCACCCGCGCGACCCTGGCCGCGCCGTCGCGCATGACCAGCTGGACGAGCGCGCCGCCGGTGTCGTTGCCGGCGAGCGTGACGTCGCGCAGGTCGAGGCGGTCGAGGAACTCCCCGACCAGCCGGGCGATGCCGGGCAGCGACAGGTCGGCGCCGGCCCGCGTCGGCTCCCGGTGCGCCCCGAGCGGCAGTGTCGGCACGACGCACCGGTGGTCGGCGGACAGGTCGGCGACCACGCCGCTCCACAGCGAGGCGTCCATCATCAGCCCGTGCAGCAGCACGACGACGGGGCCGTCGCCGGTGTCGGAGTACTCCACCGTGCCGGCGGACAGTTCGACCCGCTTCACGCCGGCACGTCCGCCGCTGCCCGGTCGAGCACGTGCCGTCGCAGGAAGGACAGCTCGGCCTCGACCGCCCGCTCGTGCATCTCCAGGAACGGCGCGTAGTGCCCGCCCGGCAGCCGGACCAGCTCCCCGCGCGGCGCCCGCCGGGCCGCCCGCGCGGCGGGTCCGGGCAGGACGGACTGGTCCTGGTCGCAGGCGAGGACCAGCAGCGGGCACCGTATCCGGGCGGCGGCCCGGCCGGGCCGGTGGACCGCGAGGCGCAGGGTGGAGCGGGCGGCGGCCTCCTGCCGCCACTCCGGGTACCGGTTGTCCGGGTTGAGCGCGCGGTCGCCGTCGAGGCCGTCCGGCGTGCTGAGGAGCGCGACCGTGCCCGGCTCGGCGGCGAGCGGGATCAGCACCGGCGGCCGGCCGAGGAGTCCGCCGGCCGCGTCGACGAGGGCCGTACCGAGCAGGCGCAGCGTCGTGAGCGGCTTCTGGTGGCGCATCACCGTGGGTCCGGCGGCCGGCCCGTCGGCGAGCGGGGTCTGCGCGATCGCCGCCGCCAGCCGCGGGTGGCGCGCGGCGACGCGGAAGACGTGCCCGCCGCCCAGCGAGAAGCCCCAGGCCACCAGCTTGGCCGGGTCGACTCCCGGCAGCGTGGCGGCGTAGGAGAGCGCCGCGTCCCAGTCGGCCTGCTGCTCGCTGACCCTGGCGATCTGGCGCGGCCGGCCGCCGCTCTCGCCGAACCGGCGGTGGTCGAAGGCGAGTACCCCGTACCCGGCCTCGTGGAAGCGTCGCGCGAACGGATCGGTGCCGGGCTCCTTGGTCACGCCCAGGCCACCGGCCATGATCACGCAGGCGCCGTTGGCGCTCGGATAGTGCCAGCCGGCGCACTCGGTGTCGCCGCTGGCGAAGCGAACCTTCTCCCGCTTTCCAGGTACCCGCATGTCGGCAAGTGAACCACGTGGTTCACAAGCTGTCACCCAGGCCCGGCGCGGATGTGACGCGGCTCTCCGGGAGCGGTGGTCACCGGTCGGCGGACTCCTCCCTCTCCAGCGCCCTGACCAGCGCCTCGAACCCGCCCGCGACCCCCGACGGGTCCTCGCCGACCAGCCGTTCCAGCAGGAACCCGCGCAGCGTCGCGAGGATCATCTCGGCCATTTCGAACTTGCGCCGGTCCGGCCAGCCCGGCGGGCAGAAGGACATCAGGATCGGCAGGTACTGCCGCGACGCCTCCCTGGCCAGCGCGCCGTGCCGGTCGGGGTCGTACATCGCCAGGCCGATGGCCTGGTCGAGCACCCGCCGCAGGCCCGCCTCCTCGGCCACCAGCACCGGCCACACCGCCCGGATCCGGCCCGCCAGCGACCCGGTGGCCGGCTCCGCCGCGGCGGCCAGCGCCGCCTCGATGCGCCGCTCGCGCAGCTTGAAGACCGCCTGCCTGAGCAGGTCCTCGACGCCGTCGAAGTGGTACAGCAGCACCTTGTGGGTGGTGCCGGCCGCCCGCGCGGCACGGCGGAGCGAGAAGTCCACCAGCCCGTTGACGGCGAGGTCGTCGGTGACGCGGTCGAGCAGCTCCCGCCGCCTGGCCTGGCCGCGCGGCGACCCCGCCGACCGCCGGTAACCCACCTGTCGCGTCGACCCGTCCTCGGCTGCGCTGTTCACCCCGACAGTGTCCCCGGCGGGCGGTGGCGGGCGGCGCGGGACCAGAGGGCGGGCCAGCCGCCGCCCGACAGCCAGGACACGGGCAGCAGCAGGCCGTGGTCGGCGATGTGGTCCCAGAAACCGTCGGCGACGGCGCCGAGTTCGGTGGCGTCCGGCCAGCTCGCCTCCCACCGCTGGTCGTTGAGGGCCGACCGGGGGAAGTCCGGGATCTCGACGTGGCGCGCCGGCAGCACCGCGGTGACGGCGCCCGCGTTCAGGCCACCCCAGGAGGTGACGGCGAGGGCGGCGGCGCGGACCAGCGGCGCGTACGGGTCGGCGTCGACCGCGCGGGCCAGTTCGGAGGCGTCCTCGCGGAGGAGCGTCCCGAGCGCCGCGCGGACCCGCAGCGCCACCAGGTGGCCGGTGCGGACCGGCGCGATCCCGGGCAGCCGGGCCAGCGCGCGCAGCGTTCTGGGCAGCGGCGCGTCCAGCAGCAGCGGGCCGAGCCGGTCCGCGTCGGCGTCCGGCAGGCCGGCGAGTACGCGGGCCAGCGGCCGGTCGCCGGTGGCCTGCCACAGCGCCACCAGTCCGGCCGGGTCGGCCAGCGCGCGCCGGCAGGCCGCGGCCAGCGGCCGGTCGCCAGTGGCCCGGCGCAGCGCGGTGAGCGCGCCGTACGGGTCGCCGGCCGTGCCCTCGCGGGCGGCGAGGGCAGCGATCACGGTGGTGGCGTGGGCGCTGGCCGGTTCGGCGGCGGCCGCCGCGACGAGATCCGCGACCCGCCCGCCCAGGTCGCGGGCGAGCCGGGCGGCGGGGCTCGGGTGTGCGGGACGGTGCCGGCCGGACCGCGAGCGCCGGGCCGGCGGCGCCGCCGTGTCGGGCGCGTCAGGCCCCGGCAGGCCGGCGACCCAGGCGCGGACCCGGCGGCGCAGCTCCTCGCCCGGATCGTGGTTGAACCGCGCCTGGAGCTCCACGATCCGCCAGCCACGGGCCGTCGGCCGCAGCGCGGCGTTGGCGAGGATGCGGCTGTCCCTCGCGCGCAGGGCGACCAGCGCCAGGTGACCG
>JBJMIH010000320.1:0-19686 GCA_045806985.1 Mycobacteriales bacterium | reverse complement strand
GTTCGGCTCTCCGTCGAGGTGCCCTTCGAGGAGCTGAAGCCCAGCCTGGACAAGGCGTACAAGAGCGTCGCGCAGCAGATCCGGGTGCCGGGCTTCCGTCCGGGCCGGGTGCCGCCGGCCATCGTCGACCAGCGTGTCGGCCGGGCGTTCGTCCTCGAGCAGGCGGTCAACGACGCGGTGCCCCAGCGGTACGCGGACGCGGTCCGGGAGCACGAGGTGAAGGTCGTCGGCCAGCCTGACATCAACGTCACGAAGTACGACGACAAGGACGGCGTCGAGTTCACCGCCGAGGTAGACATCCGCCCGGAGATGCTGCTGCCGGCGTTCGAGGACCTCGCCGTCACCGTCGACGACATCGAGATCAGTGACAGCGACGTGGACGAGCAGGTCGACGGCCTGCGCGAGCGGTTCGCCACCCTCAAGGGCGTGGAGCGGCCGGTCGCCGACGGCGACTACGTCTCCATCGACCTGCACGCCACCGTCGACGGCCAGGACGTCGAGGGCGGCTCCGCCAACGGCCTGTCCTACCAGGTTGGCTCCGGCGAGCTGCTGGAGGGCATCGACCAGGCCCTGATCGGGATGAGCTCCGGCGACGAGAAGACGTTCAGCACCGAGCTGGCCAACGGGGAGTACGCCGGCCGCGAGGCCGAGGTGAAGGTCACCGTCCGCTCGGTCAAGGAGAAGGAGCTGCCGCCGGCCGACGACGACTTCGCCCAGCTGGCCAGCGAGTTCGACACGCTGGAGGAGCTGCGGGCGGACACCCGGCAGCGGGTCGAGCGGGTACGCCGGATCCAGCAGGGCCTGGAGGCCCGCGACAAGGTGCTCGAGGCGCTGCTCGAGGCGGTCGACATCCCGCTGCCCGAGAAGATCGTCGACGCGGAGAAGGAGTACCGCGCCCAGGAGATGGACGAGCAGCTCCAGCAGGCCAACCTCACCAGGGAGGCCTACGCCCAGCAGCAGGACAGGTCGCTGGAGGAGCTGGACGCCGAGGTCGCCGAGGCGGCGGAGCGGGCCGTGAAGACGCAGCTGGTGCTCGACGCGGTCGCCGACGCGGAGCAGATCGGCGTCACCGACCAGGAGCTGACCGGCGAGGTCGTCACCCGGGCGCAGCGGTACGGGGTGAACCCGAACGAGTACGCCCAGCGCCTGGTCGACGCCGGCCAGCTGCCGGTGCTCGCCGGCGAGATCCGGCGCGGCAAGGCCCTCGCCCTGGTGGTGGAGGCGGCCCGCATCACCGACGCGTCCGGCGAGCCGGTGGACCTCAAGCAGATCGGCGGCGGCGAGACCGTGGTGGCCGCCGACGACGAGGTCGAGCACGACCACAACCACGACCACGACGCCGGGGACGGCGAGGCGGTGGAGGCTGCCGGGGCTGTCGAGTCCTAGGCCGGACCGGCCCTCCTGCGCCGTCAGCGAACAAGCCTGCCAACGACGGGCGGGTCGGCCGACGACCGGGATATGGTCGGCTCAGCCGGCCAATCCCCGGCCCCCGCCTCACCGACGCGGACCACGACTGGAGAAACAGTGAGCGAGCTGTACGTGCCCACGGGCCGGGCCCCGGCTCCGTCCGGAATGAGTCTCGACGACTCGGTGTACAACCGACTGTTGCGGGAACGGATCATCTTCCTGGGCACCGAGGTGACCGACCAGGCCGCCAACCAGATCTGCGCGCAGCTCGTGCTGCTCGCGGCCGAGGACCCGGACCGCGACATCAACCTGTGGATCAACTCGCCGGGTGGCTCGGTGAGCGCGGGCATGGCGATCTACGACACCATGCAGTTCATCGGCAACGACGTCAGCACGGTGGCGATGGGCATGGCCGCCTCGATGGGCCAGTTCCTGCTGTGCGCGGGCACCCCCGGCAAGCGGCTGGCCCTGCCGCACGCGCGGGTGATGATGCACCAGCCGTCCGGCGGCATCGGCGGCACCGCGTCGGACATCGCCATCCAGGCGGAGAACATGCTGTACACGAAGCGGAAGATGGCCGAGCGGATCGCCTTCCACACCGGCCAGTCCGTCGAGCAGATCGACGAGGACTTCGAGCGCGACCGCTGGTTCACCGCCGACGAGGCGCGCGAGTACGGCATGGTCGACCACGTCGTCGAGAACGCCCGTGACGTCCCGGCAGGCGCCGGCACGCGTAACCCTCGGTAGGAGCGACCCCCATGACCAGCCAGTACCCGCAGGGCCGCTACACGATCCCGGAGTTCCGCGAGCGGACCTCCACCGGTGAGCGGATCTACAACCCGTACAGCAAGCTGTTCGAGGAGCGCATCATCTTCCTCGGCGCGCCGATCGACGACACCTCCGCCGACGACGTGATGGCGCAGCTGCTGTGCCTCGAGTCGATGGACCCGGACCGGGACATCTCCATCTACATCAACTCGCCTGGTGGCTCGTTCACCGCGCTCACCGCGATCTACGACACCATGCAGTTCATCCGCCCCGACATCCAGACGGTCTGCCTGGGCCAGGCCGCCTCGGCGGCCGCGGTGCTGCTCGCGGCCGGCACGCCCGGCAAGCGGATGGCGTTGCCGAACAGCCGCATCCTGATCCACCAGCCCGCCATAGAGGGCACCGGTGGCCAGGGCACGGACATCGAGATCTGGTCGCGGGAGATCCTCCGCATGCGCGACCAGTTGGAGACCCTGCTGTCCAGGCACTCCAACCGGTCGGTCGAGGAGGTCAGGCGTGACATCGAGCGGGACAAGATCCTCACCGCCGAGGGCGCGCTGGACTACGGCCTGGTGGACGCGATCACCGAGTCCCGCAAGGCCTCGGCGCTCGCCGGCGCCTCCTGATGGCCGGGTCAGCCAGCAGATAAGGACGGACACGCCGGGAAAGGGGGTTCTCACCCGCCCCGGAGGATGTACGGTCGGAATGCACGCGCCAGGAACCGGCGGCCGACCGGCGGACGCGCACCCTGAAGCCAGGTCGACCTGGAGGGAGAAGGTCACACGTGGCACGCATCGGTGACGGTGGTGACCTGCTGAAGTGCTCCTTCTGCGGGAAATCCCAGAAGCAGGTCAAGAAGCTCATCGCAGGTCCTGGCGTGTACATCTGCGACGAGTGCATAGACCTGTGCAACGAGATCATCGAAGAGGAGCTCTCCGAGTCCGCCGAGTTCAAGTGGGATGAACTTCCCAAGCCGGCCGAGATCTACTCGTTCCTGGACCAGTACGTGGTGGGTCAGGACTCCGCGAAGAAGACCCTGTCGGTCGCGGTGTACAACCACTACAAGCGCGTACAGGCGGGCGGCGGCGACCGGACCGGCAGCCACAAGGACGACATGGTCGAGCTGGCCAAGTCCAACATCCTGCTGCTCGGCCCCACCGGCTGCGGCAAGACGCTGCTGGCGCAGACCCTGGCCAAGATGCTGAACGTGCCGTTCGCGATCGCGGACGCCACCGCGCTGACCGAGGCCGGGTACGTCGGCGAGGACGTCGAGAACATCCTCCTCAAGCTCATCCAGGCCGCCGACTACGACGTGAAGCGGGCCGAGACCGGCATCATCTACATCGACGAGGTCGACAAGATCGCCCGCAAGAGCGAGAACCCGTCGATCACCCGCGACGTGTCCGGCGAGGGCGTGCAGCAGGCGCTGCTGAAGATTCTCGAGGGCACCACCGCGAGCGTCCCGCCGCAGGGCGGCCGCAAGCACCCCCACCAGGAGTTCATCCAGATCGACACGACGAACGTGCTGTTCATCGTGGGTGGGGCGTTCGCCGGCCTGGAGAAGATCATCGAGAACCGCGTCGGCAAGCAGGGCATCGGCTTCGGTGCCGACCTGCGCACCAAGCGTGACCGCGAGAGCGCGGACATGTTCATCGAGGCCATGCCCGAGGACCTGATCAAGTACGGCATGATCCCCGAGTTCATCGGCCGGCTCCCGGTGATCACCAGCGTCCGCGGCCTGGACAAGGAATCGCTGGTACGCATCCTCACCGAGCCGAAGAACGCCCTGGTCAAGCAGTACTGCAAGCTGTTCGAGCTGGACGGCGTCGACCTGGAGTTCACCCCGGACGCGCTCGAGGCCATCGCCGGCCAGGCCATCCTGCGCGGCACCGGCGCCCGCGGCCTGCGCGCGCTGATGGAAGAGGTGCTGCTCCCGGTGATGTACGAGGTACCGTCCCGCGGCGACGTGGCCCGCGTGGTGATCAGCCACGACGTCGTGCTCCGGCACGTCAACCCCACGATCGTCCCCCGCGAGACCCCCAAGCGCGAACGCCGGGAGAAGACCGCCTAGACGTGGTGGCGGGGGGCGGCGGTGGTCGTCCCCGTCATCGACAGGCCGGTGGGGTGCTCGGTGTTCGAGCGTTCGAACGCGTACCGGCGCACCTCGCCGGTACGGCGGTAGCCGAGCTCCTCGAACAGCGAGTCCGGCCGGTCCAGGGTGCCGTGGTAGATACACCGCTCGGCCCCGGACTCGAGCGCGTGCCGGCTGGCGGCGGCGGCCACCGCCAAGCCGTACCCGTGCCGTCGCAGCTCGGGCAGGGTGTAGACGGTGCCGATCGCGACCACGCCGTGCAGCGGCCGGGACACCGTGGCCGCCGCCACCGGCTGGCCACCCGCCTCCCACAGCAGCGTGGTGCCGTCGACGCCGTCGAGGCCCCAGTCCCGCAGCAGCGGCAGGTCGTGCTCGCCGGCGGGGCGCAGCTCACCGGTGGCGTACGCGGTGTCCGACAGCGCGTCGGCCGAGTCGAGCGTCCAGACGCCGTCGGACCGCTCCAGCACCGGCCTGGCGTATCCCCGCTCCTGCCACATCGTGGCGAAGGCGTCCACGGTCGGCTGCGGCCCGTACACGCCGGGCAGGTCCGGCCGCACCTCGGAGAGCAGCCCGGCCAGCGCGCCCGCCGTGGTGTCGCTCATCAGCCCGACCACCGCCGGGTCGGGTGGCCGGTGCAGGGCCACCCCGGTGACCGCGCCGCCGTCCACGGCGAGCGCCCACCGGTCGTCCGGGTTCTGGCCCACCACCGGGATGCGCAGGGCCCGGTCCAGCGCGGTGGCCAGCGGATGGTGGGCCACCGGGTCCGCGCGCAGCAGCGCGGCGATCCGGGTGGAGTATTGTCGGGCGTCGGACATCAACTCGGCACGCATACCACCAGGGTTGCGCCGGCCTGGCGATGTCACCACCGAAACCACCCCGAACCACCCGCCCGAAATTCAGTCACGCCCTGTACGGGCCCGCGAATACGATTCGGACTATGAACGCGCGACCCCTCAACCTCCCCGAGAAGCCGAGCCTGGACGGGCTCGAAGCCAAGTGGATCCGCGAGTGGGAGGACCGCGGCGTCTACCGCTTCGACCGCACCAGGACCCGGGACGAGATCTACGCGATCGACACCCCGCCACCCACGGTGTCCGGTTCGCTGCACGTCGGTCACGTGTTCTCCTACACCCAGACCGACGCGATCGCCCGCTTCCAGCGGATGCGCGGCAAGGAAGTCTTCTACCCGATGGGTTGGGACGACAACGGCCTGCCCACCGAGCGCCGGGTGCAGAACTACTACGGCGTCCGGTGCGACCCGTCGCTGGGCTACGACCCCGACTTCACGCCGCCGGACAAGCCGGGCGCCCAGCAGATCCCGGTCTCCCGCCGCAACTTCATCGAGCTGTGCGAGAAGCTCACCGAGCTGGACGAGAAGGCGTTCGAGGAGGTCTGGCGCACGGTCGGGCTGTCCGTCGACTGGCAGATGACCTACGCCACCATCGACGACACCGCCCGCCGCGCCTCCCAGCGCGCGTTCCTGCGCAACCTGGCCCGCGGCGAGGCGTACACCGCCGAGGCGCCCACCCTGTGGGACGTCACGTTCCGCACCGCGGTCGCGCAGGCCGAGCTGGAGGACCGCGAGCACGACGGCGCCTGGCACAAGATCGCCTTCCATCGCCCGGACGGCGGCGTCGTGCACATCGAGACGACGCGGCCCGAGCTGCTGCCGGCCTGCGTGGCGATGATCGCCCACCCGGACGACGACCGGTACCGGCCGCTGTTCGGCGGCACCGTCAGCACCCCGCTGTTCGGGGTCGAGGTCCCGGTCCTCCCGCACCCGTCCGCCGACCCGGAGCGCGGCTCCGGCATCGCCATGTGCTGCACGTTCGGCGACCTCACCGACGTCCAGTGGTGGCGCGAGCTCCAGCTCCCGACCCGGCCGGTGATCGGCAGGGACGGCCGGATCCTGCCCGAGCCGCCGCGCGGCCTCGACTCGCCGGCGGGGCGGGAGGCGTACGCCCAGCTCGCCGGGCTGACCGTGTTCAGCGCCCGGAAGCGGATCGTGGAGCTGCTGCGCGAGTCCGGCGACCTGGACGGCGACCCGCGCCCGATCCGCCGGCCGGTCAACTTCTACGAGCGGGGCGAGAAGCCCCTCGAAATCGTCACCACCCGGCAGTGGTACCTGCGCAACGGCGGTCGCGACCTCGAGCTGCGCCAGGCCCTGCTGGAGCGCGGCCGGGAGCTGACGTGGTACCCGGAGTTCATGCGGGCCCGGTACGAGAACTGGGTCGGCGGCCTGAACGGCGACTGGCTGATCAGCCGGCAGCGGTTCTTCGGCGTGCCGTTCCCGCTCTGGTACCCGCTGGACCGGGACGGCGAGCCGCGCTACGACGCGCCGATCGCGGCCGAGGAGGCCAGCCTGCCGGTCGACCCGTCCAGCGACTGCCCGCCCGGGTACACCGAGGACCAGCGCGGCAAGCCGGACGGTTTCATGGCCGACCCGGACGTGATGGACACCTGGGCGACCTCGTCGCTGTCGCCGCAGATCGCCGGCCGGTGGGAGGACGACCCGGACCTGTTCGCCAGGGTCTTCCCGATGGACCTGCGGCCGCAGGCGCACGACATCATCCGGACCTGGCTGTTCGCCACCGTGGCCCGCGCGCACCTGGAGCACGGCACGGTGCCGTGGTCGACGGTGAACATCTCCGGCTGGATCCTGGACCCGGACCGCAAGAAGATGTCCAAGTCCAAGGGCAACGTCGTCACCCCGCTGAGCCTGCTCCAGGAGCACAGCGCGGACGCGGTCCGGTACTGGGCGTGCGGCGCCCGGCTGGGTATGGACGCGGCGTTCGACACCGGCCAGATGCGGATCGGCCGGCGGCTGGCGATCAAGATCCTCAACGCCAGCAGGTTCACCCTCGGCCTGTTCGGCCCCGGCGCGGTCGTCGAGGCCGACCCGGCGGCGGTCACCGAGCCGCTCGACCTGGCGATGCTCGCCGGGCTGGCCGCGGTCGTCCGCGACACCACCAACAGGTTCGAGAACTACAACTACGCGGCCGCGTTGGAGCGCACCGAGGCCTTCTTCTGGCAGTTCTGCGACGACTACCTGGAGCTGGTGAAGGTCAGGGCGTACGGCGACCGCGGCGAGGCGGCGGCCGCGTCGGCGAAGGCGGCGCTGGCGCTGGCCCTGGACGTGCTGCTGCGGCTGTTCGCGCCGATCCTGCCGTACACGACCGAGGAGGTCTGGTCGTGGTGGCGGGAGGGTTCGGTGCACCGCGCGCCGTGGCCGGACGCTGACGCGCTGCCGGCCGGCGGCGACGCCGCCACGCTGCCGGCGGCCGGCACCGTGCTCGGAGCGGTCCGCCGGGCCAAGTCCGAGGCGAAGCTGTCGATGCGGGCCGAGGTCGCCAGCGTGGCCGTCACCGGCCCGGCCGAGGCGCTCGACCGGCTCCGCCAGGTCACCGACGACCTGCGCAACGCCGGCCACATCGGCACGCTCGAGTTCGCCCCCGCCGACAGCGACCTGGCCGTGGACGTCACGCGCTGACGGACTCGGTGACGGTGGCGGCCCGGCCGGCACCAGCCCGGCCGGCGGGCCAGCGGGCGAGCGGGCGACGGTACGGGCGCTGGCCGGGCTTGCCGAGCCGGGGGAGGGCTTCGGCCAGGTCCGGCACTGCGTGCCGGCCCCGCCTCGCCGTGCCCACCGCCGAGCGGGCCCGGCTGGCCGCCCTGGCCGGCCCGGCGTCCTGACGGTGCGTATCCTCGGCCCCGTGGCGAGGGACGCGGAAGCCAGGGCCGAGCTGGCCGCCGTCGAGGCGGAGCTGCGGGCCCGCTGGCCGGAGAACCAGCTGGAGCCGTCGCTGGACCGGATCAGGGCACTGGTGGACCTGCTCGGCCAGCCCCAGCGGGCGTACCCGGTCATCCACCTGACCGGAACGAACGGCAAGACGTCCACCGCCCGCATGATCGACTCGCTGCTACGCACGTTCCAGCTGCGTACCGGCCGGTACACCAGTCCCGACCTGGGCTCGCCGACCGAGCGGATCAGCATCGACGGCCAGCCGGTGAGCGCGGAGCGGTTCGTGGAGGTGTACCGCGAGGTGGCCCCGTACGCCGCCATCGTGGACCGGAACCAGCCGGTGCCGCTGTCCTACTTCGAGTACCTCACCGCGATGGGCTTCGCCGCGTTCGCGGACGCGCCGGTGGAGGCCGCCGTGGTCGAGGTCGGCCTGGGCGGGGCCTGGGACGCCACCAACGTGGCCGACGGCAGGGTGGCGGTCGTCACTCCGATCGCGCTGGACCACGAGAACTACCTCGGCGACACCGTCGAGTCGATCGCCACCGAGAAGGCCGGCATCATCAAGGCCGGCGCCACCCTGATCGCCTCCGCCCAGCCGACGGCGGCCGCGCAGATCCTGCTCCGCCGGGCCGTCGAGGTCGGCGCGACGGTGGCCCGCGAGGGCCTGGAGTTCGGGGTGATCGACCGGAAGGTCGCGGTCGGCGGCCAGCTGCTCCGCCTGCAGGGGCTGGGCGGCGAGTACCCGGAGTTGTTCCTGCCGCTGCACGGCGAGTACCAGGCCCGCAACGCGGCCGCCGCGCTCGCCGCCGTGGAGGCGTTTTTCGGCGCCGGCGCGAACACCGGCCCGTTGGACGTCGAGGTGGTGAAGGAGGGCTTCGCCCAGGCCAGCTCGCCGGGCCGGCTGGAGGTGGTGCGGCGGGCGCCGACGATCCTGGTGGACTCCGCGCACAACCCGGCCGGCATGGAAGCCACGGTGGCGGCCGTCGAGGACGCGTTCGGCTTCACCCGGCTGGTCGGCGTGCTGGCGGTGCTCGAGGACAAGGACGTGGCCGGGATGCTGGAGATCCTCGAGCCGGTGCTGGAGTCGGTGGTGGTGACCGCCAACAGCTCGCCGCGCGCGCTGGACGCCGAGATGCTCGGCGCCCGCGCCGTCGAGTACTTCGGCGCCGAGCGGGTGGAGGTCGCGCTCCGGCTGGACGACGCGATCGAGGCGGCGGTACGCCAGGTCGAGGAGGGCGCCGACCTGGAGGCCGGCGGCCTCGGGGTGCTCATCACCGGGTCGGTGGTCACCGCCGGTGACGCCCGCGCGCTGCTGGTCCGCTCGTGACCGCCACCGGGTCGTCCAGCGGGTCGCCGTCGACAGGCGCGGTGCCCCGCGGCGTGCGTGCCGCCGCGGCCAGCACGCTGGTGCTGGAGGCGGTCGTCGTGCTGCTGTCGCTGCCGGTGGTGGCCAAGCTCGGCGGCGGCCTGTCGGCGCCGCGGGCGGTCGCGCTGGTGGCCCTGGCCTTGGCCCTGGTGCTCGTCGGCGGCGCGGCCGGCCGGCGGTGGGCGTACCCGGCCGGCACGGTGCTCCAGTTGCTGGTCATCGCCTCCGGCCTGCTCACCCTGGCGATGGCCGTGCTGGGCGTGGTGTTCCTGGCGGTCTGGCTGTACGTGCTGTGGCTGCGGCGCACCCTGTCGGCTCCGCCGCCGTCGTGACCCGATACCCTTTCGCGACAGTCACCGTACGTACTGAAGGAGTCCGGGTTGTCCGAGCGCACCCTTGTCCTTGTCAAGCCCGACGCGGTCAGGCGTGGCCTGGTCGGGGAGATCATCGGCCGCCTGGAGCGCAAGGGCCTGTCGCTGGTGGCGCTGAACCTGCGCACGCTGGACCGCGCGACCGCCGAGCGGCACTACGCCGAGCACGCGCAAAAGCCCTTCTTCGGCGAGCTCATCGAGTTCATCACCTCCGGCCCGCTGGTCGCGCTGGTGGCCGAGGGCCCGCGCGCCGTCGAGGCCGTCCGCACGATGATGGGCACCACCGACCCGGTGAAGGCCGCGCCGGGCTCGGTCCGCGGCGACTTCGCCCTCGTGGTCACCGAGAATCTCGTGCACGGCTCGGACTCGGCGGAGTCCGCGAAGCGCGAGATCGACCTGTTCTTCCCCGGCCTCGCCTAATTCGCTGACCAGCGGAGACAACCTCCTTACGAAGCTGAGCGTTGTAGCTGATGTCCGGCGTGTCGGATGGGCACGCGGCTACGCTGCAAGCAAGCTTGGAAGTGGCGACAAATCGGCTCTCATGGCTAGCTGGACACTAGTCATGACCCGTGGTACCGCCGTAGTCAGCACCCGAAACAAGGCGAGAAGAGGCGAGCATGGCCAACTCGATGTCCTTCCTCGGCCGAGACATGGCGGTCGACCTCGGCACCGCCAACACGCTGGTGTACCTCCGGGGCAAGGGCATCGTGCTGAACGAGCCCTCGGTGGTGGCCATCAACTCGCAGACCGGCGGCATCCTGGCCGTCGGCACCGAGGCGAAGCGGATGATCGGCCGCACCCCGGGCAACATCAAGGCGATCCGGCCACTGAAGGACGGCGTCATCGCCGACTTCGACGTGACCGAGCGGATGCTGCGGTACTTCATCCAGAAGGTGCACCGGCGCCGCCACTTCGCCAAGCCGCGCATCGTCATCTGCGTGCCGTCGGGCATCACCGGTGTGGAGCGCCGGGCCGTGAAGGAGGCGTCCACGCAGGCCGGCGCGCGCAAGGTGTACATCATCGAGGAGCCGATGGCCGCGGCGATCGGCGCCGGCCTGCCGGTCCCCGAGCCGACCGGCAACATGATCGTCGACATCGGCGGCGGTACCACCGAGGTGGCGGTCATCTCCTTCGGCGGCATCGTCACCCACCAGTCGATCCGGGTCGGCGGTGACGAGCTGGACCTGGCGATCATCAACTACGTGAAGAAGGAGTACTCGCTCATGCTGGGCGAGCGCACCGCCGAGGAGCTGAAGATCGCGATCGGGTCGGCGTTCCCGATGCCGGACGAGCCGCACGCCGAGATCCGCGGCCGTGACCTGGTCTCCGGCCTGCCGAAGACCATCGTGGTGTCGGCCGAGGAGATCCGCAGGGCGATCGAGGAACCGGTCAACGCGATCATCGACGCGGTCAAGACCACGCTCGACACCTGCCCGCCCGAGCTGGCGGGCGACATCATGGACCGCGGCATCGTGCTCGCCGGCGGCGGCGCCATGCTGCACGGGCTGGACGAGCGGCTCAAGCACGAGACGTCGATGCCGGTCCACGTCACCGACAACCCGCTCCACTCGGTCGCGCTCGGCGCCGGCCGGTGCGTGGAGCAGTTCGAGGAGCTCCAGCGGATCCTCGTCGCCGAGCCCTAACCACGCACGAACCTGAAGGAGGACGCCGCTCGTGACCGGGCCGTCCCGTCGCCAGCGCGTCACGCTGGTCAGCCTGGTCGTCGCCTCGCTGCTGCTGGTCACCCTGGACTACAAGCTGGACGGCGGCTCCGTCGTGGGGAACGTCCGGTCCGGCGCGGCCAGCGTGTTCGGCCCGGTGCAGCGCGGTGTCAGCGCGCTGGTCTCGCCGATCGGGAACACCGCCAGCGACGTCTGGAACTCGTTCGGCGCCGCCGACAGGGCCAAGAAGCTCAGGCGCGAGAACGCCCAGCTCCGCTCCGAGTTGCAGGCCGCGAAGCTGGACCGCAAGCGGGCCGCCGAACTGGCCAGAATGGACATGCTGGCCAGCAAGGGCCCGTACCGGGTGGTCCGCGGGAAGGTGGTCGCGATCGGACCGCAGGCCGGCCTGGAGTGGTCCGCCACCATCGACCTGGGCCGCCGCGACGGCATCAAGCCCAACATGACCGTCATCAACGCGGCCGGCCTGGTCGGCCGCATCAAGACGGTCGGCGAGTACACCGCCACGGTGCTGCTCATCGCCGACCCGAACTGCACGGTCGGCACCCGGATGGCCCGCACCGACCAGCTCGGCCTCGTCCACGGCAACGGGCTCGCGCCGATGCGGTACGAGCTGCTCGACACGCAGGCCTCACTGAAGGCCGGCGACCAGCTGGTGACCGGGCCGTACGGGGAGACCACGTACGCGCCGGGCATTCCGGTCGGCACGGTCACCAAGGTGACCGGGACCCGCGGCGCGCTGGTCCGCACCGCCGAGGTCACGCCGTTCGCGAAGCTCACCTCGCTGGACCTGGTCGCGGTCGTCGTCGAGCAGCCGCGCACCGACCCGCGCGACTCGGTGCTGCCCACCCCGAGCCGGTCGCCGTCGCCCAGCACCAGCCCGAGCCCGAACCCGAGCCAGTCGGGACAGCCGAGCAGCAGCTCCAATCAGGCCAACTCGTCCCCGTCGCGAGGCCGCTGATGGTCGCCCGCAAGATCCTCGTCCTGGGCCCGCTGGTGGTGCTGGCGCTGGTGCTCCAGACGTCGGTGGTGAACCTGCTGCCGCTGCCGTTCGGCCGGCCCAGCCTGGTGTTGCTGCTGGTGGTGGCCGCCGCGCTCGCGCTCGGCTCCTACGACGGGATGGTGTTCGGCTTCCTCGCCGGCCTGGCCACCGACACGCTGTCCGACCACCCGCTCGGCCTGCTCGCCCTGGTCTGTTGCGTGACCGGTTACCTGGCCGGCAAGGCGGCCGGGCTGGACAGCGCGATGGGCGCGGTGCTGATCGTCGCGTTCGCCACCGGCGCGGCGATGCTCGCCTTCGCCGGCCTGCTCGGGCTGCTCGGCACCGGCCGGCTGGGCTGGCCGGTGGTGAGCAGGACGGTGCCAGCGGCCGCCGTCTACAACCTGGTGCTCGCGCCGTTCGTCGTGCCCGTGGTGGCCAAGCTGTCCGGTTGGTTCACCCGAAGGCGGGAAATGTGGTGAGGTAAGTGCGGCTCAAAGTCCTCCAAGTCCTCGTGCTGAGCCTGCTCGTCACGCTGGTGGCCCGGCTCTGGTACCTCCAGGTGCTGGCCGGCAACGAGTTCGCGAACGCCGCCAACGCCAACCGGGTCCGGGAGATCGTCACCCCGGCGGCACGGGGGCTCATCCTCGACGACAACGGCCAGCCGATGGCGCTCAACCGCACCGCCATGGTCGTCTCCGTCAACCGCACCGAGCTGGCCAAGCAGAGGGACAGGGGCGCCGCCACCCTGGCCAAGCTCGGCGCGCTGCTCAACGTCCCGCCCAAGGACCTGGCCGACAAGATCCGGCCGTGCGGCAAGGGCGTCAAGCAGCCCTGCTGGAACGGCTCGCCGCTGCAACCGGTACCCGTGCTGGAGGACGCCCCGCCGCAGGTCGCGCTCCAGATCGCCGAGCACTCCGAGCAGTACCCCGGCATCACCGCCGACTTCGAGCCGGTCCGCGACTACCCCGGCAAGACGCTCGCCGCGCAGGCGCTCGGCTACCTCGGCCCGATCACCGCCGACGACCTGAAGAAGCCGCAGTACAAGGGCTATTCCCAGCGCGACCTGATCGGCAAGGGCGGCCTGGAGTTCGAATACGAGAAGTACCTGCGCGGCAAGGACGGGGTGAAGCGGCTCGCCGTCGACCGGATGGGTCACGTCATCGGCACCGCCTCCGAGACCCAGCCGCAGGCCGGCGGCAACCTGGTCACCAACATCGACGCACGGGTGCAGGCCCTCGCTGAGCAGACCCTCGCCACCCAGATGGCCGACGCCCGCACCGCGCCGGACAAGTACGGCAAGCCGTACAAGGCCGACACCGGCGCGGTCGTGGTGCTGGACGCCACCAACGGCGCGGTCGTCGCGCTGGCCAGCAACCCCAGCTACGACGCGAACGTGTGGACCGGCGGCATCACCCAGGCCGAGTACCAGCAGCTGGTGTCCAAGGCCAACAACGTGCCGCTGCTGTCCCGGGCCACCCAGGGCGAGTTCGCCCCCGGCTCGACGTTCAAGATGATCAGCAGCTCGGCGATGGCGCGGGCCGGGTACAACTTCAACGGCAGCTACGACTGCCCCAACGCCTACCAGTTCGGCACCCAGACGTTCCACAACTTCGAGAGCGAGGCGCTCGGCTCGCTGACCCTCCGGCAGGCGCTCATCAAGTCCTGCGACACGGTGTTCTACAAGGTCGGCTACGACATGTGGGTGCGCGACGGCGGTCTGCACCCGAAGGGCAACCCGGCCGAGTACATCTCCGACACCGCCCACCAGTACGGCCTCGGCACCAAGACCGGCATCGACCTGCCCGAGGAGAGCGCCGGCCGGATCCCGGACCGGGCCGAGAAGAAGGCCAACTGGGAGGCGCGCAAGAACGACTACTGCGCCGGGGCCAAGAACCCCGCCTTCGACGAGGACCGGCGCCGGCTGGACGCGGAGTTCTGTACCGACGGGTACACGCTGCGCGCCGGTGACGCCGTCAACGAGGCGATCGGGCAGGGCGACGTGCTGGTCACGCCGTTGCAGCTGGCGGCGGCGTACGCGGCCATGGCCAACGGCGGCACCTACTACGAACCGCAGATCGGCAAGGCCGTGATCGGGCCGGACGGCAAGGTGATCTGGCACAACGAGCCCAAGGTGGTGCGGAAGGTGACGGTGCCGGCCGGCGGCCTCAACTACATCCGCAGCGCGCTCGGCGGCGTCACCCAGGGCGGCGGCACCGCGTACGCCGGCTTCCTGGACTGGCCGCAGGACAAGTACCCGGTCGGCGGCAAGACCGGTACCGCCGAGGTCGGCCTCACCAAGACCAGCCGGCAGGACACCTCCTGGTTCGTCGGGTTCGCCCCCGTCGACCACCCGAAGTACGTGGTCGCGGCCATGCTGGAGGAGGTCGGGCAGGGCCGCGCGTGGGCCGCGAAGACCGTCCGCGGCGTGATGAACGGCCTGTTCGGGGTCGGCCAGCCGCCGATCTTCGCCAACAATGCCGAGCCCGGCCCCGACCAGTTGCCCGTCGTGCAGAACGACGGCACCATCAAGCCGGCCGCCGGCGGCGGCGGCCCGGCCGCCGTGCCGGCGCCGCTGCCGGACGGGCTCAGCCCCGACCGCCGGCCGGGACCGGGACCGGGACCGCGATGACCGGCCTCGAATCCCAGCAGGTCACCCTCGGTACCAGCGGCCTCGCGCTGGACCGGGTGTTCAAGCGCGGCTCGCGGCTGAAGCGGCTCGACTGGCTGCTGGTCGCCGTCACGCTCGCGCTGTGCGGGATCGGCGCGGCGCTGGTGTGGTCGGCGACGAAGACCCGGCAGGCCTCGATCGGCAGCGACCCCACCCTGTACCTCCAGCGACACCTGCTCAACGTGGGCATCGGGCTGGTGCTCGGCGCGGCCATGGTGTTCCTCGACTACCGGGTGCTGCGCGCGTACACCCCGATCATCTACGTGGCGTCGCTGGCCGGCATCGTGGCGACGTTCTTCGTCGGCTCGACCATCAACGGCGCGCACGCCTGGATCGTGCTGGGCGGTGGCTTCCAGCTCCAGCCGTCGGAGTTCGCCAAGCTCGCGCTGGTGCTCGGCATGGCGATGATCCTCGCCGAGCGGCGGGACGCCGAGGACGAGCCGCGCAGCATGGACGTGATGATCGTGCTCGCGCTGGCCGCGGTGCCGATGCTGCTGGTACTGCTCGGGCAGGACCTGGGTACGGCCACGGTGCTGGCGTTCACCGTGCTCGGCGTGCTCGCCCTGTCCGGGGTGAAGATGCGCTGGGTGATCGGGCTGCTGGTGGCGTCGGTGCTGGTCGGGTTCGTGGCGTTCCAGGCCGGGATGGTCAAGCAGCACCAGATCGACCGCATCAAGGCGTTCACCGACCCGCGGATCGACGCGCGGGGCATCGGGTACAACAGCAAGCAGGCCCGGATCGCCATCGGCTCCGGCGGCCTCTTCGGCCGCGGCCTCGGCCACGGCCCGCAGACCCAGGGCGGCTTCGTCCCCGAACAGCAGACCGACTTCATCTTCACGGTCGCCGGCGAGGAACTCGGCCTGGCCGGCGCCGGCCTGATCATCCTGCTCCTCGGCATCGTCCTGTGGCGCGGCTTCCGCATCGCCGCCCGAGCCCCCGACATGTTCGGCCGCCTCGCCGCCGTCGGGGTCATCTGCTGGTTCGCCTACCAGTCCTTCATCAACATCGGCATGACCCTGGGAATCACCCCCGTCACCGGCCTCCCGCTACCCTTCGTCTCCTACGGCGGCTCCGCCATGTTCGCCAACCTGATGGCCATCGGCCTCCTCCAGAACGTCCAACTCCGCTCCACGGAACGCTGAGGCAGCCGTGGAGTACGCGTTCGCCGGTCGGGTCATCGAATGGCGCGGCCCGTCGCCCTACTACTACCTGCCCGTGCCCGAGCCGGAGTCCGCGGACATCCGGGAGGTCGCGGCGATGGCCAGCTACGGCTGGGGCGTCATCCCGGTGGTCGCGCGGATCGGCGACGTCGAATTCGAGACCTCACTGTTCCCCAAGGGCGGCGGCTACCTGCTGCCGCTGAAGGCCGCCGTCCGCAAGCCCCGCGGGATCGCCGTCGGCGACGAGATCACCGTCGAGATGACCGTCCGCCTCGCACAGCAATGACAGCGGTGCCGGATCAGTTGATCAAGGATTCGGCAGGACGTTTTCCACATCCCTGGGTTGTATCCACAGATTCGCGCCGCGCCCGCCGTTCGCGTCCGGCCTGGCCGAGTCTGGACGGGTGACTGGTACCTCGATCGCCGTCGTCGCCGAGGATCTCGGCCTCTTCACCCGCCGGCAGGCGTGGGCGGACGGGTACGGGGCCCGGGACGTCGAGGACCGGCTGCGATGCGGGGAGTGGGTACGGCTGCAGCGCGGGGTGTACCTGGACGGGGGAGTGGAGGTCACGCCGCTGCACCGGGCGGCCGCCGCGCTGCTGGTGGCGGGCGGCCTCGCCGGCGCGGTGGCCAGCCACCAGACGGCGGCCCGGATCCACGGCCTCGGACCCGTACGCCCGACCCGGCTGGAGCACCTCACCGTGCCCCCGTCCTCCCGCCGGCGCCGGTCAGGCACGCTGGTACTGCACCGCGACACGCTCGGGCCCGCCGACACCGTGCGGGTCGCCGGCGTACCGGTCACCACGCCACTCCGTACCGTCCTCGACCTGTTCATCCGCGCCGACACGGTGGCGGCGGTGTGGGCGTGCGAGAAGGCGATGCGCGAGGGCCTCTTCGGCAGCACCGACCTCGTCGAGGACCTGGCCTGGTTCGGCGCGGCGGCACGCCGCCGGGCCGAGGCCCGCTTCCGGCTGGTCGACCTGCGCAGCGAGTCACCCCTGGAGACCGGCGCCCGCCTGCTGCTGCGTGAGCACGGCCTGCCCCCGCCCGTACCCCAGTACCCGATCCAGCTCCACGAGGGCACCCGCTACCGCCTCGACCTCGCCTACCCGAGCCACCGGCTCGGCCTCGAACTGGACGGCCGCGAGTGGCACGCCACCGTCGCGGCCACCCGCGCCGACCAGGCACGCGAGCACCAACTGGCCGACCTGGGCTGGCGGGTTCTGCGGTTCTCCTGGGAGGAGGTGTTCGAGTGTCCGCGCGGCGTCGCCGAGGTGGTACGCGCCGCCCTCGGTTAGCAGGTGGGTGGGGAGAGGGTGCCGGTGGGGGAGAGTTGGGCGGCGCAGTGGCCGAAGTCGGCGGTGGAGAGTTGGCGGACCGTGGTGACGGCGCGGTGGGAGGGGTCGAGGGCGGGGGTGCCGGCGCCGACCATGCGGGAGGAGGCGAGCTGGCCCCGTACGAAGGTGCCGTCGGCGCGGAGGGTGATGTGGGTGATGCCGCCGATGCCGCGCGGGCCGCTGGTGGAGAGGGACTTGTAGCCGGCGAAGTTGCCCATGCTGTAGGCGATCAGCTTGCCCTTGTACCACTCCATGCCGCGCAGGACGTGCGGGCCGGAGCCGATCAGCAAATCCGCACCGGCGTCGACGACGGCGTGGGCGAAGCGGACGGAGTCGCCGCGGTTCTCGCCGAGGAAGGTCTCGGTCCCGGGCTTCACGTGCTGCCACTCGTCGCCCTCGCCGCCCGCGTGGATCGTCACGAACACCAGGTCGGCCTGCTTCTTCGCCTCCCGTACCAGCCGCTGCGCCGCCGGGATGTCGAGCAGGCTCTGCGTCCAGCCGTACGGCGCGAAGCCGAGGACCGCCACCGTCAGCCCGCCGGCCCGCTGGATCGACACCTGCCCCGGCATCCCGTCGTACGACAGCCCGTGCGCGGTCAGCGCCGCCTTCGTGTCGGCCAGCCCCCGCATCCCGTAGTCGCGGGAGTGGTTGTTGGCGAGGTTCAGCACGGTGAAGCCGGCTCCGCGCAGCCACTGCGCGTACCCGGGCGGCATCCGGAACGCGTAGCACTCCCTCCCGCCCGGCGGGCACTTGCTCGACGAGGCCTGGTCGGTGAGGGCGCCTTCCAGGTTGCCGAGTACCAGGTCACCGGTGAGTTCCGGCTTCACGGGGTCGAAGAAGGCGCGCCCGCCGTCGGGCGGCAGGACCGGCGTGTGTCCCATGATGATGTCCCCGACCGCCGTGATCGTCACCTGACCGTTACCGACGGGTGTGGCGGCCGGCGGCGACGGAACGGCGATGGCCCTGGTCGGCTGGCTGGTCGGCTGGCTGGTCGGCGAGCTGGCCGGCGGGCCGGTGGGCAGCCGCACGGCGACCGGACCGAGCGACTCCTTCTTGCCGCCCAGCGCGAACCCCACCCCCACCCCGCCGGCCGCGAACGCCACCACCGCCAGCGCGAGCACCGCGCCCCGCGGCAGCCCCCGTGGTCCGTTCCCCTCCGTGGCGGCGCCCATGAGCCCTTCCTCCGTGAGATCCCTGCAATGTACCGGCAAAGTGTGAACGATCATCAACGGGAAACGGGCACGGCCCGGCTCGCTCACGCTGGGTACGCTAGGCAGATGCCTGTCGAGTCCCTCTTCCCCCGCCTGGAGCCGCTGCTGCCTCGGGTGCAGAAGCCGATCCAGTACGTCGGCGGCGAACTGAACTCCGCCGTCAAGGACTGGGACGCAGCCGCCGTCCGATGGGCGCTGATGTACCCGGACGCGTACGAGGTCGGCCTGCCCAACCAGGGGGTGCAGATCCTGTACGAGCTGCTCAACGAGCGTGACGACGCGCTCGCCGAGCGCACCTACGCGGTGTGGCCGGACCTGGAGGCGCTGATGCGTGAGCACGGCGTCAGCCAGTTCACCGTCGACGGCCACCGCCCGGTCGGCGCCTTCGACCTGCTCGGCGTGAGCTTCGCCACCGAGCTCGGCTACACCAACCTGCTCACCGCCCTCGACCTGGCCGGCATCCCGCTGGACGCCGTCGACCGGACCACCGACCACCCGGTCGTCGTCGCCGGCGGCCACGCCGCGTTCAACCCGGAGCCGATCGCCGACTTCGTGGACGTCGCCGTGCTCGGCGACGGCGAGGAGGCGGTGCTGGAGATCACCGACGTGGTGAAGGCGTGGAAGGCCGAGGGCGGCCCCGGCGGCCGCGAGGGCGTCCTGCTCCGGCTGGCCGCGGTGCCCGGCGTGTACGTGCCGCGCTTCTACGACGTGGAGTACCTGCCCGACGGCCGGATCCGCCGGGTGGCCCCGAACCGGCCCGGCGTCCCGTTCCAGGTCCGCAAGCGCACCACGATGGACCTGGATCAGTGGCCGTACCCGCGCAAGCCGCTGGTCCCGCTCGCCGAGACCGTGCACGAGCGGTACAGCGTGGAGATCTTCCGCGGCTGCACCCGCGGCTGCCGC
>JBJMIH010000319.1:0-21893 GCA_045806985.1 Mycobacteriales bacterium | reverse complement strand
CGGACCAGCGCCTCGACGCCGATGAGCTGCTGGTCGGTGAGCGCGACCTTGGGCTGGAAGTACACCTCCAGCTGGCCGTCCTCGATGGCCCTGCGCAGGTCGGCGGCGAGCGAGAGCCGGCGGACGCTGGAGGAGTCCATGGTGGGGACGTACAGGGCGATGCCGCGGCCGCGGCCCTTCGCGGCGTACATCGCCACGTCGGCGCGCTGGAGCAGGGTGGAGGCGTCGGTGCCGTGGTCCGGGTAGACCGCGATGCCGATCGAACCGCCGACGTCGAGCGTGACGCCGTCCCACTCGAACGGCTGCTCCAGCGCCCGCTGGAGCGACTCGGCCTCCTCCTGGATGACGCCGCTGCCCTTGGCCCTGACCAGCAGCGCGAACTCGTCGCCGCCGAGCCTGGCGACCAGCGCGCCGCCGGGGGCGATCTGCTTGAGCCGCTGGCCGACCTCGTTGAGCAGCTGGTCGCCGGCCGCGTGGCCGAGAGTGTCGTTGACGTCCTTGAACGAGTCCAGGTCGAGCAGCAGCACCGCGACGATCTCGCCGGGAGGCACGTCGGCGGCGATCTCATCCTCCAGCGCCTGCAGGAAGCGCCAGCGGTTGGCCAGGCCGGTCAGCACGTCGTGGTACGCGTCCCAGCTCAGCCGGCGGATCAGCCGGTCGTTCTCGGCGGCGACGCCGGCGTGCGCGGCGATCGTCTCCAGCAGCCGGGCGTCGCTGCGGGTGAAGGTAGCGGCGCGGCCGAGCCGGTTCGCCACCTCCAGGCAACCGATGATCGCGTCGCCGGAGCGCAGCGGGGTGAGGATCGCGTCGGTGACGCCGCGGCCGGCGAGCTTCTCCCTGATCACCGGCTCGTCCATCCTGCGTGGCGCGATCAGGTACGTCCGGGCGGTCCTGACCACCATCGCGCGGGCCGGGTCAGGGCGGGTCGGGCTGAGGTAGTCGACGCCCTCGCGGTCCTCGTGCGCGGCGATCAGCAGCTCGGGCTCGCGACCCTGGCTGGGCAGCCACAGCGTGGCCGACTCGGCGCGGAGCAGCCGGCGTACCCGGGAGACCAGCTCCTCGGCGAACGTGCCGTCGTGGCGGGCGACGCCGATCGCGGCGGTGGCGTCGTACAGGTCACCGAGGCTCTTGTGCTCGTGCACCTTCCGGGCGTACGCGAAGTACAGCAGCACGAACGCGGCGGCCACCACGGTCATCGGCGCCAGCGCCCACCGCGTCACCGACATCGCCAGCGCCGTGATGAGCGCGAAGTTGGCGCTGGCCAGGCCGGAGGTCACGCCGGCGAAGAACGCGATCGGGAAGGACCGCCAGATCACCCGGCCCTGGACGACGCGGAGGACGACGGCGACCGCGACCAGGCTCACCACGGCGGCGGTCACGACGGCCGCGTACGTCGCGAACCAGGTCGCGAGCAGGTGGACATTGACGGCGGGCGTCAGTGTGCGGAAGATGATCACTGCGGCGGTGGCGGTGGTCATCCGCGTGGCGATGTTGAAGAAGGCGCGGTAGGGCGCGACCCTGTCCACGACCGCGGCGGCGATCCCGCCGACGGCACAGGCCGCGATCTGGCCGGCCGGCGGCAGCACGAAGAATCCCACCACGAGGGGAATCTCCGAGACCGTGACGGCGAACGCCTCGCGGCGGAGCTGGAAGTGCAGGTTGGTGGCGCGCAGGCCGACGAGGCCGTACCCGACCGCGACGAGCGCCCAGACCGGCGCCCGGAGGTGCGGCGCGCTGAGTCCCGGGAAGATCGTCAGCCACAGGGCGAGGTCCAGCGCCAGCATGATGCCGCCGAGCAGCCACGGCGCGCGGGCAGCAAGATTCGCGCGACGGCCGGCTGCGTCGCGTGTGCCGGACTTCCGTGGTGGCAGACCGCCCTCCCACCGTTCGGGGACAAGATGGAACCTTAGCTCGTCAGGTCCGTCTCGCACACCCGCGAACGCCTACTGCCCACGTCAGAGCCGTGCCGAGGAGACGGCACGCGCGGTCGGCCCGCCGCCGTCGCCCCTGTCAGCCTCGGTCAGGGCGCGGTCAGCCCCAGGTGATCTCAGAGCTGTGGCCCCAGGTGATCTCGGAGCCGAACCCCCACGTGATCTCGGAGCTGTGGCCCCAAGTGATTTCCGAGTTGAAGCCCCAGGTGATCTCCGAGTTGTGCCCCCACGTGATCTCGGAGTTGAAGCCCCAGGTGATCTCGGACATAGCAGACATGAGAGTCCCTTCCCTGGCCTGCGCAGAGGGCAGGGACTTGAGCGGCCCCCCCGGTGCCTGCCCGCCGCGCACGCGCATTAGCACCTTGATCAACGAGCCGTCCAGAAACATCGTCACATGACTCGGGTCTTTGCACAGTTCCCGTGATAGTGAAGCGGACATTACGCTACGTATCGGTCGCCTCTTATCGAGGAGCATCGTCGCAGGTCAAGGAGCATGTTCCGGACATGTACAAGAACTGACCGATCACTAAAAAAGATGCTGCCTTGCGACCCAAATCACATCTTTCAGGACTCCCGCGTACCGCCGAGTAATGATATAGGCACGGTTAGTATCGGCGCGTGGAAGATCATTTGTGCGGAGTGGCGCGAATGAACTCCGCCACGTAATCCGGAAGGGACCAGCGGGGCCGCCAACCGAGTTCGCGCGCCTTGCTGTTGTCGGCCCGACCGCGCTCGCGCTCACCACGCCGGGCAGGCACCAGGCGGTATTCCGTGCCGAACATCTTGGCCACCTCGATCAGTGGCCATTCCTGGCCGGCGCCGAGCAGGTAACCGTCGCCCTCACCGTCCCTGGCGCACCGGACGATGCCGTCCACGATGTCCTCGACGTGGGTGAAGTCCCTGGTCTGAGTGCCTGGCGAGACCACGGTGAGCGGCTCGCCCCGCTCGTACTGCGCCTCGAAGATCCCGATCACGGTGGCGTACTTGCCATGCCTGACATGACCCGGTCCGTACACGTTGTAGAAGTACGTGATCACATAGTCCAGTCCGAACCAGTTTGCGAAATTCTTGATGTACTCGATGTTCTTCGCCTTGGTCCAGGCGTACGGGCTGAGGTTCTCGTCCTGCCCGTCATTGCCGAACTTCGAACTCGACCCGGCGTACACCAGCCGCGCCCCGCGCTCGTGACAGAACGCCACGACCTCCTTGGTGCCGCGCAGGTTCGACTCCCAGCAGACGTCGATGTCCTCGAACGACTGCACGATCCGCGAGTACTCCCCCAGGTGGAACACCATCCCCGGATCCGGCAACCCGGCATCCGCCCACACCTTCCGGATGTCGACGGTACTGGCGTCCAGGTACGTCACCCGCGGATCGTCCACCCGGTTCTGCCGGCTCCCCGCCGAGTAGTCGTCCACCGACACCACCCGGGCCTCCGGATACTCCCCCACCAACCGCCTGACCAGGTGCCCCCCAACAAACCCAGCCCCCCCAGTAACCAGCAAAGTCTCCATACCCCCATCCTCCCGCCACCCCGCCGCCCGTTCTCAGACCCCCCGCCGCCACCACCGCCGCCGACGCCGCACCACTGCCGCCTCCAGAGCCCGCAGATCGGCGGCCAGATTCCTCGCCGATCTCAGCGTTTCCGGATGGTCCTCGCCCAACACGCGGCGACGCCGAGCCAGGGTGTCCTCATCCAACTCACGAGCCGCCGCCAACTCACCGGCCTCCCGCAGGTCAGCAGCCAGATTGTTCGCCGACCTCAACGTGTCGGGATGGTCCTCACCCAACAGCCGACGACGCCGAGCCAGGGTGTCCTCATCCAACTCACGAGCCGCCGCCAACTCACCGGCCTCCCGCAGAGCAACGGCCAGATTGTTCGCGGAGGTCAGCGTGTCGGGATGGTCCTCACCCAACAGCCGGCGACGCCGGTCCAGGGTGTCCTCATCCAACTCACGAGCCGCCGCCAACTCACCGGCCCTACGCAGGTCAATTGCCAGATTGTTCGCCGATACCAATGTGTTCTCGTTATCTTCACCGAGCATTCTGCGTCGACGGGTCAGTGAGTCCTCGTCCAGGTCGCGAGCTTTTTGATATTGTCCCAGGTCCGTCCAGGCACGCGCGAGGCTGTTGGCCGCCCACAGAGTGTGGTTGTCGTCGGGTCCGAGCTTGTCGAGCCACCTCGCGTGGAGTTGTTCCGCGAGAGCCTTTCCGCCGGCGATATCGGCTCGTACCAAGAGGTACCAGGTGGCACCACAGGCCATGCTTCGTAGCCTCGGATTGTCGCTCTCCGCCGGGCGACTGGCCAGCAGGTGAGGCAGTAGAGCCGCCCACGATTCCCACGTGCTGGGATCGTCAGGGTGCCACGGGTCGGCTGCGACCAGCAACTTCCGAATTTGGTCCGTCCTGGCGTGCTGGTCGACCTCTGGAAGCAGATCGCGTTGGACTGCCTGGACCAGTCGATGCAGCACAGGTCCTCGCGGGTCAATGCGGACCAAGCCATACCGCTCGAGACGAACAAGAGCACGGTGGAAGGCGATCGACGAAGCCACGGTACTGGCCAGAGGTTCGTCCAGTAGGTTGCTCGGCGCCCTCGTGAAGAGCTCGAGAGGGATTGGTTCCGGGGCCAGAAAAGCACACAGTTCCAACAGCTGGGCGGTTGCGGTGTCTTGTTCGAGGAGCCGTTCCCGTGTGGTGCGGACTGCCGCGGCCAACGAGGTGGGGTAGGAATCGGGGCAGCCTTCGTTGGCGATTTCGGCGGCATGGGTGTCCAGGTGGTGTTCGTAATCCGCCAGTGGCATACCGGTTTCGGCGAGGAGGCCGGCACCCTGTGCGATCGCGAGTGGCAGGTCGCCGAGTTTGTCGGCAAGGCGGTTGGCGTCCGGCTCGGTGAGATCGGGTCGGTGGTCGAGAAGCATCCGAACCGACTCGTCACGGCTGAACACGTCCACCTGGACGACCTTGGCCAGGGTGCCCCAGGCCCGGTTGCGGGAGGTGATAAGTACCCGGCCGGGGCCCTCGGGGAGCCAGTCCCGCAGGTCGGCTGGTTCTTCGGCGTTGTCGAATACCAGCAGCCAGCGGTTCCGGCCACGTAGGTGCGCTTTCACGGCGGTGGCCGCTGCCGGTGGGCCGGTTTCGGGTGCGGCGAGGCCGCAGGCCACGGCGAGGTCGGTGAACTGCTCGCCTATCAGCTCGATCTTTTCGGCCGGGATCCACCAGACGACGTCGTACTCGTCGGCGTACCGGTGGGCGTACTCGACCGCGAGTTGGGTCTTGCCGACGCCGCCCCAGCCATGCAGGGCCTGTACCACTGTGGTGTTGCCGGCGGTCAGGTGCACGTGGATCTGGTCGAGCATCTCGTCGCGGCCGACGAATTCCTGGTTGCGTACCGGGACGTTCCAGATCGGCGGTAAGGCCCCTGGCGCGCGTTGTTCAGGGACCGTCCGGTCTTTTGGGGGGTCGGCCGCCGGCGGGTGGACGTTGAAGGTGGCTTTGCGGATCCGGGTTCGCGAACGAGGGCCGAAGGTGAAGCCGGCGTTGCCCGCTTCGACTTTCTGCCGATCGCCGGTGGCAGGGTCCTTGTCGTCCTCACGGCTGGCCCACCAGGTCCCCCACAAGCCGACGGAGGCCGCGACGGCGGTCGCGAAGGCCGCCGCGACGAGGTAGCGGTCAGCCGTGGCGTCTATCCAGCGCGGCAGTACCCAGCGCGCGGCGCCGACGAAGCTGACGGCGAATGCGGCCCCGGTCGCGAGGACCATGAGGAGCCAGCGGGCAGTACGTCCCATTGCCCACATCCTGTTCGGAGACGCGCGTACGGAGAATCGCCGGGTCAAGGACGCAGGGACAAGTATCCATGGACGAGCAGTGGGAGGGAGCGACTTCTCCCAACAGACGTCAGGCCCGGTTCCATGCGGAACCGGGCCTGAGTTCTTGGGGTGGCAGGTGTTGGATTCGAACCAACGAAGGCTGAGCCGACGGTTTTACAGACCGCTCCCTTTGGCCGCTCGGGCAACCTGCCGTGTCCAGGCACAAGGGAGGATACCGGGTGCGGGGAGGGGGGCGGCAACCCAGGGTCGACCGGGGTCAACCCAGGCTCGGCGGGAGTGGTGATCGCTGCCGTAGGGTGTTGGGGGTCACCCAGCGTTGGGCGGCGTGAGGGGAGGAGTGTGCTGTGAGTGACCCGTCATTCGACATCGTCTCCAAGGTCGAGCGGCAGGAGGTCGACAACGCCCTCAACCAGACGGCCAAGGAGCTGTCGACCCGGTTCGACTTCCGCGGGACGAACGCCTCGGTGACGTGGGCCGGCGAGAACGCGGTGACGCTCCAGGCCGACACCGAGGACCGCGTCAAGGCCGCGCTGGACGTGTTCAAGGAGAAGCTGGTCAAGCGCAACATCTCGCTCAAGGCGCTGCAGGCCGGCGAGCCGCAGCTGTCGGGCAAGACGTACAAGATCTCCGCCGACATCAACCAGGGCATCTCCACCGAGAAGGCCAAGGCGATCGTCAAGCGGATCAAGGACGAGGGCCCGAAGGGCGTGCAGGCGCAGGTCCAGGGCGATCAGGTACGCGTGACCGGGAAGAAGAAGGACGCCCTGCAGGAGGTCATCTCCCTGCTCAAGGACTCCGACTTCGACATCCCGTTGCAGTTCACGAATTACCGCTGACCTCGTCGACGCGTTCGGCGGTGCGGGCCTCCAGGTCGATGTGCCAGAGGTCGGGGAGGCGCAGGGCCAGCCAGCACTTGACCGCGTCGGTGTGGAAGCGGGTGGCCAGCCACAGGCTCATCGCCATGCCATGGCCGACCGCGACGAGCGGGGAGCCGTCGGCGGCCTTGTGATGTTCGTGCAGGGCGGCGTCCCAGCGGGCCACCACCTCGTGCGGGTCCTCCCAGCCCTCGTGGACGATGCCGTGCAGGTAGTCGCAGGCCAGCCGCCGGTGGTCGGGGTTGAACACCTCCGGCCGGCGTACCTCGTCCAGCCGCCTGTCGATCCGTGCGGCACCGCTGACCAGCACCGCGGTCTGGATGGCCTTGTACTCGCTGCTGGCCACCGTGTACGCGTCGGCCGGCACGCGCGGCCGTAGCTCCAGTACGGCCGCGCGGCCGGTACGGCCCAGCCGCCAGCGGTCCGGCGGCCGGTCCTTCCGCACTTCCGGCATCGCGTGCCGGATCAGGTACAGCACGGTCAGCGGTACCCGCCGTAACCACCGCGGAACCCGGCCATCTCCTGGAGACGGCGGATGCGGTCCTCGATCGGCGGGTGGGTGCTGAACAACTTGCTCATCCCCCTGGCCGAGAACGGGTTGGCGATCATCAGGTGGCTGGTGGTCATCAGCCGCTCGTCCTGCGGCAGCGGCCGCCGCTCCACGCCCTTCGAGATGTTCTCCAGCGCGCTGGCGAGGGCGAGCGGGTCGCCGGTCAGCTGCGCGCCGGAGGCGTCGGCCTGGTACTCCCGCGACCTGCTGATGGCGAGCTGGATGAGGGTGGCGGCGAGCGGGCCGAGCAGCATCATCAGCAGCGCGCCGATCATGTTGCCGCGCTCGTCGTCGTCCGACCCGCCGATCGGGATGAAGAACGCGAGCTGCGCCAGAAACGTGATCATGCTGGCCAGCGCGCCGGCCACCGACGAGATCAGGATGTCCCGGTTGTACACGTGGGACAGTTCGTGCCCGAGCACGCCACGCAGCTCCTGCCGGTTGAGCATCCGCAGGATGCCGGCGGTGCAGCAGACCGCGGCGTTGCGCGGGTTGCGGCCGGTCGCGAACGCGTTGGGCTGCTCGACGGGGCTGATGTACAGCCGCGGCATCGGCTGGCCCGCGGAGGTCGCGAGCTCACGCACGATGGCGTACAGCTCGGGCGCCTGGACCTCGGACACGGGCTGCGCGCCCATCGAGCGCAGCGCGATCTTGTCGGAGAAGAAGTAGCCGATCCCGTTCATCAGCAGCGCGAGCACGAGCGCGATGTACAGGCCGGTACGGCCGCCGATGAGTTGCCCGGCGACCAGGACGAACGCGGACAGCACGCCGAGGAGTACGGCGGTCTTCAGTCCGTTCAGGTAACGGTTGTGGTGCACGGAACTCCCTCCGCTCCGCTGTGCACCGGTCAGTGCATCCGGTCCAACGCTCCCTGCCGCCCGGTCGTTCCCTGACCTGCCCTTGGTACGTTCTTTACCTCAAGTTGAGGACGGCGTTCACCGGGCCGAACACCGTCTCCGGGGCCACGCTGAAGACCAGCGTGGTGACCAGGCTCACCCCGACCGCCATGGCCACCGCTGAGCCCACTGGCAAGCCTATGGCCTCCCGGCCCCGCTCGTCCGGCGCGAACGGTAGTGACGCGAGTCGCAGGTAGTAGTACAGCCCCACCACCGTGTTGACCGCCATCACCACGGCCAGCCAGCCGGCCCCGCCGCCGACCAGCGCCCGGAACACCGCGATCTTCGCGAACAGCCCCGCCAACCCCGGCGGCAGCCCGGCCAGGCAGAGCAGGAAGAACGCCAGCGCCAGCGACACCCCGCGTCGCCGGCCGGCCAGCCCCCGGTAGTCCTCCACCGCCCGCGGCCCGCCGCCCCGGCCCACCGCCGCCACGCACGCGAACGCCCCGGCGTTCATCGCCAGGTAGATGGCCAGGTACACCAGGGTGGCCGACACCGCGTCGGTCAGGTGCCGGCGACCGGCCGCGGTCGCGGCCACGCCGAGCGGGGCGAGCACGTACCCGGCCTGCGCCACCGACGACCAGGCCAGCAGCCGCACCGCCGACCGCTGCCGCAGCGCGACCAGGTTGCCGACCGTCATCGTCGCGGTCGCCAGCACCGCGAGCAGCCCGCCCCACAGGTCGGCGTACGGCCCGAACGCCCGCAGGGTGACCAGCAACAACCCGGCGAAGCCGGCCGCCTTCGAGGCCGTGGACAGGTAGACCGCGACCGAGATCGGCGCGCCCTGGTAGGTGTCCGGTACCCAGAAGTGGAACGGCACCGCCGACACCTTGAAGGCCAGCGCCACCAGCGTGAGCACCACGGCGGCCGAGGTCAGCGGCAGGGTACGCAGGTCATGGCGGGCGGCGAGGGACTCCGAAACGCCGTCGAAGGACAGCGTCCCGGTCAGCCCGTACAGCAGCGCGATACCGAGCAGGCTGACCGCCGTGCAGATCACCGACACCAGGAAGAACTTGACGGCGGCCTCGGCGGAGCGCGGGTCGGTGCGGCGCAGTCCGGCCAGTACGAACACCGGGATGGACAGGGTCTCCAGGGCCACGATGAGCATCACGAAGTCCCGCGCTCCGGCGATCGCGACCATCCCGGCCAGCGAGGAGAGCAGCAGGAAGCCGTACTCGCCGGGCGGCACCCGGTCGTCCGGCACGGCCACCAGCAGGGCCACCGCCGCCGCGGCGGCGCACGCCACCGTGAAGTACACGGTGAAGTGGTCGAGCTGGTAGGAGCAGGTGCGGCCGAGGGTGACCCCGCCGGGCAGCTTCGTCGCGCCGGTGCCGCAGAAGGTGCCCCGGTCCTGATGGACCATGCCCAGCCCGACACCGGCCACCGCCAGCGCGCCGAGCACCGCCAGCCAGCGGGTCACCGCCGGCACGAACAGGTCGGCGAGGAACACCAGCAGCGCGGCGCCGCCGGCGGTGAACAGCGGGGCGAGCGCGACGTAGTCGATGGTGGTCACGACAGCACCCCCACCAGCGCGCGGACCGGACCGTCGGTGAGGTCCAGCACGATCCGCGGCCACAGGCCGAGCGCGAGGGCCCCCAGTACCAGCGGCGACCAGGCCAGCAGCTCCAGCCGGCCGGCGTCGGCCGTGGACGGCCAGGCCGGTGGGCGGGGCTGGCCGTGCGCGACGTACCAGAGCAGGCGCAGGAAGTACACGGCCGCGAGCGCCGCGCCGAAGGCGGCCGCCGTCCCCAGCACCGTGTACAGGCCGTGCGGCAGCGCGGCGGCTGGCCGGAACGCGGCGAACACCGCGAACAGCTCGCCCCAGAACCCGGCCAGCCCGGGCAGCCCCAGGCTGGCGATGGCCGCGAACACCAGCAGGCCGCCCAGCCGGGGTACCCGCGTCGTCGCGCCGTGCCCGTACTCGCCCAGGTCGAACGAGTGCCGGCGCTCGTACAGCGCTCCGGCCAGGAAGAACAGCAGGCTGGTGACCAGGCCGTGGGCGACGTTGCCGATCAGCGCGGCCTGGATGCCGGTGCGGGTGAGCGTGGCGATGCCGAGCAGCACGAAGCCCATGTGGCCGACGGAGGAGTACGCGATCAGCCGCTTGAGGTGGGTCTGGGCGAGGCAGCACAGGCCGCCCCAGAAGATGCCGACCACGGCCAGCACGGCGAGGGCGGGGGCGAGCGTGCGGGCGCCGTCCGGCAGCACCGGCAGGCCGATCCTGATCAGGCCGTACGTGCCCATCTTCAGCAGCACCCCGGCGAGCAGCACCGAGCCGACCGTGGGGGCCTCGGTGTGCGCGTCCGGCAGCCAGGAGTGCAGCGGGAACAGCGGCGACTTGACCGCGAAGCCGGCGGCGATGGCCAGGAACGCCGCCACCTGGGTGCCGTGGCCGAGGCCGGCGCCGTGCCGGGCGGTGAGCGTGGGGATGTCCAGGGTGTGCGCGTGCGCGTACACGGTGAGCAGGCCGACCACCAGCAGGACCGAGCCGAGCAGGGTGTAGAGGATGAACTTGACGGCGGCGTGCCGGCCGCCGGGCTGGTGCCCCCAGCCGGCGATCAGGAAGTACATCGGCGCCAGCACGAGCTCGAAGAAGACGAAGAAGAGCAGCAGGTCGAGGGCGAGGAAGGTGCCGACCATGCCGACCTCGAGCACGAAGACGAGGGCGAGCAGGGTGGCCGGCCGGCCGGGTTCGGGGACGGTGTACAGCGTGTACACGGCGCAGGCCAGCACCAGCAGCGTGGTGAGCACGACGAGCGGGTAGCTGATGCCGTCCACACCCAGGTGGAAGCGCAGGCCGAGGGCGGGCACCCAGCGCGCGTCCAGGTCGTGCCAGGGGTTGACCGGGCGGCCGGGTCGGCTGCCGGCGCGGTCGACCGCGAGCAGCACGCTGGCCAGGAACGCCACCGCGGCCACCGCCACGCCGAGCGCCTTGGCGCCGCGGTCCCCGCCCCGCCACACCGCGAGCACGGCCGCCCCGGCCAGCGGCACCGCGAGCACCACCACCAGCAGGGCGTTCATGCGGTCACCGCCGCGGCGAGGGCGAGCAGGACGGCGGCGGCGAGCACGCCGGTGGCGTAGAGCTGCACGTTGCCGGCCTGGAGGCGGGCGACCGTGCGGCCCAGCCAGCGGGAGCTGGTCCCGGAGGCTTCGACCGCGCCGTCCACGCCGTACGCGTCGGCGGTGAGGATCGCCCTGGCGGCGGCGACGGCCGGGACGACGACGGCGTACCGGTACGCGGTGTCGAGGAAGAAGGCGTGCCGGAGGACGGGGACGGCGGTGGGGTCGGCGCCACGCCGCCACACCGCGTAGGCCAGGTAGCCGGCGGCCAGCACGAGGACCGTGGTCAGGGCGGTCTGGGCGCCGGCAACGTGCACGTCGCCCGGGTTGGGCATCCAGTTCCGCACCACCGGCCAGGCGAAACCGAGCGCGACCGTGGGCACGGCGAGCGCCAGGACCGGCACCGACATCGCGGCCGGCGGCTCGTGCGCGTGCACGGTGTCGTCACGCGGCGCGCCGAAGAAGGTACGCAGGATCATCCTGGTCACGTACGCGGCCGTCAGCACGGCGGTGAGCAGGCCGGACAGGTACACCAGCCAGCCGGTCCAGGCGGCCGGCCCGCCGGCACGGGCGTGCCGGGCGGTGGTCCAGGCCGCGTCCAGCACCGCGTCCTTGCTGAACGCGCCCGCGAACGGCGGCAGCCCGGCCAGCGCCGCCCCGCCCGCGATCATCACGCCGCAGGTCACCGGCATGGACCGGCGCAGCCCGCCCAGCCGGGACATCAGCCCGGTGCCCGCCCCGTGCAGCACCGCGCCGGCCGCCAGGAACAGCAGCGCCTTGAACGCGGCGTGCGTCAGCAGGTGGAACAGGCTGGCGCTGACGCCGCCCACCGCCAGCCCGCCGAACATGTACGCGAGCTGGCTGACCGTCGAGTACGCCAGCACCCGCTTGAGATCGTCCTGGCCGAGCGCGCCCAACGCGCCGAGCAGCATCGTCACCGACGCCATCACGGCCACCACGGCCAGCACCGAGGGCGGGAACACCGGGTACAGCCGGGCCACCACGTACACCCCGGCCGCCACCATCGTGGCCGCGTGGATCAGCGCGGAGATCGGGGTGGGGCCGGCCATCGCGTCCGGCAGCCAGGTGTGCAGCGGGAACTGCGCGCTCTTGCCGGCCGCGCCGGCCAGCAGTGCCAGCGCCGCCACCGTGTGCGGATGCGCGGTCACCGTCGCGATCCGGAAGCTGTGCGCGGACGAGCCGAGCAGGATCACCCCGAGCCAGAAGCCGATGTCGCCGACCCGGGTGACCAGGAACGCCTTGACCGCGGCGGCCGGCGCCTCCGGCAGGTCGCGGTAGTGCCCGATCAGCAGGTACGAGCAGATGCCCATGACCTCCCAGCCGACCAGCAGCACCACCAGGTCGGCGGCGAGGACGACGCCCAGCATGGCGGCGGTGAACAGCGACACCTGGGCGGCGTACCGCGGGTACCGCTCGTCGCCGGCGAGGTACGCGGTCGAGTACACCTGCACGGCCAGCGCGACCACGCACACCATCAGCGCGACCGTGGCCGCCGTGCCGTCCACCCGGGTCCCCAGCGTGACCCTGATATCGCCGAACGGCGCGAGCAGGGCGGAGGTCTCGCGTACCCGGCCCGCGTGCGGCTCGACCTGCGCGAACAGCACCACCGCCAGCACGGTGGCGGCCGTGGTCGGCAGGATCGCGACGGCGGCCGCGAGCCGCCGCGCGCCGAACGGAACGAGGAGGCCGAGCAGCCCGGCCGCCAGCGGCAGGGCCGGCAGCAGCCACGCCTGCGACGTCACGCGACCTCCCTGGTGTCCGGCTCGGCCAGCTCGTCGTAGGCGTCGACGGCGACGGTGGCCCGGAGCCGGAACAGGTTCAGCACGATGGCCAGCCCCACCCCGACCTCGGCGGCCGCGATCGCGATGACGAACAGGGTGAGCGACTGGCCGGTGTGGACGGCGTCGCGCAGGTACACGTCGAAGGCGACCAGGTCGAGGTTGACCGCGTTGAGCATCAGCTCGACGCCCATCAGCACCAGCACCGCGTTGCGCCGGGCCAGCACGCCGTACACCCCCACGCCGAACAGCAGCGCCGAGATGACCAGCGGGTAGAGGAGGTGCATCAGTCCGTACCCCTCCCCACGTCCGGTCGTGCCAGCACGATCGCGCCGATCAGCGCGGCCAGCAGCAGCACCGACAGCACCTCGAACGGCAGCACCCAGTGCCGGAACACCGCGCCGCCCAGCACCGAGGCGTGGCCCGGCGGCGCGTGCCGCACGTCCACCCAGGTGTCGTGGAACGCCTGTACCAGCAGGCCGATCAGGGTGCCGGTGGCGGCCAGCCCGACCAGCAGCGCGGCCGGCCGGTTCTCCGAGTCGAGGTCCGGCACGCCGCCGGTGGGCGCCCTGGTCAGCATCACGCCGAACAGCAGCAGCACCACGACCGCGCCGACGTACACCAGCACCTGCACCCAGGCCACCAGCTCGGCGGTGAGCACCAGGTAGCTGCCGGCCAGCGCGCCGAACGTGACGACCAGCCACAGCGCGGCCCTGACCACGTGCCGGGTGGTGACGACGAGCACGGCCGAGCCGACCGCGAGCACGCCGAGCAGCACCATCAGCACCTCGTCCAGGCTCGGCGGCCAGTAGGCCTTCCCCGTCCCCGCCGCCAGGATCACCCGTTCACCCGCCGATCTCCTTCGGCGTCACCCCGTGCTCGTCGTGCGCGGGCGGCGGCGGGACCGTGCTCATCCAGTCCGCCAGCCGGCCTCGCTCGTGCGTCAGGTCGCGGATGTCGAACTCGGCGTACTCGAACTCCGGCGCCCAGAACAGCGCGTCGAACGGGCACGCCTCGATGCAGATCCCGCAGTACATGCACAGCGCGAAGTCGATGGCGAAGCGGTCGAGCACGTTGCGCTGCCGGGCCCGCGCGCCGGGCTCCTTCGGCGGCACGGTCTCCTTGTGCGAGTCGATGTAGATGCACCAGTCCGGGCACTCCCGGGCGCACAACATGCAGACCGTGCAGTTCTCCTCCAGCAGCGCGATCACGCCGCGGCTGCGCGGCGGCAGGTCCGGCGGGTCGTCGGGGTACTGCTTGGTGAAGGCCGGTTTGGTCATCGTGCGCAGGGTGATGCCGAGGCCCTTGGCCAGGCCTTTCCCGGGCACACCCCTGCCAGGCTGTTCCATCGGACCTCCTTTCTCGGTCATGCCACCGCCACCACCCCGGTGAGCACGAGCTGGGCCAGCGCCACCGGTACCAGCGCCAGCCAGGCCAGCCGCTGGAGCTGGTCCTCGCGCAGCCGCGGGTACGCCACTCGGATCCAGATCACCACGAACGACACCAGCCCGACCTTGACCAGCGTCCACAGCCAGCCGAGATGCGCGTCGAACGGGCCCTTCCAGCCGCCCAGGAACAGCACGGTGGTGAGCGCGGCCAGCACGATGATCCCGACGTACTCGGCGAGCAGGAAGAACGCGAACCGCAGGCCGGTGTACTCGGTGAGGTAGCCGAACACCAGCTCGGAGTCGGCGACCGGCATGTCGAACGGGGGCCGGCGGATCTCGGCCAGCCCGGCCGTGAAGAACACCGCCATCGCCGGCAGCTGCCAGAGCAGCCACCACGGCTGCCAGGCGCGCACGATGCCGTTGAGCGACAGCGTGCCGGCGGCCATCGCCGGCGAGGCGGCGGCGAGCACGAACGGCAGCTCGTACCCGAGCAGCTGGGCGGCCCCGCGCAGGCCGCCGATCAGCGAGTACTTGTTGGCCGACGCCCACGCGCCCATCAGCATCCCGATCACGCCGACGCCGATGACCGCGAGCACGTAGAACAGCCCGATGTCCAGCGACTGGGCTACCTTGCCGGGGCTGAGCGGGATGACGACCAGGGCGAGCAGGTAGGGCAGCAGCGCCACGCCGGGCGCCAGCTTGAACACCACCGGGTCGGCGGCGGCCGGGGTGACGTCCTCCTTCTGCACGAACTTCACCCCGTCGGCGATGAGCTGTGCCCAGCCGTGGAAGCCGCCCGCGTACATCGGCCCCAGCCGGGACTGCATGTGCGCCATCACCTTGTGCTCGGTCTGCCCCACCAGCAGCGGCAGCACGAGGAAGGCGACGAGCACGCCCACCACGCGCAGGACGACGTCGAGCCAGAGCGGCATCAGCCCGGCCCCCAGTCGTCCGGCACCCCGGGCGGGCGCATCCGCCGCCGGGACGGCGCGCCGGAGCCGGACTCGCCGGGCTCCTTGGCTCCGGGCCACACCTTGGCGACCCGGGAGGCGAGCACGAAGTCCTTGCGCAGCGGGTGGCCCTCGAACTGGTCCGGCAGCAGCAGCTTCACCAGGTTCGGGTGGCCGTCGAAGGCGATGCCGAACATCTCCCAGGCCTCCCGCTCCGGCCAGTTCGCGCCGGGGTACACCAGGGTGAGGGTGGGCAGCCGCGGGTCCTCGCGCGGCACCCGGGTGCGCAGCAGCAGGCCGTACCGGCCGGCCACCGACCACACGTGGGTGACCACCGAGAAGCCGTCCTCGAGCTCGTCCACTCCGGCCAGCCAGTCGAAGAACCGGCAGCCCAGCTCGTCGCGGGCGGCGGTGGCGGCGGTGACCCAGCCCTCCGCCGGCACGTCGACGGTGACCTCGTCGAAGGTCACCGCGAACGTGGCGCCGTCGACGGCCGCGACCAGCGCCTCCCCGAGCTCGGCCGGCGTCATCCCGGCTTCCTCACCGGCGGGGCGGTGAACTCCCTGGCCCCGCGCAGGCCGATCCGCTCGCCGCCGATCTTGTCCTGGAGCTTGAGGATGCCGTGCAGCAGCGCCTCCGGCCGCGGCGGGCAGCCCGGCACGTACACGTCCACCGGGATGATCTGGTCGACGCCCTTGGTGACCGAGTAGGAGTCCCAGTACGGGCCGCCGCAGTTGGAGCAGGCGCCGAAGGAGATCACGTACTTGGGCTCGGGCATCTGCTCGTACAGCCGGTGCACGGCCGGGGCCATCTTGTCGGTGACCGTGCCGGACACGACCATCAGGTCGGCCTGGCGGGGCCCGTGCGCGAACGGGATCACGCCGAGCCGGATGAAGTCGTGCCGGCTCATGCTGGTGGCGATGAACTCGATCGCGCAGCAGGCCAACCCGAAGTTGAAGACCCACAGGCTGTAGCGGCGCCCCCAGTTGAGGACGAACCGCATCGGCGCGGGTACCTCCGCCGTGCTCAGACCCATGTCAACACCTTCTTCCGCCACGCGTAGAGCAGCCCCAGCGCCAGGAACGCCACGAACACGCCCATCTCGACCAGGGCGGTCGCGCCGTAGTGCGGCTTGGAGAAGATCGTCACCCAGGGGAAGAGGAAGACCGACTCGACGGCGAACACCACGTACAGGAAGGCGTACACGTAGTACCGGATCTGCGACTGGGTCCAGTCTGCGCCGACCGGATCCACGCCGCACTCGTAGCTCAGCAGCTTCTCCGGCGTGGGCCGGCGGGGCCGCAGCAGGCTGCTCATCGTGAACGCGCCGATCAGCAGCGCGACGCCGGTGAGCAGGACCAGCCCGACGATCCCGTACTGGCCGAGGTAGGAGTGCACGGCGAGATCACCTCCCCGGGCCATCCTAGGGGCGTACGGGCTATCGGAGGAGGCTGACGATCAGCCCGATCGCGATCACGCCCAGCAGCAGGCCGACGACGATCAGGGCCATCGTCCGGCCGCCGGCCATCGTCCGCACCTTGCGATGGCCGTCCGCCTCCGGCCACTTCCGCCGCACGGCTCCCTCGTCCGGCTGCCGCTCGGCGCCGTAGCTGATGCCGGCCCGGCGGCAGAAGTCACGGATCTCGGCCGGCTTGAACAGCGAGTGCGCCCACGGCACGGTGACCAGCCGGTGGCCGGCGGAGTCCAGCACCAGCACGCTCATCACCCGGTGCGGTGTCGACGTGGTCGCCATCGTGTGCTCGACGGCCATGATCCGGGCCACCCTGTCGAGCGGCACCGCGACCGGCTTGCCGGCCACCGGATCGACGACGAACCGGTCCCCCTCGACGGCCAGCCGGATCCGCTCCCGCTGCCGGCGGGTGGTCGGCGACCACGATCCCGGTCGCAGTTCGGCGTCGCCGGGCACCCGTCAGTCCCAGGTCCAGTGGAAGGTCTGGGCGATCATGTCGAACAGCAGCACCAGCGGCTCGGACATGTCCACGTTCGGCGTGTTGAAGGTGAGGATCAGCACGTCGTCGGCGCCGGGCGCGGGCGCGAAGTACTGCACGCCGATGCCGCGCGCCTCCGCACCGGTCCTGTCGTCCACCGCGATCGTGGTCGCCTGCACCCGCAGCACGTCCTGCTGCGGCAGCGCGACGATGCCGACGTCGCGCGGCGCCCCGGCATCCTGGTCGGGCGGGATGTTGACGGCGAAGAAGGCGGCCAGCGACTCGACGTCGTTGTCGTAGACCCCGTCCTCCTGGGTGGGGATGCCCTTGGCGTACTGCACGAGCAGCGAGGCGGACACGAGCCTGCCGTCGACCGGCTCCGACAGCATCGCGATCCGCCGCACGTCCTGCTTGACCGCCTCGTTGACCTGGGCGCGGAGCAGCCTGGCCAGGGTCTTGCGGTGCGGGTCGAGCTCGGGGAACCGGCGGATGCGGGCGTCCAGCACCCGCTGGATCTCCCGCTGGCTCCGCTTCGGCGACGGGTCGAGGGCGAACCAGCTGTCCGGCAGCACGTACTCGTAGCCCCGTGCCGGCGGCAGCTCCGCCCAGGCGACCGGCTCGCCGGCCTCGATCGCCTCGGTCACCCTGGCCAGCGCGGCCGTGTCGGCCGTGTCGGCGGTGTCGGCGGTCACGGCAGCCACCGGAACGTCGCCGCGACCTCGTCCATCAGCTCGATCATCCCGTCACCTTCCGGCCCGAGCGTGGGGGTGGCGAACCAGAGCAGGACCAGCTTGTCGCCGCCGTCGGGCACCGGCACGAAGTACTTGACGGTGTCCACCAGCGTGCCCTGCTCCGGGGTGAGGCTGGGGATCGTGTCCAGCGTCCGGTGCCGGACCGCCGGGATCCCGCCGAGCAGCACGTCGCCGATCTCCAGCACGCCGGGGAGCTGCTCGCCGCCGACCCGCTCGCGCAGCTCGGCGGCCAGCCCGGCGGTGTCGCGAGCCTCGAAGTCCGCGGGCATCAGGCCGGTGAACAGCGTGCCGTGGTACAGCCGGTCGGTCGCGTCCTCGTCGTCACGGGCCAGCGCGGCCAGCACCGCGACCCGGTGCGCGCCGAGGATCTTGCCGGTGAACAGGCCGACACCCAGCAGCCGGGACAGGTCCTCCCGGTGCGGTCCGAAGACCGGCACCCTGCGCACCCACTCGGCGGCGAGCGCGTCCGGGTCCGGGGCCCGGTCCGGCAGGTCGGTGTCGAACCAGGCTTCCGTCGTGGTCAGCGCGAAGCCGTCCACCCCCGCCGACATCGCAGTTCCTTCGCTCATCGCGCCGTGTACCAGGCCTTGTAGTCGTCGCTCTTCGGCGACAGGTCCCAGTTCCAGGTGCTGACCGTCTGGATCGAGCCGGCGCCGCCGCCGCCCTTGAGGCCGCCGGGCGGCCAGTCGTCGTTGCGCACGCCCTCGTAGGACTGCAGGACGTCGGTCCCCAGCCCGGTGCCGTACACCGCCTTGCTGCCCCAGTTGCCCACGTCGAGCTGCGGGGCGCGGCGCGCCGCGGTCTCGGCGACCGAGCTGCCGGCCTTGAACATCTGGCCGAACTCGCTGTTGCGGAACCCGTGGTCGGCGTCGCCGAGCCGCTGCCCGAACCGCTGGAACACGTTGCCGGTGGCGGAGACGTTCTTGAAGTTCTTGAAGTCGTCGATGCCCTTGGTGAAGTCGCCGACCATCTCGCGCGGGTTGAGGCCCTTGGCGAAGCCCTTCAGGCCCTCGCTCAGCTTGAACCCCCGCTCCATGCCCCTGGCCTCGGACAGCGCCGAAGCGAGCCGGGCCGGGCTGCGGCCGGAGGCGGCGCGGATCAGCCGGCCGGCCCTGCCGAGCTTGGCCAGGCCGGCGACCTTGGCGATCTTGCCGAACGGCAGCACGCCGAGCGCGTCGACCAGGATGTCCCAGCCGTTCTTGTCGCCGTACGCGAGCAACCCGAGGTCGGCGACCAGGGCGATGACGCTGAACGCCAGCGCCAGCCCGCCGAGGATCGCGTTCAGCCCCGGCACCCAGCAGAAGACCAGCGCGAGCACGCCGAACACGGTGGCCAGCGCGTTGGCGACCGTGGAGATCACGTTGAGGACCTTGCGGAGCCCGTCCAGGAACGCCTTCCAGCCGCTCGGGTTCTTCAGGTCGTCGTCGCAGACGTCGACGATCCTGCCGGCCGCCTCGTTCGCGGCGTTGTCCCGGTCGCTCTCGGCCTCCTGGAGCGTCTGCTTGGCGCCGCGCAGCTCGCTGTCGGCGTGGTCGAGGCCGGCCTGGCGGTTCTTGGCGTTGGTCTTGTCCTGCTCGGTGTCGGGCTGGCCGGCCGGCTTGGCCTGGGTCGCCGGGTACTTCCGGTTGGTCTCGTTCCGCGACTGGACCGCCGCGCGGGCGCGGTTGAGCGCGCCGAGCGCCTTGGACTGGGCGGCGTCCAGCTTGGGGTAGTACGCGTTGAGCGCCTCGGCGATGCCGCCGAACCGCTTGGCGACCTTGTCCAGCTTCTCCGGCAGGTCGGTCATCTTGTTGTCGTAGGCCTTGGCCGCCTCGCCCTCCCACTCGGCGTCGGCCGCCTTCCAGCCCCGGAACGTGCTGTTGTGCTGGGTGATCCGGTCGTGGGTCTGCTGGAAGTAGCTGGCGTACTCGCGGACCTTGTCCGGGTCGCCGGGGATCGGGTTCCTGTCCCGGTCGAGCGGGTACCACTCGCCGTCGGGAGGCATCTGCACACTCACTTCTTGCCACCCCCGAACGCCTCGGCGAACTTCTGGTCCTCCTCGTTCCAGGCGTCGGCGACCCCCTGGGTGGCCTGGGCCATGGACGTGAGGTGGTCCAGGATCTCCTGCCGCTTGGTCGTCCAGTTCTTCATGACGTCGTGCATCCGGCCGGCCAGCTTGCCGGAGCCCAGATAGTCGTCGTAGAAGTCGAGCAGGTTGGTGTCGTGCTCGATGGCGTCCTTGGTGAACGCCAGGCGGTGCGCCTGGTCGGCCACCATCTCGGTGTTGATCTTGAGTGTCATCGCCCCGTCCCTCGCGCCTCATGCGTTGAGACCTTGCTACCCTGCCCGTCTCTGCTCAAACCCAACAAACGGCAAAGCGGACGTTACCCGAGGGGATCGGACCGGTGGAAGCCGCACCCCCGTGCCCATCGACCTACCCGGACCGGTGCTCGCGTATGCCGGAGCGCGCGGTGACGAGCCTCACGCCGCGCCCGGCGTCAGTCCTCGCCCCAGCGGAACGTCCGCAGCACCTGGTCGGCCTGGTCCACCAGGGCGTCGCCCACGGTGATCTGCCCGGTCTGGAAGACCAGCTCGGCCAGCAGGTCGGCGCTCGGGTGCGGGACGAAGTAGCGCACCGTGTCGAAGATCAACCCGTCCTCGTCCTCGTCCTCGTCGGCGTCCTCGGCCGGCGCCAGCGGCAGGCCGTCCACCTGGGCCTGGTCGAGCAGCCGCACCCGGGCGGCCGTGCCGCCGCCGGCCAGCGTCACCAGGCCGGAGTCGCCGGCGCCGTCGGCCAGCATCGGGTGCTCAGAGCGCACCGCGGTCAGCAGGTCGTCGGGCTGGGTGGGCAGGTCAGCGCCGCCCAGGTAGGCGAACAGCAGGCCGGTGTACAGGTCCGCCTTGACCGGCAGGGCCAGCATCCCGACGGCGGTCGCGTCGGTGGCGTTGCGGACCGCCGAGCCGTACACGTCGACCAGGCGGTCGTGGTGCGGCTTCAGTTCCGGCCGCCGGTCCACCCAGTCGTCGACCAGGCCGGGCACGTCGGCGGAGTCCGGGGTCGCGAGCAGCCACCACGCGTTCAGGTCGACGAAGAACGCCGGGCCGTCGTCGGGGTTCGCAGGCATGGCCTCCACCGTAGACGGCGCCGGGCGGCTTCCCGGTGCGGGGCGGAGTGGCACGGAAAATACCTACTTGTAACGGAAGTCACGCCGCCCGATCACGCACCTGAGACATACGCGGGGGCTCCTCGCTGGATCGCTCCGCGTACGATCGAAGGAGAGCGGCGCACACCCCAGCCCAGTAAACCCGCGCCGTGGGAGGCAGCCCCGTGGCCAAGCAGGTCCAGCAGCTCGATCGCGTCGTGATCCGCTTCGCCGGGGACTCCGGTGACGGCATGCAGCTCACCGGCGACCGGTTCACCTCGGAGACGGCCGCCTTCGGCAACGACCTGTCGACGCTGCCCAACTTCCCCGCCGAGATCCGCGCGCCCGCGGGCACGCTCCCCGGCGTCTCGTCGTTCCAGGTGCACTTCGCCGACCACGACATCATGACGCCGGGCGACGCGCCACACGTGCTGGTCGCGATGAACCCGGCCGCACTGAAGTCGAATCTCGCCGACGTCGCGCCCGGCGGGACGATCATCGTCGACAACCACGACTTCACGCCGCGGGCGCTGGCCCGCATCGGGTACGAGAGCAACCCGCTCGAGGACGGGACGCTGACCAACTACCAGGTCCACTCGCTCGACCTGACCGGCCTGGTGCTGGAGGCGACCAAGGACTTCGACGTCACCCGCAAGGAGGGCGGCCGGGCGAAGAACATGTTCGCGCTCGGCCTGGTGTCCTGGCTGTACCACCGCTCGATCGACTCCACGGTGGCCTTCCTGGAGGGCAAGTTCGCCAAGCAGCCGGCGATCCGGGACGCCAACATCGCCGCG
>JBJMIH010000318.1:0-16479 GCA_045806985.1 Mycobacteriales bacterium | reverse complement strand
AGTCGCGCAGCTCCAGCCAGGACTCCAGGTAGTCGTCGGCGTGCCGGGGGCTGTGGTAGTACCGGCGGTACGCGACTCCCATCGGCCGGTCGTCGCGCTTGTGCAGGCCGAGTGCGAGCGCGAGCCTGCCGGACACGCCGTCGGCGGCGAACACCAGCGGGGCGCGGAAGGTGGCCGGCCGCTTCTCCCTGCCGACGGTGGCCTCGACGCCGACCACCCGGCCGGCGCGGTCGAGCAGCGGGCCGGTGACGGTGGTGCGCTGCTGGAGCTTGGCGCCGGCGGCGACGGCCCGGTCGGCGAGGATCTGGTCGAAGTCGTAGCGGGTACGGACGAGGCCGTAGTCGGGGAAGCTGGCGAGCTCCGGCCAGTCCAGTTCCATCCGGACGCCGCCGCCGATGACCCGCAGCCCCCTGTTCCGGATCCAGCCGGGCGCCTCCAGGTCCACGCCCATCGTGACCAGTTGCTTCACCGCGCGCGGGGTGAGCCCGTCGCCGCACACCTTCTCGCGCGGGAACTCGCTCTTCTCGAGCAGCAGCACGTCCAGGCCCTGGGCGGCGAGGTGGTAGGCGGCGGTCGCGCCGCCGGGGCCAGCGCCGACCACGATCACGTCGGCGTCGCCGGGAACGGGGTCGGGGGTGGCGGCGTTGTCGTGACGGGGTACTGCGACCTCACCGCCGGGCATCCCGCCCGGTTCAGGCGCGCCAGATCCCGAGGTCATGGCGTCACAGCCCTCTCACGCTTCTTGGTCGCTGCTTGTGAACGTCTTCACGATCTGCCGAGCCTCAGTGTAGAACCTCGTCAGACATGCCTGTGCACAGGCACCCTCCACCCCTGTGGAGACCACCGATCGTGCCGGTACACACACCAGGGAGCGGGCCTCGTCGGCCTACGAGGCCCGCTCCCTTGCAGGGTGTGTGCGACGTGTACCCCGAGCAGGCGTACAACTTGGAGTCATACGGCTACTTAGAGCGACTATCGCACGGTGGGGTGGTGCCGTCCACGAGAACACTCCGGAGAACGCTCCCGGAACCGCCGCCGGCAAGGCGCCGTCCAACCGCCATGCACACGCCCCGCCGCGCCGCCGCCGCGCTGCTCACCCTCCTCGCCGTCCTCGCCGGCTGCGGAGGCGCGGCCGACCACGGTTCGCGGCACACTGGCCGCATGAAGACCGAGACGCAGCGCGGGACCGTACTGGCGCTGGCCGACACGGGCGCGCCGGCCGCCGCCGACTTCGGCCGCGCCGACACCGACTTCGGGCTGGCCGTGCTGCGCGAGCTCCAGTCGAAGAACGCGACCGGCAACGTCGTGTTCTCCCCGACCAGCCTGGCCAACGGGCTCGGCATGGCCTACCTCGGGGCGCGCGGACAGACTGCCACCGCGATGGCGGCCGGGCTGCGGCTGCCCGCCACCGGCCAGCCGCTGGTCGCCGGCCTGCGCGACCGCACCAAGGCGCTGCGCGCGCTCAACGCCGACAAGGTGCAGGTCGCGGTCAGCGACAACGTCTGGGCCGACCGGGGACTGCCCACCGAGCAGGCGTTCCTGGACGCGCTGACCACCGGGTACGACGCCGGGCTGCGGCGGCTCGACATCCTGAGCGACCCCGAGGGCGCCAGGGCGGCCGTCAACGACACCATCAAGCAGGACACCCGCGGCCACATCCCGGACCTGCTGCCGGCCGGCGCGCTGAACGGGATGGGCTGGGTGCTCACCGACGCGGTGTACCTGAAGGCCGACTGGGCGCGGCCGTTCGAGGCCCGCGCCACCCGCGACGCCACCTTCCACACCGCCGCCGGCGGCACCGTCCGGACCAAATTCATGAACGGCAGCGGGACGTACGGGTACGCCCAGGCGGCCGGCTGGACCGCGGTCGCCCTGCCCTACGCCGGCGGCCGGCTGACCATGCTGGCGCTGCTGCCGGACCGGGACGGAACGGTGCTGGACCGGGCCGCGCTCGACCAGGTCACCGGCGCGCTGACCCCGGCGAGCATGGCGCTCGCGCTGCCCAAGGTGGACCTGCGCTGGCGCGGCGAGCTCACTCCGGTGCTGACCGCGCTGGGCATGGGACCGGCGTTCGGGGCCGGCGCCGACTTCACCGGCGTCTCGAACGACGCCGGCAAGATCGGCTTCGTCATGCACGCGGCCACCATGGCGGTGGACGAGAAGGGCACCGAGGCGAGCGCCGCCACCGCGGTCGGCCTGCGGGCCACCGCCATCGCCAGGGCGCCCGAGCTGAAGGTGACGTTCGACCGGCCGTACCTGCTGGTTGTGCGCGACACCACGACCGGCGAGCCGCTGTTCATCGCGCGGGTCACCGACCCCCGCCGCACCGGCTGAGCAGGGCTTCCGTCCACCGATCCCACCGGCAACCTCGTCTTCTCCCCGACCAGCCTGGCCACCGGCCTCGGCTGTTCGTGGTGCGGGTGGCCGATCCCACTTGACACCTGTTACCGGGGGTAACAGGATTACTCGCCAGTAATCGAGGCGAGGAGTCTTTTACTGATGTCCGCTTTCTCCCTGGACCTGTCGGAAGACCACGAGACGCTGCGGGACTGGCTGCACGGGTTCGCCAAGGACGTGATCCGGCCGGCCGCCGCCGAGTGGGACGAGCGCGAGGAAACGCCGTGGCCGCTGATCCAGGAGGCCGCCAAGGCGGGTATCTACTCGCTCGAGTTCTGGGGCCAGCAGTGGTTCGACGAGGCCGGGCTCGGCGTGCCGATCGCCATGGAGGAGCTGTTCTGGGGCGACGCGGGCATCGCGCTGTCGATCGTCGGCACCACACTCGCGGCGGTCTCCGTGGTCGCCAACGGCACCCCGGAGCAGATGGGCGAGTGGGTGCCGCAGATGTTCGGCACCCCGGACGACGTGCAGGTGGCGGCCTTCTGCTCGTCCGAACCGGACGCCGGCTCGGACGTCTCGGCGATGCGCACCAGGGCCGTGTACGACGAGAAGACCGACGAGTGGGTGATCAACGGCACCAAGACCTGGGCCACCAACGGCGGCATCGCGAACGTGCACGTGGTCGTCGCCGCCGTCGACCCCGAGCTGGGTGCCCGCGGCCAGGCCAGCTTCATCGTGCCGCCCGGCACGGCGGGGCTGTCGCAGGGGCAGAAGTTCCACAAGCACGGCATCCGCGCCTCGCACACCGCCGAGGTGGTGCTGGACGGCGTCCGGGTACCGGGCCGCTGCCTGCTCGGCGGCAAGGAGAAGCTGGACGCGCGGATCGCGCGGGCGCGGGAGGGGCACAAGGCCGTGCGCGGCGCGGCGGCGCTGGCCACCTTCGAGGCCTCCCGGCCGGCGGTGGCGGCGCAGGCCATCGGCATCGCCCGAGCCGCGTACGAGTACGCGCTGGACTACAGCAAGCAGCGGGTGCAGTTCGGCCGGCCGATCGTGGAGAACCAGGCGATCGCCTTCGCGCTGGCCGACATGAAGACCTCGATCGACGCGGCCCGGCTGCTGGTGTGGCGGGCGGCGTGGATGGCGCGGCAGGGCAAGGCGTTCGACAACGCCGAGGGCTCGATGTCCAAGCTGGTCGCCGGCGAGACGGCGGTGCGGGTGACCGAGAAGGCCATCCAGATCCTCGGCGGCAACGGCTACACCCGGGAGTACCCGGTGGAGCGGATGGCCCGCGACGCCAAGATCTACACGATCTTCGAGGGCACCAGCGAGATCCAGCGCCTGATCATCGCCCGCGCCATCTCCGGCGCCAACCTCCGCTAGGGGCGGGTCGCCCGGTGGAGGGCGACGATTCCGCCGGTGAGGTGGCGCCAGCCGACGCGGCGCCAGCCGCTCTTCTCGATGAGGGCGGCCAGGGCGGGCTGGTCGGGCCAGGCCGGGATGGACTCGGCGAGGTACACGTAGGCGTCCGGGTTGGTGGCCACCCGCCGGGCCACCGCGGGGAGGGCGCGCATCAGGTAGTTCAGGTACGCGACCCGGAAGGGCGCCCAGGTCGGGTGGCTGAACTCGCAGATCACCAGCCGGCCGCCCGGCCGTACCACCCTCGCCATCTCGGCCAGCGCCAGGCCGGGGTCGGCGATGTTGCGCAGCGCGAACGACGCCGTCGCCGCGTCGAATGAGCCGTCGGCGAAGGGCAGCCGCATCCCGTCGGCGGCCACCAGCGGCACTCCCCTGCCCCGGCCCTCGGCGAGCATCCCGAGCGAGAAGTCACAGGCCACGACGTCGGCGCCGGACCGGGCCAGCTCGACCGAGGACACCGCGGTACCGGCGCCGAGGTCCAGTACCCGCTCGCCGGCCTGCAACCGCAGCGCCTGCCGGGTGGCCCGCCGCCAACCGCGGTCCTGCCCGAACGACAGCACCGTGTTGGTGAGGTCGTACCGCCGGGCCACCCCGTCGAACATGGCCGCCACCTGGTGCGGGTCCTTCGCCAGCGTCGCGCGGGTCATGCACCCAGGGTAGTGGGGCAGACTCGACGCCATGAGCTACGGGTATTCAGCGCAGGCGGGCTTCGTGGCCGGGAACGTGCAGATCGGCCGCGGCCTCAAGCCGCTCGCGCAGCACGGGCAGGTCCGCATCGAGACCGGCCAGCTCGTCCTGGTCGACTCGCACGGCACGGTCATCGACCAGGCGCCGGTCAGCATGGTGGCGGCGAAGGCGCCCTGGTACACGATGCGTAACGGCGTGTGGGTGACGGTGAACGGCACCCGGTACTTCCTCGCCTTCAACGCCCAGGTCTCGCTGGCCAACGCGCTGCCGGCGGACCGGGTACTGAACGGCCGGCGCGGCACCAAGCAGTTCCTGAAGGCGCTGGCGGCCGCCCGCAGCCAAGCCTAGATCGACGCTAGCGGATCCAGCTTTCCGCTGCTAAGGCGGAGGTCCGCGCCGCGTGCGTTCTTGGCACGCAAGCGGGCCGACAACGCCGGCAGCGGGAAGCTGGGCCGCTAGCGCCAGTCGGCTTTGCGGCTTTGCTTGACTAGCCAGGTGCGGGTGGCCTCGTCGCAGCGGGCGCCGGCGATGCCGGCGGCGTAGGCGGCGCGCGGGGTCAGGCCGAAGGTGGCCGCGAGCTCGTGCTCGCCGGCCAGGTCGATGCCGTACTCGGCGGGGCGGCCGGTGTTGACCGTGCAGCGGACGCCGGCGGCGACCAGCGCGGGCAGCAGGTCGGCGGCGGGCCGGGCGGCCCCGGGGCAGCGCAGGTCGGCCGTCGGGCAGATGTCCAGGACGATGCCGCGGTCGGCCAGCTCGGCGAGCAGGTCCGGGTCCTCGGCGGCGCGGATGCCGTGCCGGATCCGGTCGGCGCCCAGCCCCAGCACGTCACGGACGCTGTCCGGACCGGCGGTGTACCCGGCGTGCGGCAGGATGCCGAGGCCGCCGTCCCTGGCGATGTCGAAGGCGGTGGCGTACGGCTTGGCGGGCGTGTCCTCGTCGCCGGCCAGGCCGAGGCCGACGACGCCGCGGTCGCGGTACCGGACGGCGTGCCGGGCGGCCTCCTCGGCGACCTCGACCGGGTCGCCGCGCTCCAGGTCCGGGGTGAGGCGGACGACGATGCCGTGCCGCTCGGCGGCCTCGGCCACCCCGTCGCAGTACCCCTCGAACACGGTTTCCCAGCTCAGCCCGTCCCGCACCGGGCGGCAGGGCGCGAAGCTGGCCTCGACGTAGCGCGCGCCGCAGCCGGCCGCCTCGGCGGCGTAGGCCGCCAGCGCCCGCCGGAAGTCCGCGGCGGTCGAGGGCGCCTCGGGCGCGAGATGCATGTGCAGCTCGATCTTCGGCTGGCCGGTCACGCGACGAAAGATACAAAAGCCATCGCAAAGGCTTGTCCGGTGCCTCCATGCTGCGGGGATGTCCCAGCCATGCAGGATTGCATGATTCGCGGCGCCCGTACCGGGGGGGTGTGCGGGCGCCGCGGTTCATCTCCGCGCGAAGACGGCGAGCAGGACGAGCAGGAGTGTGGCGGCCAGGACCGCGCCGACCAGGACGATGAGGAACCCGAGCTGCATGTCGCGGACCTTACGGTTACGTCACGTGTCGACCTAGCGACACTCCGTTAGCTTGCGGCCACGATCGGCAGTGCCGTCGACGACACGTGCGAGTGGATCCGCTCATCCACCGGGTCGTCAGCCGGGTTCTCGTGGATGCGCAGGTAGCGGTACAGCGTGTCGCGCTGCGCCGGTACCCGGCCCGCGGTGCGGATGAGGTGGACCAGCTCGGCCAGGTTGGCCCGGTGCCGGGCGCCGGCCGAGGAGACGACGTTCTCCTCCAGCATGATCGAGCCGAGGTCGTCGCAGCCCATGTGCAGCGACAGCTGGCCGACGTCCTTGCCGGTGGTCAGCCACGATCCCTGGAGGTGGGCGATGTTGTCGAAGAATAGCCGGGCCACCGCCAGCAGCCGCAGGTACTCCAGGGAGGTGGTCTGCGTGCGGCCCTTCAGGTGGTTGTTGTGCGGCTGGTACGTGTACGGGATGAAGGACCGGAAGCCGCCGGTGCGGTCCTGCACCTCGCGCACCATCCGCAGGTGCTCGATCCGCTCGCCGAGCGACTCGCCGGTGCCCATCAGCATCGTCACGGTGGACTCGATGCCCATCCCGTGCGCGATCTCCATGATCTCCAGCCAGCGCTCGCCGGACTCCTTGAGCGGCGCGATCGCGGTGCGCGGGCGCTCGGGCAGCAGCTCCGCGCCGGCGCCGGCGAGCGAGTCGAGGCCGGCGGCGTGGATGCGGCGCAGCGCCTCCTCGGCGGTCACTCCGGACAGGCGCGACATGTGTTCCACCTCACTCGCGCCGAGCGAGTGGATGACGAGTTCCGGGAAGCGCTCCTTGATGGCACGGAACGCGGTCTCGTAGTACTCGACACCGAAGTCCGGATGGTGGCCGCCCTGGAACATGATCTGGGTGCCGCCGAGCGCCACGGTCTCCGCGCACCGCTCCAGGATCTCGTCCAGGCTGCGCTCCCACACGTCGTCGGCCTTCGGGGCGCGGTAGAACGCGCAGAACTTGCACGCGGTGACGCAGGCGTTCGTGTAGTTGATGTTCCGCTCGATGATGTACGTGGCGAGCCGGGCGTTGTCGCCGTACCGGCGCCGGCGGGCGATGTCGGCGGCCTCGCCGAGCGCGTGCAGCGGAGCGTTGCGATACAGGTCAAGGGCCTCGTCCGGGGTGATGCGCGCCCCGTCGGCGGCCCGGACCAGCGTGTCCCGGGTGGTGCGGTCGCAGGCGCTCGCGCCAGCGGTCTCCAGCAGTGCCCGCAACTCCGTCATGCGCTCAGGCTAACCCGCCCGGAGATGAGGGCAGCGACGGGACGGCGGGGGGTTACCCGTCCCGTCGCTGCCGGCGTGCGGCGAGGCCGCGAGGGCCGCGCCTTGGCGAGTACCCACCGCCCGAGGGCAGGGCGGCGGCACGCACCGGAAGGTCGAGAGGTCGCTGGGCGAACGGAGCTTCTGCCACCGACGGGCCGGCCCACAACACGGGCGCGGATGGCCGGGGGCAGGCCCGCCATGCGCAGGTACATACTTGTCCATGAACCGCACCGCACGTCACAGTTGTGGTGGAGGGCAGCATCATGGGGCGAACGATCCAACCGGTGAGCTGGCGGCAGCCGGCCGCACCGGTACCGGTCGGGTTCTGGGAGAACCCGACGATCCGGCGCGCGCTGGCCGCCGGCGAGCTCGGCGTGGTCGCGCGGCGGTACCGCGAACAGGTCGCCGGACCGCGCGGCCGGCTGAGCCAGCTCGAGTTCGGGCACCTGGTCGGCCTTTCGCAGGCCGAGGTGAGCCGGCTGGAACGCGGCGAGTGCCGCATCACGTCGGTGGACGGGCTGCGCAGGTTCGCCACCGGACTGGGCATCCCGCCGCACCTGCTCGGCGTCGGTGACCAGCCGCCGTGCGCCCACGACGCGCCGGTCGACGTGGCCGCGGACGTCCCGGAGCTGCCCGACCTGCGGTCGGCCGACGCGCCGAAGGTGACCGCCGCGCACCTGGAGCAGGTGCAGGCCACCGTCCACCAGCTGTGGAAGCTCGACGACCGGTTCGGCGGCGACAACCTGTGCGACCTGGCGACCGGCGAGCTGACCAGGGTGCTGCGGCTGCTCAACCACGGCCGGTACGACGAGGAGACCGGCCGCCGGCTGTCCTCGCTGGCCGGCGAGCTGCATCGCACGGTCGGCTGGCTCAGCTACGACGCCAACCGGCAGGCCAGGGCCCGCCACCACTACGCGGAGGCGCTGCTGCTGGCCCAGCTGGCCGGCGACGACGACCTCGCGGTCGCGGTGCTCGCGCTGATGTCGCAGCAGGCCATCATGCTCGGCCGGGCGCGGGAGGCGATCCGGACCGCGCAGGTGGCGCGGCGGACCGGCGGCGAGCGGATCAGCCCGCGGCTGCGCGCGCTGCTGGCGATCCGGGAGGCGCGCGGCTGGTCGACCGCGGGCGACCGGGCGGCCTGCGAGGACGCCCTGCACCGGGCCACCGAAGCGTTCGCGGCCGGCACCAGCCCCGCCGATCCGCCGTGGCTGGCCTTCTTCGACCAGGCCGAGCTGCACGCCAACGAGGCGCTGTGCTGGATGGACCTGCGCGACCGGGAGCGCTCCGAGAAGCTCCTGCTCCGGGCGCTGGCCGCGGTCACCCCGGACTACCTGCGCAACCGCACCGCGTACTCGGTGTACCTGGCGCTGGCGTACCTCGACCACCGGGACTGGGCCAGGGCGAGTGAGGCCGGCCAGCAGGCCCTCGGCCTGATGTCCGGGCAGGTCACGTCGTCGCGGACGCTGGAGAACCTGCGTACGCTGCGCCGCGAGCTGGCCCCGCACGAGCACCAGCCCGCGGTACGGGCCTTCACCCGCCAGTTCGACCAGCTGGTGGGTTAGGGAGCCAGCGCGGCGAGGGCCCGGATGCGGGCGTTCTCGTGCGCCGTACACCAGATCAGCCCGCGCGGCCACAGCGGCGCCGGCTGGGTCAGCGGGCAGACGCTCCGCGTCAGCGGGGCGATGTTCTGACCTGTCAGCCCTCGAAGAAGGCGACGTCGCGCAGCGGCGGCGTCTCGCCGGCGGCGGCGGCGCGGCGGGCGAACTCGCGCAGGCCGGCGAGCTGGAACTCGCTCAGCGACCAGTCGAGGGAGCGGAAGTAGGTGGCGAGGGTGGCGGCGTCGAAGACCTCCCAGCGGGAGGCCTTGGCCGCCACCTCGTCGATGCTGGCGAGGGCGGCGTCCCGGCCGGTGAGGAACGACTCGTGCACCTCCTTGACCAGGCCGGGGTGGGAGGCGGCGAAGTCGCGGCGGACCGCCCACACCGCGAACACCATCGGCAGCCCGCTCCAGTCCCGCCAGGCCTTGCCCAGGTCGTGCACGTCCAGGCCGAGCCGGGGCGCCTCGTAGGTGGCGCGCAACGCGGCGTCGCCGATCAGCACGCCGGCCGAGGCCTCCTGCATCATCAGGTTCAGGTCCGGCGGGCAGGTGAAGTACGTCGGGTGCACGCCGTGCACCTCGGCCAGCCACATCCGGGCCAGCAGCACCGAGGTGCGGCTGGTGGAGCCGAGCGCGACCGGCTGGCCGTCCAGGGCCGCCAGCGGCTCGCGGGCCACCAGGTTCACCGACAGCACGGCGCCGTCCGCGCCGACCGCGATGTCGGGCAGCAGCAGCAGGTCGTCGGCGTGGCGGAGGTACTCGACCAGGCTGATCGGGCCGATGTCGAGGTCCCCGCGGACCAGCGCGTCGTTGAGCCGGTCCGGGGTGTCCTTGGCCAGCTCCAGGCCGAGCAGCGTGTCCGACCGCATCAGGCCCCAGTAGATGGGCAGGCAGTTGAGGAACTGGATGTGACCCACCCGGGGCCTGCGCACGGCGTCGTCCACGTCCCCGACCGTACGCCGGGACATTTCGCCACGTTGTCGTGGGCCCCGGCGGTAGCCTGGCGATCATGGACGTCTACGGCAAGGTCCTGGTCTGGCGGCGGCACGACGCCCCCGGCATGGAGAGCGCCGTCTACGACGACGGCAAGGGCCTGGCGGCGCGCGGGCGGGCCATCAGCGCCGAGGCGGTCCCGTACATGGCCACCTACGGGCTGCGGACCGACGCCGACTGGCGTACCGCGGAGCTGAAGGTCACCGTCGAGGGCGGCGGCTGGTGGCGCAACGTCCGGCTGACCAGGACAGCGGACGGCTGGGACGTGCACACCGCCACCCGGGGCAGGATCGCGCCGCCGCTGCCGGGGCTGGACGACCCGTCGATCCTGGTTGACGCCGTCGACGTGGACCTGGCGTACTCGCCGCTCACGAACACGCTGCCGGTCCGCCGGCTGGGCCTGCTCGGCGCGCCGGCCGGCACCGAGCGCACGATCGTCGCCGCCTGGGTGGCCCTGCCGGAGCTGGCCGTGTACCGGTCCGAGCAGACGTACACGGTGCTCGGCGACGGCATGGTGCGCTATGCCAGTGGCGACTTCACCGCCGACATCAGCATCGACGCCGAGGGGTACGTCATCGACTACCCCGGGTTGGCGATCCGGAGCGGCACCACCAGGTAGTGCAGGTCGCCCGCTGCCGGCTCCGGGTCGGCGGCGGTGAGCGCGGTTGCGCGCTCGCCGTCCTGGAACGTGATCCGCACCCGGCGGCCGGCGAACGCGCGCAGCGCGTCGGCCAGCAGCGGGGCCTGGTACGACCGGACCAGCCGGTCGCCGCTGACGGCGGCCTTCACCGCCTCCTCCGACTCGCCACCCAGCCCGGCCTGGCCGGACACCGTGACCTCGGCGTCGCCGGACCGCAGCGTCACCGTGCCGCGCGGCCCGCCGTACAGCGCCGCGCGGCGGATCGCGGCGGCCAGCGCGTCGGACTCCACCTCGACCGCGCACGCCGCGGTCACCGTGAGCAGCGCGCGCAACCGGTCGTCCGGGAACGGCGCGGCGAGCTGGCCGGTCGCCACCGAGGCGCCGTCCCAGCAGACCGCGAGCCGGTCGGCGTCCGCGTGCAGCGCGGCCGTGGCCGCGCCGGAGGCCTGCCGAGCCACCTCGGCGAGCACGGCCGCCGGCGCCAGCGCGTCGAGCGACGTCGAGTCACCACGGTCGACCCCCTCGGCCGGGTCCCACGGCAGCGTGGCGGCGGCCAGCCGGTACCGGTCGGTGGCCAGCAGCGACAGCCGGTCGCCGGACGCGTGCAGCCGGACGCCGGTGAAGATCGGCAGCGCGTCGTCCCGGGACGCGGCCCCGGCCACCGCGCCCAACGTGGCGGCGAGCGGGCCGGCCGGGGTGCTGCCGGCCACCGGCGGCGGCTCGGGTACGCCCGGATGGGTGGCGCCGTCCAGCAGCGGCAGCGCGAACCGCGCCGCCGGCGTCCGCACCGCCAGCCGCGACCCCTCCACGACCAGCCGCACCTCGGGCGCGTCCAGCGTGCGCAGGGTGTCGGCGAGCAGCCGGGCCGGCACCAGCACCCGGCCGTCCGTGTGCGGCACCGCCGGCACCCGCAGCCGCACGTCCAGGTCGCGGTCGGTGCCGGCGAGCAGCAGCCCGTCACCGTCCGCGGTGAGCACCGCCCCGGCCAGCACGGTGTCCAGCAGCCGGCCCGGCAGCAGCCTGGTCAGGTCGGCGGCGGCCGCGGCCAGCCGGGCGGTGGGGGCTGTCACGTCGAGGTCCATGACCGGGACGGTAGACCGACCCCCCGACAGTTCCGCCGGCCCTTACGCTCGCGGCATGGACGAGGGCTACCTGCGGGTGGAGACCACGGTGGGGTCGCTGGACGAGGCCGGCCGGATCGCCGAGGCGGTGGTGGCGGCGCGGACGGCCGCGTGCGCCCAGGTGCTCGGCCCGATCACCAGCACCTACCGCTGGCAGGGCGCGGTCGAGCGGTCCGCGGAGTACCTGGTGGTGATGAAGACCACCGCCGCCCGCTACCCCGAACTGGAGCAGCAGCTCACCGGCCTGCACTCCTACGACGTGCCGGAGATCGTGGCCGTCCCGGTCACCGCCGGCAGCCCCGCCTATCTCGCCTGGGTCACCGCCGAGACCGGCTCATAGCGAGGCGGCCATCCGGTCGACGATCCCGGTGAGGATGGCACGGGTGGTGCCGATGTTGACGCGGACGGTGGTGGCCGGGCCGCCGAAGTCGGTACCCGGGTAGGTGGCCAGCCGGCCGCGCTCCAGGAAGGTCGCGGTGGGGTCGGGCAGGCCCAGGTCGGCGCAGTCCAGCCAGGCCAGGTAGCTGGCCTCGGGCGGGCTGTACCGGACGGCCGGCAGCCGGTCGGCCAGCAGCTCGGCGAGCAGCCGCCGGTTGCCGTCCAGGTACTCCACGACCGCGTCCAGCCAGGGCTGGCCGTTCCGGAAGGCCGCCTCGGCGGCGATGACCCCGAACAGGCCGGTGCCGTTCTCCAGCCGGTCCGAGATGCCGTCGAACCGCCGCCGCACCCGCCGGCTGCCGGCCACCATCAGCCCGCACTTCAGCCCGGCCAGGTTCCAGCCCTTCGAGGCCGCCGTGAGCACGACCGCGTCCGCCTCGCCGGCCACCGCCAGGTACGGCACGTGGGTGGCGCCCGGCAGCACCAGCGGCGCGTGGATCTCGTCGGCCAGCACGAGCACGGTGTACCGGTCGGCCAGCACCGCCACCTGCTCCAGCGTGGCCGCGTCCCACACCCGCCCCACCGGGTTGTGCGGGTTGCACAGCAGGTACGCCGTGGCGCCGGCGGCGAACTTCGCCTCCAGGTCGGCCAGGTCGATCGCGTACCGGCCGCCCTCCTGCCGCAGCGGCGAGGCCACCACAGTCCGGCCGACCTCCTCGACCACCTCGAAGAACGGCCGGTACACGGGCGGGTTGACCACCACGCCGTCGCCGGGCTCGGTGAAGAACTCCAGGCAGATGGCCACCCCGGTCATCACGTCCGGCACCGGCGTCATGGCGGCCGGGTCGACCTCCCAGCCGAGCTGCTTGCCCGCCCAGCCCGCGTACGCCTCCAGCAGGCCGCCGGGATGCACGTAGCCGGTGTCGGACCGGGCGACCGCCGCGGTCAGCGCCTCGGCGACCGGCGGCGCGAGCGGGAAGTCCATCTCGGCGACGAACGCCGGCAGGACGTCCGGCGGGTACTTCCGCCACTTGATGCTGCGCCGCTCGCGCAGCTCCTCCAGCCGTATCCGATCCAGCGATTCCGGGTCGAAGTCCACATACCGACAGTACCCCGAGGGCGTACCTCACCAGGCGGTTCACCGCGCCGGCGCGGGCCCGGCGGGGACGCTGTCGACGGAGCTGAAGTACCGGTGCAGGTCGGCCATGGTCAACTCGAGCACGGCAGGGGCGCGGCCGCTGTCGCCCCACGGGTTGCGCAGCACCACCCGGTCGCCGTGGGTGCCGAGGACGACGTAGGAGTGGTCGGCGGTGATGGTGTGACCGGCGTCCAGGAACGGCACGGACCGCTCGTCCCAGGTGTTCGCCACCAGCACCCGGCCGGCGTCGAGGCGGCGCTGCACGTCGGCGGCGGTGTGCAGGTGCCGGACGCTCTCCCGGTGGGTGTCCAGGCCGGTCAGCTCGGCCAGCGCGGTCACCGGCTTCCCGCCCTCCAGGTCGCCGTAGGAGCCGTGGTACTGGGCGTACGCCTTCTCCACGATCAGCGGCCACTGCTCGTGGCCGAGGCTGTCGCCCTCGACCGGCGCGGCGAACACCGGGTACCCGTCCCGGTCGGTGGGGAATTCCGGGGTGACGGTGACCCGTACCGGCCCGCCCGGCTCGTGCAGGGTGACGGTGTAGGTCCCGTTCGGGTTGGGCTGGATGAGCTGGCGGATGGTGTCCGGGTCGTGGTGGGCGAGCGCGCCGAGGCTGGCCAGCAGCCAGCAGTCGCCGAGCGAGCCCTGGGCGATGTCGTGCTCGCTGACCGTGTCCAGGTCGCCGGGTTCGCGCAGGTACGGCTCGCCGGCCAGCTCCCGCCGGTACGCCCAGCCGGTCATGGCGGCGTCCACGTCGCCGAATCCGGGCCGGCTCAGCCCGAGCCGGTCGATGCTGTCCAGGCTGGCGGTGCGCAGCAGGTGCTCGGTCAGCGCGTCGCGCTGGGCGGCGGGCAGGCCGCCCAGCCACTTCGGCAGCGCGAGCAGGGTGCCGACCTCGGCGGGGTGCGCGGCGATCAGCGCGTCCAGGCTGGGCCCGTCCAGCTCCAGCAGCGCCTCGTAGGCGCGCTGGTCCGGGCCGTCACGGAGGGCCGCGGCCACGGCGGCCACGCTGGCCCGGTCGGGCCTGCCGCCGCCCGCCCCCTGCCAGCGCCGGGCCGGGGCGAGCTGCCGGCTCCGGCCGCGCAGCGCCACGAACGCGCGCAGGGTACGACCGCGCAGCTCCTCGGCCTCGTGCAGCAGGAGGTTGGCCTGGCGCTGCCACGCCGACTGCCGCACGCCGTGGTCCAGCGACTCGGCCAGCAGCGCGCCGGCCCGCTCGTCGACGGTGTCGGTCCGCGGTACCGGCGCGTGCCTGGCGTACCGCACCGTGCCGTCCACGCCGACCTGGAAGCCCTCGGCCTCGGCCGCCGCCGACAGCCGCAACGCCTCGGCCTGGAGGTCGGCGAGGCCGGCGGCCAGCGCCGCCAGCGCGGCGGCGGCCCCGGACAGCAGCTCGGCGAGCGTGCCCGCGTCGGCCTGGGCGCGGCCCCAGCGGGCGGCGAAGGCCGCGCTGGCGTCGGAGTTCCAGCCGCCCGGCGCGACCAGCTCGGTCACCGTGCCGGCCAGGTCGCCGGTCCGCTCGGTGACCGTCCCGGCGAGCCGGCCGAACTGGCCGGCCAGCCGGCGGGCGGCGCCGGCGTCCCCCGTGATGAACTGCATTCCCCGTCTCCCCGCGTCCGCGCCCGGTTCAGGGCAGCCGGTCCATCCAGCGGTACTCCAGCGCGGCGGCCCTGAGCGCCGCGGCCTGGCCGAGGCAGTCGCCGCCGTACCCGCCGGCGGCCTCCCCGCAGTCCCCGGTCACCTCGGCGATCTGGGCATCCAGGTCAGCCAGGCCGGTGCCGCCCAGCTCGGCCCTGGTCAAGGTCCGTCCGGCGGCGAGGAGCTGGCCGCCGGCGGCGGCGAACCGGCCGGCGGCGACATCGAGATCGCCTGGTGTCACGCGAATCTGGTCGGACACCCGGGCAGCGTACCGAGTGGACGGTGAACCGGACAAACGATCAGTTGGGACCGTATTTCGGCCGTATTTTCGCCGTATTTTCGCCGTATCTCCGCCGTATCTCCGCCTAGCCGGATCCAGGTTTCCGCTGCCAAGGCGGAGGCTCGCGCCGCGTGCGTTCCTGGCACGCAAGCGGCCCGACAACGCAGCGAGCGGGAACCGCAGGTTTCCGCTGCCAAGGCGGAGGCCGGCGCCGCGTGCGTTCTTGGCACGCAAGCGGCCCGACAACGCAGCGAGCGGGAACCGCAGGTTTCCGCTGCCAAGGCGGAGGCCGGCGCCGCGTGCGTTCTTGGCACGCAAGTCGACCGACAACGCCGGCAGCGGGAACCTGGGCCGGCTAGGAGTCGTCGCCGCGGAGCTGGGCGCGTAGCTTTCGGCGCTGTGCCAGCCGTTCCTCGACGGCCTTGGCCATGGCGATCCGCTGCCGGGCCAGCAGGACGTAGGACAGCGGCATCGACAGCAGGATGCTGACCAGCACCAGCATCCAGGTGCGGAACCCGATCAGGTACAGCACCGCGGCGACGGCCACGAACACGCCGATGCGGCCGGCCGTGTACGCCAGGTAGGGGCTGGGCCGGCGGGTCATGACCACACCGGCTGGGGCACGTCGCGGCGGCCCGGCTCGGGGCCGTCGTACTCCTTGACGACCTCGTACCGGGTGTTGCGCTCGACCGGGGTGAACCCGGCGTCCCTGATCAGGTCGAGCAGGTCCTCGCGGGTCATCGTGTTGGGCGTGCCGTAGTGGTCGGCGTCGTGGGTGATCTTGTACTCGACCACCGAGCCGTCCAGGTCGTCGGCGCCGAAGTTCAGCGACAGCTGGCCCACCGACAGCCCGTGCATCACCCAGAAGCACTTCACGTGCGGCACGTTGTCGAACAGCAGCCGCGACACCGCGAAGGTGCGCAGCGACTCGGCCGGCGTGGCCATCGGCTGGTTCTGCAGCCGGTTGCGGGCGTCGCCGGGGTCGTGCTGGAAGCGCAGCGGGATGAACACCTGGAAGCCGCCGGTCTCGTCCTGCAGCTCACGCAGCCGCAGCACGTGGTCGACCCGGTGCCGGGGCTCCTCGATGTGCCCGTACAGCATCGTGCAGGGCGTCTTCAGGCCCTTGCTGTGCGCCAGCCGGTGGATGCGCGACCAGTCCTCCCAGTGGGTGTCGTGGTCGACGATCTTGCTGCGGATCTCCCAGTCGAAGATCTCCGCGCCGCCACCGGTCAGCGACTCCAGGCCGGCGTCGATGAGCTCGTCCAGGATCTCGTCGGCCGGCAGGCCGGAGATGCGCTCGAACCAGTGGATCTCGGTGGCGGTGAACGCCTTGAGCGACACCTGCGGCAGCGCGGCCTTCAGCTCGCGCAGGCTGCGCGGGTAGTACCGCCACGGCAGGGTCGGGTGCAGGCCGTTGACGATGTGCAGCTCGGTGATGCCGGACGGCTCCATCT
>JBJMIH010000317.1:0-15944 GCA_045806985.1 Mycobacteriales bacterium | reverse complement strand
GAACAGCCGTGGGTTCCTGAACCGGTTGCTGTCCGGCGTGACCCGGGCCGTGACCAAGCCGTGGCAGATGTACCCGGTCGGCCTGCTGTTCGGCCTCGGCTTCGACACCGCCACCGAGGTGTCGCTGCTCGTGCTGGCCGGCAGCTCGGCCGCGTTCAGCCTGCCCTGGTACGCGATCCTGGTGCTGCCGATCCTGTTCGCGGCCGGCATGTCGCTGCTGGACAGCATCGACGGGTCGTTCATGAACTTCGCCTACGGCTGGGCCTTCTCCCAGCCGGTGCGCAAGATCTACTACAACATCACGATCACCGGCCTGTCCGTCGCCGTCGCGATGCTGATCGGCGGGGTGGAGCTGCTCGGGCTGCTCGCCGACAAGCTGAACCTGACCGGCGGCTTCTGGGGCTGGGTGTCCGGTCTGGACCTGAACATCGTCGGCTACTTCGTGGTGGCGCTGTTCGTGCTCACCTGGGTGGTGGCGCTCGCCGTGTGGCGGCTCGCCCGCATCGAGGAGCGCTGGACCGCGGGCCTGGCCACGGCCGCCCCCGCCTACGATCGGGGTGAGCCGATCCGCGAGCCGTGAGGAGCCACGCCGTGCCCGTGCCGTACGTCGCCGCCGAGGACCGCTACGACAGGATGCAGTACCGGCGCAGCGGGCGGAGCGGGCTCCAGCTCCCGGCGGTCTCGCTCGGCCTGTGGCACAACTTCGGCCACGACCGGCCACTGGAGACCCAGCGGGCGATCCTGCGCCGCGCGTTCGACCGCGGCGTGACCCACTTCGACCTGGCCAACAACTACGGCCCGCCGTACGGCTCCGCCGAGGAGAACTTCGGCCGCCACTTCGCCGCCGACTTCCGGCCGTACCGCGACGAGCTGGTGATCTCCACGAAGGCCGGGTACGACATGTGGCCAGGCCCGTACGGCGAGTGGGGATCGCGGAAGTACCTGCTGGCCAGCCTCGATCAGTCACTCCGCCGGATGGGCCTGGACTACGTCGACATCTTCTACTCGCACCGCTACGACCCGCAGACCCCGCTCGAGGAGACGATGGGCGCGCTGGACGCGGCCGTCCGCGCCGGCAAGGCCCTGTACGTGGGCATCTCCTCGTACTCGCCGGAGAAGACCCGGGAGGCGGCGGCGATCCTGCGCCAGCTCGGCACCCCGCCGCTGATCCACCAGCCGTCGTACTCGATGCTCAACCGCTGGATCGAGGACGGCCTGCTGGACGTGCTCGGCGAGGAGGGCATCGGCTGCATCGGCTTCTCCCCGCTCGCCCAGGGGATGCTGACCGACCGGTACCTGGACGGCATCCCCGAGGGCTCGCGGGCCAGCCGGAACACCAGCCTCTCCCCCGACCTGCTCACCGACCGGAACCTCGCGCACATCCGGGCGCTGAACGAGCTGGCCGGCCGGCGCGGCCAGACCCTCGCCCAGCTGGCCCTCGCCTGGACGCTGCGCGACCCGCGGATGACCTCGACGCTGATCGGCGCGTCCAGCGTGAAGCAGCTGGACGACAACCTCGACTGCCTGGCCAATCCCGAGTTCACCGACGCGGAGCTGGCCGAGATCGACCGGTACGCCATCGAGGGCGGCATCAACATCTGGCAACGGTCGAGCGACGCGACGTAGCCTACCTAGAACTCTCCGTCACATCCGGACATAATGCTCGCGAGGGGTTCCGGAGGAGAGTTTGACGGCAGGTTACCCGTCCCCATCCCGCCGTCCGCAGTTCAGCGTGCCATTCCCCGCCCGCCTGCACCCGGGTGCCGATCTCGCCGAGCGACATGCCAGGAACGCGCTCGCGGGCTGGGGCCTGCTCGGCACGCCCGGCGCGCGACGGCGCTACGACGCGTTGCGTCCCGGTCACCTCACCGGCCGGATCTACCCGGACACCAGGATGCCCGATCTCGTCCTGCTCACCGAGCTGGTCGGCGTGCTGTTCCTGCTCGACGACGAGCTGGACGAGGGCCGGCTCGACCTCGACGGGCTGGCCGCGCTGGGCGCCGGCCTGCTCGGCATCCTCACCGCCCGGTACCGGCCGCGCCCCGGCGACGACCCGTACCTGGTGTCGCTGTCACACCTGTGGGGGCGGATCGCGGCCGCACGCCCACCGGCCTGGCGGCGGCGGTTCACCCGGCACGTGGCCGAGTACGTCGACGCCTGCCGCCGGGAGGCGGTGCTGCGGGCCGCCGGCACCCGGCTCGACCTGCCCGCGTACGTGGAACTGCGGCGGGCGGCGGGGTTCGCCCGGCCGAGCACGGACCTGATCGAGCTGGCCGCCCGCATCGACGTCCCGGACCGGGCGCACGCCGCGCCGCCGCTGCGCGCGCTGGTGGATGCCGCCGCCGACCTGGTGCTCTGGGCCAACGACGTGGTGTCGTTCGACCGCGAGCGGGCGGCCGGCGAGGTCAACAACCTGGTGCTGATCCTGGACGGGGACCTGGCCGGGCTGGAACGGATGCTGTCCCTCCGGCTGTGGGGCTTCCTCCGCCTGGAGGAGTCGATCTCTCCACTCTGGACGGAACTGGGCCTGACGCGGGCCGAGCGGACGGCCTGCCAACGTTACGTGATCGGATTGCGACACTGGGTCCGGGGCAATCTCGACTGGTGCGGGGAGACCACCCGCTACGCCTCCTGATGGCGAAGCGGGTACGCTTCGCCGCCATGAGTGACCCGAAGTCCCCTGGCTGGTACCCGGACCCGATCGAACCCGGCGTGCAGCGCTGGTGGGACGGGGAGCGCTGGGCGGAGATCGTCCGGCCAGCCGAGGCCGCCGCCGACGATCCCGTCGAGGACGAGGACGCGGAAGCCGCGGTGGACGAGGGTGAGCCGACCGAGGACGTGGCCGGCGACACCGCCGGCGACACGGCCGGCGAGGCGCGCGAGCCGGACGGTGACGAAGAAGGCACGGACGGCGACGAACCGGCCGCCGAGGCGGAACCGGAACGGCGCGGCCTCTCCCAGATGGCCAAGATCCGGATCGCGGTCGCCGGCGTGGTCGTCGTGCTGGTCGCGGTCGGCCTGGTGGTCGTGCTCTGGCCCGGCAAGGACAGCAGGATCAAGGCCAGCACCTGGATCGACGGCTTCTGCTCCAAGTCGCTGCCGGCCAACAAGGCCATCTCCAAGGCCTACAACGACCTGCAGACGGCGGCCGGCGACGACGCGGCCGACCCCACCGCCACCCGTACCCGGGTCTCCACGGACCTGCGCACCATCGGCGACTCGGCCGGTTCGCAGCGCGGCACGATCAGCAGGCTCGGCACGCCGAAGGTCAAGAACGGCAGCAAGATCGTCACCGCGCTGCAGAAGACCGCCGACGCCCGCAAGAAGGTCTCGCACCAGTGGGCCGACAAGGTCGACGCGCTCGCCGTCACCGACAAGGCGAAGTTCAAGACCGACCTCACCAGCGCGCTGAACCAGTTCCAGCAGCAGCTCTCCCAGGCGGCCGTGCCGGTCAACTCCCCCGAACTGAGCACCGCCAGCCAGAAGAGCAAGGCCTGCGCGGCCGCCCAGCAGGCCGCCAACGCCCAGTAGGGCCGGACCGGCTACAAGCGGGGACCGGCTACAGCGGGACCGGCTACAGCGGGTCCAGGCGGGGGCGCTTGGGCGTGCGGCCGTCGCCGGAGGAGGTGCCGCGGAGCCGGCGGCTGATCCAGGGGGCCAGGTAGGCGCGGGCCCAACGGACGTCGGACCGGCGGCGGCGCCACCAGTCGGGGGCGGGGTCGGCCGGCGGCCAGGGCTCGTCGGGGTCGGCGTCGGTGGGGACGCCGAGGGCGGCGGCGGCGTGCAGGGCGATGCGGCGGTGGCCCTCGGCGGACAGGTGCAGCCGGTCGACGCTCCAGGCGCGCTGGTCGTACAGGCGGTCCATCGTCCAGAGGTCGACCAGCGGGCAGTCGTACCGGCCGGCGATGTCGCGCAGCCGCTCGTTGTACTCGTCGATCTTGGGCCGGACCCGGCGCAGCACCGGGATGGCCACCGGGTCGAACCCGGTCATCATCAGCACCGTGCTGCCGGCGTCGCGCAGCCGCCGCACCCCGGTCTCGAACAGCGCCGCCAGCCGGGCCGGGTCGCCGCTGGGGCGCAGCAGGTCGTTGCCGCCCGCGCAGAACGACACCAGGTCGGCCCGGAGCCCGGCGGCCACCGGCAGCTGGTCGATCAGCACCTGGCGCAGCAGCTTGCCGCGGATGGCCAGGTTGGCGTACCGGAGCCGGTCGGCGGACCCGGCCGCCGCGATCGCCGCGTCGAGGTGGGCGTCGAGGTGGGCGGCGAGCCGGTCGGCCCAGCCGAGGTACCCGCCGTCGGCGGCGGGATCGTCCAGTCCTTCGGTGAAGCTGTCGCCGATCGCGACGAACGATCGGATCTGTCGAGGTGGCGCGCTACCGGACACGTCCTCAGATGGTACTCAGAGGCCGTGCCGCTCCAGCCGGGTGAGGATCTCCCGCAGCAGGTCGGTGATCTCGTCGAGCCGCGCCTCCAGCTCGGGGGTGAGTCCGGTCGGGGTGAACCCACCCGGGGCGACCCGGCGTACCCGGGGCGCGGACGGCACCCCGCCGCCGGCGACCGCCTCGCGCAGCGCGTCCCGCTCGACCCCGGCGGCCGCCAGCACCGCCGCCGCGTCGCCCTGGCGGGTGTCGAGCAGGCTGAGCAGCAGGTGCCCGGAGTCGAGGAAGTGGTCGCCGAGCACCAGCGCCTCCCGCAGCGCGCCCTCCAGCGCCTGCTTGGCCGCGACCGTGAACGGGATGTTCGCGCCCGTGTCGCCGTCGTCGCCCTCGCCGAGCAGCGACGCCACCCGGTCCCGCAGCACGGCGGCGGTCACGCCGAGGCTCTCCAGCGCCGCCCTGCCCCTGCCCTCCTCGGCGGCCGCCACCCCGAGCAGCAGGTGTTCGGCGCCGACGAAGTCGTGCCGGAGCAGGCGGGCTTCCTTCTGGGCCTGGATGACGGACTGCCGGGCGTCGTCGGTGAACCTCTCGAACACGAGTGCCTCCACGGTGGACCGTCAGCCGGTACGGGAGTACGTCGCGGTGCGGCCGACACCGGCGAAGCCGAGCCCGCCGTAGAGCAGCGCCGGTACCGGGTACCCGGGATCGCCCCTGGCGTGCACGACCACGCCGCGCGCCCCGGCCGCGCGCAGCGCGTGCAGGGCGCCCAGGCTGGCGGCGGTGGCCAGCCCGCGCCGCCGCTGGCCGGGCCGGGTGCCGACCGGCTCCAGCTCGCCCACCCGCAGGTCGGGGTCGAACCAGGCCAGGCAGAACGCGGCGAAGCCGCCGCCCGGCGACTCCACCGCCAGGTCCAGGTCGGGCCGGTAGGGCCAGGTCGCCCGCACCCGCCGGTAGCTGTCGACGGTCACCATGGACGGCGCGAAGGCGGCCCGGTGCACGTCCACCCTGGCCGGCACGTCGGCGTCGCGGACGGCCCGGATCCGCGGCCGCGACGGCACCGGCGGCAGGTCGGCCAGGTCGCGGTGCAGCAACAGGAACCACGGCAGGTCGCGGCGGGGCCGGTACCCCGCCTCGGCCAGCGCCCTGGTCAGGTGCGGCTCGCCGGCCACCGTGACCGTCCGCTCCGGACCCACGGTGACCGCCGCGAACCAGTCCAGCACCTGCCCGGCCAGCTCCGGCATCGCCGGGTCGACCAGCAGCTCCAGATGCGCCGGCGAGCCCGGCGGGCACGGCGGCTCCGCCCAGCCCCACGCCCGTACCGTGCCGCCGCGGTCGCGCCACAGCGCGGTCGGCCGGTCCGCCTCCCCGCCGGCGTGCTGCCGCCGGCCCCAGGCCAGGTCGCCGACGTGCCAGTGGCTGCCGGGCGACCACATCCGCTGCACCAGCGACTGCATCGCGCGCAGGTCGTGGGAGCCGGTGTAGGGCCGCCTCATGCCGGCATCGTCGCAAGTTCAGCCGGCGGACGCGAGGAGCCTTCCGGTGAGCCGGTGGGTGGGCAGGGTGCGTTCCGCGGACAGCACGCAACCTTCCGGGTCCGCCAGCGTGCCGAGCACGTGCTCGATCGCGCCCGCGAACCCGCGCCTGGTGACGATCCCCTCCCAGCCGCCGAACCCGCGCTCGCGCCGCTCGCCGCCACCGGCCAGCACCGCCCGTTCCAGGTCGGTCACCTCCGCCTGCCGGCCGCCGTCCCCGTCCGGACCGGACAGCACCAGCGACTCCCGGTCCGCCCCGGCCGGCCGGTGCATCGCGAACTGGCCGGTCGCGTCCCCGGCGGTGAGCGTCCCCGCCGCCAGCCGCAGCCGGCCGTCCGGGTCGGTCCGCTGGACGTACCCGGCGAGCTCCGCGTCCGGCCCGAGCAGCCACACCAGCAGGTCGACCAGGTGGATGAGGTCGTCGTGGACGGTGTGCGCGGCCGGCGCCGGGTCCACGGCGGGCCGGTGCTTGGCCGCGTACGCGTATTCCACCGTGCCCACCCAGTCACGCGCCGCGAGCACCAGCGGGGCGAAGCGCCGGTTGAAGCCGACCGCGAGCAGCGTCCGGCGGCGGGCGGCCCGCCGGGCCAGGTCCTCGGCCACCGCCACGTCGGTCGCCAGGGGCTTCTCCACGTACACCGGCATGCCCCGGTCGAGGCAGGCCGCGACCAGCGGCGGGTGGGCGGCGGTGGCGGCGGCCACGAACACCACGTCCGGGCCGGCGGCCAGCAGCGCGTCCAGGTCCTCGCGGGGCGGCACCCGGTACCGGGCCGCCACCTCGGCCACCCTCGCGGCGGTCCGGCTGGTGATTCCGATCACGTCCACACCCGGCCGGGCGGTCAGGTACGGCAGGTACACCCGCTCGGCGATGCCACCCAGTCCCACGATCCCCACCCGCATGTGCGGGAAGCGTAGCGACAGGCGGCCGTGCTGCCTTAGTGTCGAACACATGATCGAGGAACGCGTCCCGGTCGCGGACGGAGTCCGCCTGCACGTGCTGCGCTGGCCAGGGCCGGAGCGGCCGTACCTGCTGGTGCACGGGCTGTCGTCGAACGCGCGGGTGTGGGCGGGGACCGCCGAGCGGCTGTCCGCGGCCGGCCACCAGGTGGTGGCCGTGGACCTGCGCGGGCACGGCGAGTCGGACGCGCCGCCGGGCGGGTACGACACCGAGACCGCCGCCGACGACCTGGGCGCGCTGGTCGCCGCGCTCGGGCTGGGCGAGCCGGTGGTGGCCGGCCAGTCCTGGGGCGGCAACGTGGTGCTGGAGTACGCGACCCGCCACCCGCTGCACGGGCTGGCCATGCTCGACGGCGGCTGGCTGCACCTGGCCGACCAGTTCCCCGATCCCGACAGCGCCTGGAAGGTGCTGGCGCCGCCGCGCTTCAACGGGATGCGGATGTCGGACTTCCATGCCCGGCTGCGGGCGGCCCACCCGGACTGGCCGGAGTCCGGCATCCTCGGCACGCTCGGCAACCTGGTGGAGACGCCGGACGGCACCGCGCGGGCCCGGCTGAGCCGCGACCACCACGAGTCGATCGTCCGGTCGATGTGGCGGTCCCGGCCGCGCGACCGGTACCCGCTGGTCACGGTGCCGACGCTGCTGATGCCGGCGGTCCGGGACGGCGACCGGCACTCCGACCGGTCCCGGAAGCTGGTCGAGGAGGCCGCCGGGGCGATCCCGGACGCGACCGTGGTCTGGTACGAGGGCGCCGACCACGACCTGCACGCCCAGTACCCGGATCGGGTGGCGAGCGACCTGCTGGGGCTGGCATGACCACAGGGCTCGGACAGGCGCAGGGCGGCAGACGGCGGATCCTGGCGCTGATGGGGTCCGGGGAGACGGCGCCGACCATGCTCAAGGCGCACCGGCAGCTGTTCGACCTGGCCGGACCGGGGCCGGCGGTGATGCTGGACACCCCGTACGGGTTCCAGACCAACGCGCCGGACATCTCCCGGCGCGCGCAGGAGTACTTCGCGCAGAGCGTGGGCCGCGCGATCGACGTGTGCTCGTGGCGCCGCGACACCGGGCCCGGCCTGGACCGGGAGCGGGCGCTGGCGGCGGTCCGCGGCGCGGACTGGGTGTTCGCCGGGCCGGGCAGCCCGACGTACGCGATCCGGCAGTGGCGGCCGGGCGGGCTGGGCGAAGTGCTGCGGGCCAAGCTGGCGGCCGGTGGCGTGGTGGTGTTCGCCAGCGCGGCGGCGCTGACGCTGAGCGCGTACACGCTGCCGGTGTACGAGGTGTACAAGGCCGGCGAGGACCCGCGCTGGGAGCCGGGCCTGGACGTGTTCGCGGCGGTGACCGGCCTGCCGGCGGTGCTCATCCCGCACTTCGACAACCGCGAGGGCGGCCACCACGACACCCGGTACTGCTACCTGGGCGAGGAACGGCTGTCCCGGCTGGAGCGGGAGCTGCCGCCGGAGGTGTTCGTGCTGGGCGTGGACGAGCACACCGCGTGCGTCCTCGACCTCGACAGCGGCACCGCCTCGGTCCTCGGCAACGGCCAGGTCACCGTGCGCCAGCGCGGCCGGTCCACGACGTTCGGGGCCGGCGAGGTGGTCGGCTTCGACGCGCTGGTGCGGGCCGCCGGCTCCGGCGTGCCGGTCGCCGCGCCGCTCCCCGGCGGCATCGTCCCGGCGCCGGCCGCCACCGGCCCCTCCCCCGATGCCGACCAGCCCTCGCTCCGCCGGACCGCCGACGAGTGCCACGCCCGCTTCGCCGCCGCGCTGGTAGCCGCCGACGTGGACGGCGCGGTCGCCGCCACGCTCGACCTCGAGCAGGCCCTCCAGGACTGGGTGGCCGACACCGACGTCTCCGACGACCGCGAGCACGCCCGCGGCCTGCTCCGCGAGATGATCGTCCGCCTCGGCGGGCTGGCCGAGTCCGGCATCGCCGACCCCCGCGACCGCGTCGCTCCCTACGTCGACGCCCTCCTCGCGGTCCGCACCACCGTCCGCGAGCGCAGGGACTACGCCCTCTCCGACGTCATCCGCGACCAGCTCGCCACGCTCGGCATCGAGGTCCACGACACCCCCACCGGCCCGACCTGGACCCTCCCGACCCCGTAGCGTGCCCCCGTGACCGACACCCGACCACCGCTCGAGGACGGCGGCGAGAAGGCGACGCTGACCGCGTTCCTCGGCTACCTGCGCGAGGCGATCATCGCGAAGGCCACCGGCATCCCGGACGCGCACGCCCGCCGGCCCGGCGTGGACTCCGGCACCAGCCTGCTCTGGCTGGTCAAGCACTCGACCGTGTCGGAGTGGTACTGGTTCGCGGAGATGTACGCCGGCGAGGACACCGGCAGGGTCGACTTCGGCGCCGAGGTCGGCCCCGACGACTCCACCGCCGACCTCGTGGCCGCGTACCGCGAGGCCATCCGCCACGCCGACGGGATCATCGCGGCAGCGGCCGACCTGAACGGCCGCTGCGCCCGCTCCCGCGCCGGCAGGGAACCGCGGTCGCTGCGCTGGGTGCTGGTCCACATGATCGAGGAGACCGCCCGCCACGCCGGCCACGCCGACATTCTCCGCGAGCAGCTCGACGGGGCCACCGGCCGCTAGGGTTCGTGACCTGGTGACTGGGTTGGGTAAGGTCTCGCGGGATTGGAGGGGCTCATGGTGGAACCTGCGCTGACCAGCGACGACCTGACCCGGGAGGCGGTGGCCCTGGATGCGGCCGATCCGCTCGCCGGATACCGGGGGCAGTTCGTCGTACCCGACGACGACCTGATCTACCTGGACGGCAACTCGCTGGGGCGGACGCCGCTGGCGACCGTGCAGCGGGTGAACGCGGTGCTCACCGGCGAGTGGGCGGATGGGCTGATCCGCTCGTGGGACCGGCACTGGATCGACCTGCCGACCCGGGTCGGCGACCTGATCGGCACCGGCCTGCTCGGCGCGCGCCCCGGCGAGGTGCTGGCCTGCGACAACACCACCACCAACCTGTACAAGCTGGTCCAGGCCGCGATCGCCGTCCGGCCCGGCCGGCGGATCGTGATCGCCGACCGCGACAACTTCCCCACCGACCGGTACGTCCTGGAGGGCGTCGCCGCCGACCGCGGCCTGGTGATCCGCTGGATCTCCGACACCGGCGTGGAGGGCCCGGGGCCGGAGCACGTCGCCGACCTGATCGACGAGGACGTCGCCCTGGTCATGCTGTCGCACGTGGCGTACCAGTCGGCCGCGATCGCCGACATGGCCGCGATCACCGAGGTCGCCCACGAGGCCGGCGCGCTCACCCTGTGGGACCTGTGCCACTCGGCCGGGGCGGTGCCGGTCGACCTCACCGCCGCCGGCGCCGACCTGGCCGTCGGCTGCACGTACAAGTACCTCAACGGCGGCCCGGGCGCGCCCGCCTTCCTGTACGTGCGCGAGGAGCTGCGCCCGCAGCTGCGCCAGCCGATCTGGGGCTGGTGGGGCCGGGAGGACATGTTCCAGATGGCGCAGGGGTACCGGCCGTGGCCGGATCTGCGCTCGTACCTCACCGGCACCCCGCCGGTGCTGGCGCTGGCCGCGGTCGAGCCCGGGGTGGCGATGCTGGTGGAGGCCGGGATGGCGGCGCTGCGCGCCAAGTCCACCGCGCTCACCGGGTTCGCCGTGCGGGTGTTCGACGCGCTGCTCGCGCCGCGCGGCTTCACCCTCGGCTCGCCCCGGGAGGCGGCGGTGCGCGGCGGGCACGTGACCGTCGGCCACCCGGACGCGGCCCGGATGGTCCGCGACCTGACCGCGGCCGGCGTGGTGCCGGACTTCCGCGCCCCGGACGGCATCCGGCTCGGACTGGCCCCGCTCACCACCCGCTTCGCCGACGTCAACCGCGGCATGGCGCGGCTCGCCGCCCTCGCGGACTGACCGTACGTACGGGCAGGATGGACCCGTGACGCCGCCACGTCAGAGGGGTCGCCGCGACGAGATCCTGGCGGCGTTCACCCGGCACGTGTCCGAACGGGGCTACGACGGCACCAACCTGGCCGACCTGGCGGCCGAGCTGGGCCTGTCCAAGGGCACGATCGTGCACCATTTCGGCACCAAGGACCGGATGCTGCGGGAGTCGCACGAGTCCTACATGGGCCGCCGGATCGCCGAGGCCGAGCGGATCATCGCCGGCGCGGACGGGCCGGCCGACCAGCTCGCCGCGCTGATCTACGCGTTCGTGCTGTACCAGGTCGAGGACCGGGCGGCGACCGTGGCGTTCCAGCGGGAGGTGGTCCGGTTCGCCGGCGACCCGGCGATGGCCGGGGTACGCGCGCTGACCGACCGGCACCGGGCGCTGGTGGCCGAGGTGCTGGACCGGGGCGTGGCGGCCGGCGCGTTCCGGCCGGGCGACGGGGCACTGCGCCAGCTGGTGATCTTCGGCGCGGCGCAGTGGGCGTGGACCTGGTTCGACCCGGCCGGGCCGCGCTCGGCCGAGGAGGTCGGCGCGGCCTTCGTGGACCTGGTGCTGGGCGGGCTGCTGGTGGACCGCTCCGGCCTGGCCAGGCTGGCGGACCCGGGCGGGCCGCTGCCGCTGCTCGCCCGCGCCTGCCTCTCTTCCTGATCAGCCGGGCTGACCAGGACGCATGGCCGCCTGCCGTTCCACCCCGGACGCACGGGCCGTAGGCCCCGGGCGGGGCGACCGCCCGAGCGGACGGGGCGGCACCTGGGGGGTACCTTGCCGCCCCGCCCGTTCGGCGGGTGCCCTACCCGGGGAATCCGGTCCACCCGCCCCCGTCGCGGGGGTCCCGGCAGGCGCGGTCAGCTTCTCTCCAGCTACCGGGGGGTCGCGACCCCTTTCACCTCTGCCCGAAAATGGAGGGACAATCTGATCAATGCTCCGCATCCACTTCACCGCAGACGACCTCGCGAGAACGCGGGTCGCCCCGGCCGCGACGGCCATGGCCTTCCTGATCCCCTTCGACAGCGGCCCCGCCGAGAGTGCGAGCGGCGAGCTCGCCGGCCACGTGGACGGCCGGGTGCTCTGCCAGGTGGCCGCCGACCTGGCCTACCGGGCCGACGTGATGCTCACCGGCGGGGTGGAGGGGCTGCTGGCGAGCCTGCACCCCACCGACATCCGCTGGAAGACCCCGTTGCTGGAGGTCAGCACCCGCTCCGGGATGGAGCTGGACGTGCACCTGGGCGGGCGCGGCCTGGTGCTGGCGCCGTCGGTGTTCGGGCTGGCCGGGCCGGTGGTCGGGTTCGGCAGGGACCAGGTGCTCGCGTACCCGATCCGCACCGACCTGGCCGCGACCGGCGCCGCCGCGCCGCCGGGGCCGCGGCTGGCCGAGCTGCTCGGCCGGACCAGGGCCGCGCTGCTGGAGGCGACCGCGTGCCTGCCCGGCCGTACCACCGGCGAGCTGGCCAGCCTGGTCGGCGTGTCGGCGGCGTCGGTCAGCCAACACGCGACGGTGCTGCGCAAGGCCGGGCTGATCACCACCGTCCGGGACGGCGGCCGGGTGCTGCACACGCTCGCGCCGACCGGCGTCGCCCTGCTCGAGGGACGTCCCCTTCCGCAGGAGACGCAGGACCCCTACGGTTGACCGTACGTACGGTCAGCAGGCCCTGATGGAGGTCGTGGTGCAGGCATCCGAGCTGGTCGAGGCGCTCTCCGCCGACCTGGCCGCCGAGCGCGCCGCGCTGGCCGCCCTGCTGGAACCGCTGGACCCGGCCGGCTGGGCCACCGTCACCCCGTCGGCCCCCTGGACGGTCCGCGACCAGGTCGCCCACCTCGGCACCGTGGACCGGCTGGCGATCGTCGCCGCCACCGACCGGGACGCCTGGAACGCCGAGGTGGCCCGCGCCGCCGCCGACTTCCCCGCGTACGAGGCGGAGCGGCTGATCGAGGGCCCGGACGCGCCCGAGGTGCTGGACTGGTGGCGGGCCGGCTGGGCCGAGTTCGACCGGGTGTACACCGGGCTGCCGGCCGGCACGCGCGTCCCCTGGTACGGCCCGGCCATGTCGGCAACCAGCATGTTCACGGCGCGGCTGATGGAGACCTGGGCGCACGGCCAGGACGTGGTCGACGGCCTCGGCCTGCGCCGGGAGCCGACCGACCGGCTGCGGCACGTGTGTCACCTGGCCGTCCGCGCCCGGCCGTACGCGTACGCGATGCGCGGCCTGCGGCCGCCGGACACGCCGGTCCGGGTCGAGCTGACCCTGCCGTCCGGCGCGCCCTGGCACGCCGGCGAGGGAGCCGACCTGGTCACCGGCACCGCCGAGGACTTCTGCCTGGTGCTCACCCGCCGCCGCCACGTCGCCGATACCGGCCTCACGGCCGCCGGCCCGCACGCCGAGGAGTGGCTGCGCATCGGCCAGGCGTTCGCCGGCCCGTCCGGCCCCGGCCGCCGTCCCGGCCAGTTCGCGAGGAGCACGGCGTGACCGTGCTGGGCACCGCCGTCGATCCCGGCGATCCGGCGTACCAGCGGCACCGCGAGGCCATGCTCGCCCAGCTGGAGGCGATCGCGGCGCTGCACGCGCGGGCCGCCGCGGCCGGCGGCGAGGCCAAGGTGGCCCGGCAGCGGGCCCGGGGCAAGCTGCTCGCCCGCGAGCGCGTCGACCTGCTGCTCGACCCGGACGCGCCGTTCCTGGAGCTGATGGCGCTGGCCGGAGCCCACGACGAGCAGGAGACACCCGGCGCCGGCATGGTCGCCGGCATCGGCCCGGTCAGCGGCGTGGAGTGCCTGGTCGTCGCCAACGAGCCGACCGTCAAGGGCGGCGCGATCGGCGTGGCCGGGGTGGCCAAGCAGCTGCGGGCCAACGAGATCGCCGCCCGCAACCGGCTGCCGCTGATCGGCCTGGTCGAGTCGGCCGGCGCCGACCTGCCCCGGCAGGCCGACATCTTCGTGCCGGGCGGGCGCGGCTTCCGCGACCTCACCCGGCTGTCGGCGGCCGGCATCCCGACCATCGCGCTGGTGTTCGGCAACGCCACCGCCGGCGGCGCGTACGTGCCGGGCATGAGCGAGCACACCGTGTTCGTGAAGAACCGCGCCAAGGTGTTCCTCGGCGGCCCGCCGCTGGTCAAGATGGCGATCAACGAGGACGTCGACGAGGAGACCCTGGGCGGGGCGGACCTGCACGCGCGCGAGTCCGGGCTGGCCGACCACCTCGCCGCCGACGAGCACGACGCGCTGCGGATCGGCCGCCGGATCGTCGCCGACCTGCGCTGGCGCAAGCTCGGCCCCGGCCCCACCGAGCCCGCCGAGCCGCCCCTGCACGACCCGGAGGAGCTGCTCGGCCTGGTGCCCGCCGACCTGCGGGAGCCGCTGGACAGCAGGGAGGTCCTGGCCAGGCTGCTGGACGGGTCGCGGTTCTCCGAGTTCAAGCCGCTGTACGGGAGCACGCTGGTGTGCGGGTGGGGGTCGATCGGCGGGTACCCGGTCGGCGTACTCGCCAACAACGGCATCCTGTTCTCCGCCGAGGCCAACAAGGGCGCGCACTTCATCCAGCTCGCCAACGCGCGCGACACCCCGCTGCTGTTCGTGCAGAACATCACCGGGTTCATGGTGGGCAGCCGGTACGAGCGCGGCGGCATCATCAAGGACGGCGCCAAGCTCATCAACGCGGTGTCGAACTCGACCGTGCCGCACCTGACGCTGATGGTCGGCGCGTCGTACGGGGCCGGCAACTACGGCATGTCCGGCCGGGCGTACGACCCCCGGTTCGTGTTCAGCTGGCCCAGTCACCGGATCGCCGTGATGGGCGGGCGGGAGCTGGGCGGAGTGATGTCGATCGTGCGACGGCAGAAGGCGGAGCAGGCGGGGCAGCCGTTCGACGAGGAGGCGGACGCACGGATGCGGGCCGGCATCGAATCCATGCTGGACGCCCAGTCCGGCGCGGTGTACGCCACCGGCCGCGGCTGGGACGACGGCGTCATCGACCCGCGGCAGACCCGCACGGTGCTCACCCTCGCGCTGTCGGCGGCGCACTCCGCGCCGGTCGAGGGCACCCGCCAGTACGCCCCGTTCAGGATGTGAGGCCGGTGCACACGCTGCTCGTCGCGAACCGGGGCGAGATCGCCCGCCGGGTGATCCGGGCCGCCCGCGGGCTCGGGCTGCGCACGGTCGCGGTGTACACGCCGCCGGACGCGGCCGCCCCGCACGTGGCCGACGCCGACCTGGCCGTGCCGCTCGCCGAGCCGGGCGGGTACCTGGACCGGGCGGCGCTGCTGGCGGCCGCCGCCGCGGCCGGCGCGGACGCGGTGCACCCCGGCTACGGCTTCCTCGCCGAGAACGCGGACTTCGCCGCGGCCTGCCTGGACGCCGGACTGGTCTGGGTCGGGCCGGCGCCCGAGGTGATCCGGCGGATGGGGCTGAAGGACGAGGCGAAGGCGGTCGCCCGCGAGGCCGGCGTGCCGGTGCTGGCGGACGGCGGCCCGGCCGAGGGCGACTACCCGGTGCTGGTCAAGGCCGTGGCGGGCGGCGGCGGCAAGGGGATGCGGCTGGTGAACTCGCCGGCCGAGATGCTGGCGGCGGTGGCGGCCGCGCGGCGGGAGGCGGCCTCGGCGTTCGGCGACGACCGGGTGTTCTGGGAGCGGTACCTGCCCGAAGCCCGGCACGTCGAGGTGCAGGTCTTCGGCGACAGCCACGGCAACATCGTGCACCTGCTGGAACGCGAGTGCTCGATCCAGCGCCGGCACCAGAAGATCGTCGAGGAGTGCCCGTCGCCGGCCGTGGACACCGCGCTGCGGTCCCGGATGGGCGACACGGCGGTGGCGCTGGCCAAGTCGCTGGGCTACACCGGCGCCGGCACCATCGAGTTCCTGCTCGACACCGACGGCTCCTTCTGGTTCCTGGAGATGAACACCCGACTCCAGGTCGAGCACCCGGTCACCGAGGAGGTCACCGGCCTGGACCTGGTCGCGCTGCAACTGCGGGTGGCGGCCGGCGAGCCGCTGCCGTTCGGGCAGGCCGACGTGGCGGCGCGGGGGCACGCGATCGAGGTGCGGCTGTACGCGGAGGACCCGGCCCGCGACTGGGCGCCGACGTTCGGTCCGTTGTGGACGTACGCGCACCGGGACCTGCCTGGCCTGCGGTACGAGGACGGCGCCGGCCCCGAGGTGTCCACG
>JBJMIH010000316.1:0-20847 GCA_045806985.1 Mycobacteriales bacterium | reverse complement strand
GCCGGCGGAGTCGGCGTAGCGCCGCCGGGTCCAGCCGGACTGCGGGGTGTCGGTGACGGTGGGGGTGTCGGGCAGGCCGTGGACGTTGGTCCACTGGTCGATCTCCTGCTGGAGGCAGCCGTAGGCGACCACGGTGTCGGCGGTCCCGTGCCACAGCTGCCGTGGCGGGTCGGGTCATCGCGGGGACCACGAACGCCACGCCGGCGACCACTCCGGCGGCGGCGAGGCCGGCGAGCAACGTGCGCGTGCTTCTCATGGATCTGCTCCTCAATCCCCCCGACGGGCTCCAAGGAAAGAGATCCGAGCCGACGAATGCTCCGGTCGCGCGGTCCGGCACGGCCAGTCGTATGTCACGAAGTATCCCGAGAGGGTACAAAAGTGTCAAAGGTCTCAGAACGGCTAGAGTCGGTGCGTGCCGATGCCGAGGCCCTTCGAGCTGGCGGAGCTCCTCCCGGATGTCGCCGTCGGGCCCATCCGGCTGCCCCGCCGGCAGGCCGGCAACTCCCCGCAGGACCTGGCCGTGACGCTGCTGGCCGACTACAGCGTGCACACCCGGGCCTGGCTGCCGTCGGCGGCCATCGTGGCGCTGCTGGCCGAGTCCGGCGTGACGGCAGGCGCCGCCAGGACCGCGATCAGCCGGCTGGCCCGCCGCGACGTGCTGGAGAGCAGCCGGCGCGGCCGGCACACCTCCTACCGGCTGACCGGGTCGGCTGCGGCCGCCCTCGCCAGCGGCGGCATCCGGATCGCCGCGTTCACCAGCGACGCCGAGTCCTGGGACGGCCACTGGACGCTCGTCGCGTTCTCCGTCCCCCAGGACGGCGAGGCGCGCCGCCGTGCCCTGCGCGGGCGGCTGCGCTGGCTCGGCTACGCGCCTCTCTACGACGCGCTCTGGATCTCCCCGCGCCGGCTCACCGACCGCGAGGCCGGGCAGCTCGCCGACCTCGGCGCCGGCGTGCTGACCGCCTTCCAGGCGCGCGCGCTCGACCTCGACGGCGTGCCCTGCCGCGACCCGCTCGACGCCTGGGACCTGCCCGCCATCGCCGAGCACTACCACGCCTTCGTCGGCCGCTGGGACGCGTTCCTGCCGCGGATCCGGTCCGGGCGGGTCGACGGCGCCGAGGCGGTACGGGCGCGCACCGAGGTGATGGACAGCTACCGCCGCTTCGTCGTCCTCGACCCCCGGGTGCCGGTACGGCTGATGCCGGAGAACTGGCCGAGGGAGCGCGCCAGGGAGGTCTTCGCCACCGTCTACGACGGGCTCGCCGCCCCGGCGCTGGCCCACGTCCTCGACGTCGTGGCGCGGCTGGCCCCCGGCCGGTGGCCGGACATCACCGCCCACACCGTCACGGACCTGCTCGCCGGCCTGCCCGGACCCGCCCGCCGGTAGGCAGGGCGGGTCCGGTCGGTCGGTCGGTCGGTCAGGAACGGGTCCACCTCTGGTTGCTGCCGCCGTTGCAGGTCCAGATCTCCACGGCGGTGCCGTTGGCGGTCGCTGCGCCCGTCACGTCCAGGCACAGCCCGGACTCCACGCCGGTGACCGTGCCGTCGGAGTTGAGCCGCCACTGCTGGTTCGTGCCGCCGTTGCAGGTCCAGATCTGCACCCGGGTACCCGCCGCCGTCGCGTGACCCGGCACGTCGAGACACTTTGTTGTCTGAGACGGCGAGCCGTACACGGTCAGTTGGCCGGTCGAGGTCAGCGTCCACTGCTGGCTCGCGGCGCCGCCGCAGTCCCAGATCTGCAACAGCGTCCCGTCGGTCTGGCTGGCGTTCGGCACGTCCAGGCACCGGTTGGAGCCGGCGCCGCGCAGCACGCCGGTGGCCCCGGAGCTCCCGCCAGAGCGGATTCCGGCGGCCGAGATCACGGCCTGGGCGGCCGGCGGCCAGTTGCCGTTCGCGACGGCGGTGTTGCCGGAGACGCTGTTGCCCCGGTCGCCGTTGACGATGTTGGTGCCGCCGTTGGAGTACCAGTTGTTGGTCAGCGTCAGCGTGCCGGTGTTGTTGTTGCCGTTGGCGTTCTCGGTGGCCCAGGTGCCGCCGATGGCGGAGAAGACGTTGCCGGACGCGGTGAAGTACCGCGAGCCCTCGTCGAAGTACAGGCCGAAGTACCCGTTGGTGCGCAGGCAGTAGTTGCCGCTGATGACGGCGCCCGGGTTCGCCGACAGCGTGTAGACGCACCCGCCGTCGTTCATCTGCTGCATGATGTCGTGCACGTAGTTGCCGACGATCTGGTTGTGGGACGCGGTGGTGGCCGTGGTGTAGCGCGGCTGGTAGTTGTACAGGCCGCGGTTGGCGTAGTCGTTGCTGCCGCCCGCGTCGTTGGCGCCCCAGCCGTACCCGTCCGAGATGCCGGAGTACGGCATGTTGTAGACCTCGTTGTGGGCGATGGTGGCGTTGGTGACGTAGGTCGGCAGGAACGACGTGATGCCGCGGTAGTCGAGGCCGATGTCGTGGACCAGGTTGTCGTTGATCGTGAGGTTCTGGTTGACCATCCGCGGGGCACTGGGGTGGTGGGCGTCGGCCTGCACGCCGCCGGCCACGATGGCGCCGGCCGCGTCGCCGGTGAAGACCGACCTGGTGACGGTGACGGAGCTGGCGCCGAGTCCGACACCGCTGGCATGGGCGTTGGCGTCGTTGCCGATGCCCACGGCGGTCTGGCCCAGGCCGACGAACTGGTCGCTGTCGAGCGTGATGCCGCTCGCCGCGGAGATCTGGACCGCGGCGGGCATCTGGCTCCAGTGCGGCCGGGCCGCCTCGAACTGCGTGCAGCCGGACTGGCAGGAGGTCAGCGCGTTGGCGGGCCACTGCCAGGAGCCGGCGAGGTAGGCGCCGGTCTGCTCGTCGGCGTAGCCCTGGTCGCTGCTGGGTCCCAGCCAGCTGGTCCCGGTGAAGGTGATGCCGGAGAAGGAGATGTCGTGGGCGGGCGCGGCGTAGTCGCCGCCGATGTCCACCAGCGACTGGAGCAGCGGCAGCTCGACGTCCGCGCTGCTCATGCTCTGGCCGGCCCTGGGGAGGTAGGACAGCACGCCGGTGGAGGTGTTGAGGTACCACTCGCCCGGCGAGTCGAGCAGCTCGTAGGCGTTCTCCAGGTACAGCGGGCCGGCCCGGAACGGGCTGGTGAAGGTGTCGTACCCGAAGGTGTTGTTGTTCCAGGCCGGCTGCCGCATGGTCAGGAAGTTGCCGCCGATGCTCTGCACCGGGGCGTACCGGTCGGTGAACGAGCCGATGCTCTCCAGCTCGACGCGGTTCTGGTTCGCCAGGCTGTTCAGGTAGCTCAGCGCGCTGTTGGTGAACCTCAGACCGGTGGACGTGGCGGTGAAGTCGGCGCGGTTCAGGGTGGTGCGCGCCCGGGTGGCCTCGACACCGTCGACGTAGAGCTGGCGGGTGTCGATGCCGGCGCCGACGTTCGCCTGCCAGATGTTCCTGGCGGGGTCGGCGAGGCTCCAGCCGGTGACCGCCCTGGCGCCGGTGATCACCGGGTGCGCCGAGGGGGCCGCCTGCCAGGCGACGGTGTGGCCGTTGGTGCCGGAGTCGGCCGCGGTGAGCCGCAGCGGCGCGGCCTGCCGGTACACGCCGTCGGCCAGTTGCACGACGATGTCGCCGGACATCGCGCTGTTCATCGAACGCACGGCGGCCTGCGCCGCCGCGAGTGAACACGGCTGGGCGGCCGAGCAGGCGCTGCCGGTCCCGGACGGGGACGCGTAGACGGTGGTGACCGCCGCCGAGGCCGGGGCCGGCCGGGCCGCGACGGCGGCCGCGGCGGCCAGCGCGATCGCGGCCGACCAGGTCGCGGCGCGCGACCGGCGGCCGGGCGGGGACGGGAACGAGGACGAGGACATGACGGGCGCCTCTCCGCGAGGGAGACGGTACTCACCGGCGCCGGCTCCGTTGTCGAATCGATTCGCACCGTCGGTGTGAGCGATGCTATGGCCGCGGGGCGAACGGGTCAATAAGTACAGAGCCGGACAGGGAGAACGCCGTAACGGTGCACGCACGGAAGGCACCACACGGGCGTGTCGAATCGATTTCTGCGCAGCCGGGTCAGCCGAAGAGGCGGTGCTGGATCTCGCGGCGGTAGTCCTCGAGCGTGTTGTCCAGGTGGACGGCGGCGGCGCGGGCGGCGGCCTCGGGGTCGCCGGCCCGGATCGCCCGGCAGATCGCGGCGTGCTCCTCGACCGCCTCCTCGGCGTGCCCGCCGACCGTGCCGTGCAGGCCGATCGTGCTGGACTGGCGTTGCAGGCGGCGGGCCTCGCGCACGGCCACGAGGAGGAACGGGTTGTGCGCGGCGGTGGCGATGCCGAGGTGGAACTCGTCGTCGCCGCGGTCGAACAGCGCCGCCTCCCCGCTCAGGTGGCCCTGCCGGCAGGTCTCGGCGGCGGCCTCGATGGCGCCGAGCTCGGCCGGGGTCGCCCTGGTCGCGGCGAGCCGGCTGGCCGCGGCCTCCTGGACCCGGCGGAACTCGAACAGCATGTAGACGTGGTCCAGGTCGGTCGGCAGGAAGAAGCCGCCCCACCGCGACGAGCCCAGCAGCCCCTCGTCGTCGGCGACGTAGAGCCCGCGGCCCTTCTGGGCGTGGACCCGGCCGATCGCGGAGAGGATCTTGACCGCCTCCCGTACCACCGTCCTGCTCGTGCCGAGCCGCCCGGCCAGCTCGTTCTCGGTCGGCATCCGGTCGCCGGGCCGCAGCCGCAGCTCGGCGATCAGCTCGAGGATCTGCTCGGCCACCAGCTCGTAGCGGGGCCGGTAGGAGCCGGTGCCCTCCACCGGCCTACCTCCTTCGTCGTGAGCCACGTCGAGAGTATGGCCGATCAGCGTTGGCGACGAGAGCCTACCTCTTCGGAGGCTCGCTGGTGCAAATAGATACTACTCATTTACCCCTTGACGTGGTCGATCTCAGGCGCTGTCATGGTTGCCCAGGCCCGATCCCACTCTCAGGCGGCGAAATGAGTACTACCTATTCTTCGAGGCGGCGCGGCACGGTGCTGGCGATCGGGGGTGCACTCGTGCTGGCCGCCGCCGCGGCCTGCGGCGGTGGTGGCGGCGGGACGGGGAACGCGAGCGGCGGATTCCACCAGGCGGCGCAGCACGGCGGCGCGTTCACCGTGTGGGTCGACTCGACGCGCCTGGCGGCCGCCAAGCTCTACCAGCAGAAGCATCCGGGCGCGCAGGTGCATGTCGTCACCTACGACGGCAACGCCAACGGCTCGAACTACCTCCAGACCAAGGTCAACCTGTTCAACCGGACCCGCAAGGGCTGGCCGGACGTCGTCTTCAGCACGCAGAACAACGAGGTCACCTGGGCGGTGCCGGCCGGCTTCACCGCGCCGCTGAACAAGGGGTTGGTCCCGAAGTCCACTCTGGACGGCTGGGCGCAGGGCGCCAACGCCCCGTGCACGGTCAACGGCACGGTGTACTGCCTGCGCAACGACCTGTCCCAGACCGTGCTCTGGTACAACGCGACGCTCATGAGGCAGTGGGGCTACCAGGTCCCCGCCACCTGGGAGGACTACCAGGCGCTGGGGCAGAAGGTGGCCACCGAGCACCCCGGCTACCTGGTCGGTTCGGCGGGCGACAACTTCACCCCGGAGATCTACCTGTGGGCGAGCAGGTGCGGCGCCAACCAGATCACCGGTCCCAAGGCGGTGACCGTCAACACCGGCAGCCAGAACTGCACCCGCATGGCCGCGCTGCTGGACACCCTGATCAAGAACCACACCATGTCGCTGAGCAGCGTGTTCAGCTCCGACTTCGACAAGAACGAGGCGGACAAGGTGCTCATGCTGCCCGGCCCGGCGTGGTTCGGCGGCGCGCTGTTCCAGGGCACCTTCAAGACCCCGCCCGGCCAGGTCGCGGTCGCCCCGATGCCGCGGTGGTCCGCCGATCCGGCTCCCTCGGTCGGCAACGTCGGCGGCGGCACCTGGCTGCTGTCGGCGCACAGCGCCCACCTGAAGGCCGCGAAGGACTTCCTGCTCTGGGTGACCACCTCCACCGACTACCAGGGCCAGGTCGCGCCCGGCTACCCGGCGTACGCGGCCGCGGCCAAGACCTGGCTGGCGAACCAGGCCACCTCGCACTACTACGCGAACGACATCGCCGGAACCCTCGAGGCCGCGGCCGGGCAGGTGTGGCCGGGCTGGGGCTACGGACAGTTCAGCCAGGAGGCGGTCTGGGCCGCGACGGTCATCCCGGGCCTGACGGCCGGCAAGACCATCGTCTCGCTGCTCCCCGCGTGGGCGGACGCGATCGCGAACTACGCGCGGGCCGACGGGTACAAGGTCCGCCGGTGACGGCGCACTCCGCCACCGGCGGCGGCCGGGCAGGGTCGCCGTCGGGGTGGCGAAGGCGGTGGCCGGGCCGGGCCGGCCACGCCTTCGTCCTCCCGTACGTCCTGCTGCTGGTCGCGTTCGGCGCCGTGCCGACCGGCTACGCGGTCTACTTCACCTTCACCGACGCGCGCGAGCGGTTCGCGGGCCTGTCCAACTTCACCGCCGCCGCGCGCGACTTCCGGTTCGTCCCCGCGGTCGGGCACGTGCTGCTCTACCTGCTGTTCTGGCTGGTGTCGCTGGTGGTGCTGGTGGTCGGGCTGGCCCTGCTGCTGCACGGCATGACCGCGCGGGCGACCGGCAGGACGCTGCGCCTGCTGTACTACCTCCCCGGCGCGCTGGCCGGGGCCGCGAGCGTGATGGTCTGGCTGTTCATGCTCGACCCGGCGGTCAGCCCGGCCGCCTTCCTGCTGCGCGCCCTCGGCTTCCACACCTTCGGTCAGGTCATCGCGCCGGGGCACCTGCCGCTGCTGTTCAGCGTCATCGCCTACTGGACCGGCGCGGGCGGCTGGATCGTGGTGATGTACGGGGCGCTGAACAACATCTCCCCGGACCTGCTGGAGGCGGCGCGGATCGACGGGGCGGGAGCCTGGCGGATCGCCCGGCACATCCAGCTCCCGCTGCTGCGCAAGTGGATCGTGTACATGGTGATCCTCGCCTTCGCCGTCGGCGCGCAGCTCTTCGTCGAGCCGCAACTGCTGTCGCAGGCGAGCAACGGGGTGGCCGGCCGGGACTACTCGCTCAACCAGCTCTCCTACGACTTCGCCTTCCAGAACAACAACCTCAACACCGCCGCGGCGATCTCGGTCGAGCTGCTGGTGGTCAGCCTCGCCGTCGCCGGCCTGTTCGTGACCAGATCGAGGTTCTTCGATGCCGACTGACACCCGCCGGCCCGCCGCCGGGGTGGCCAGGGTGGCCGGGGCGTCCGGGCCGGCGGCGCCGGAGCGGCCACGACGCGCCCGCCGGCGGCCGCCGAACCCGCTCGGCGCCCTGGTGCTCGCCGCCTTCGCGCTGTTCTTCGCGATCCCGGTGCTCTGGCTGCTGCTGGCCGCCACCAAGACCGACGACCAGCTCGTGCGCGGCAACCCGCTGTCGGTCGGGTCCTGGACGGCGCTGCGGCACAACTGGGACGCGCTGACGGCGTTCCAGGACGACGCGATCCTCCAGTGGCTGGGCAACTCCGTGCTGTACTCGTCCGTCGCCCTGGTGATCACGCTGTGCGTGACGGTGCCGGCCGGGTACGCGCTGGCGATGACCGAGTTCCGCGGCCGGCGCACCCTGCTGGTGGTCACCCTGGTGGTGATGCTGATGCCGAACGCGACGCTGGTGGTGCCGCTGTTCCTGGAGCTCAACGCGGCGCACCTGGTCGGCTCGATGTGGTCGGTCGTCCTGCCGTACTCGTTCTACCCGTTCGGCGTGTACCTGACCTACCTCTACTTCAGCACGGCGGTCCCCCGCGAGCTGCTGGCCGCCGCGAAGCTCGACGGGTGCTCGGAGTTCGGCGCGTTCCGCCGCGTCGCCCTGCCGCTGGCCGCCCCGGCCGTCGCGCTGGTCGGGTTCTTCAGCTTCGTGACCAACTGGACCAACTACTTCCTGCCGTACGTCCTGCTGCCGGACAGCCGCCAGTTCCCGGTCCAGGTGGGCCTGGGCACGCTGCTGGACAACGTCCCGCAGTTCAACCCGACCGCGGGCACCCTCGCGGTCGAGCGCCCCGAGCTCGCGCTGGCCACCCTGCTGGCGATCAGCCCCGTGCTCGTCGTCTTCCTCTTCTCCCAGCGCTTCCTGGTCGCCGGAATGCTCGCCGGCGCCACCAAGGAATGACCGGCCAGCAGGCAGGAATGGAGAACCCGGATGCCCCCCGTCATCACGGCCTCGGTGCCGCTGCTCGAACCGCCCGGCTGGGCGATCGCGCAGCGCGAGCTGTTCGACCTGCTCGACGTCGCGTGGCGCCGGTTCGCGCGCGACTTCACCGGCCCGGACGGGCGGTTGCGGTACCGCGGCCGGCTCAGCACCCGCGACGGCGTGGACGACTTCTACGAGACGTTCTTCAACTGGCCGCAGCTCTACCTGCTGGGCGGGGCCGGTGACCTGCTCGCCGCGTCCGAGCGGCACTGGGAGGGGGTCACCCGGCAGCTCACCGAGCTGGGCATGGTGCACGACGAGTACGAGCGCGGCTACGACTGGTTCCACCAGGGCGAGAGCCTGCTGCTGTTCTACTTCCTGTGCATGGCGGCCCCGGAACGCTGGGCCGGCAGGGCGCTCCGCTTCGCCGACCTCTACGTCGATCCGGCGCGCGGCAACTACGACCCGGAACACCGCATCATCCGCCGCCCGCACAACGGCAGCGATCCGGGGCGGGAGGGACTCTTCGACGGCGACGCCTATCCCTGGCTGCCGGCGGAGGCCGAGATGTACGGCTTCCCGCTGGACTGGGTGCTGCCACCCGGCGGCGGCACGCCGGAGCCCGGCCGCGATCCCCGGCTCGGCGAGCAGATGCGCCGCCGGATGGGCGCCGGCGACACCGCGGTCAACCTCGCCGCCTCCGGGCTGGTCCTCAACGCCCTGATCGTGTCCGGCGAGCAGCGCTACCGGGACTGGATCGCCGGGTACGTCGGCGCCTGGCGCGAGCGCGCGGCCGCCAACGGCGGCGTCGTCCCGGACAACGTCGCACCGGACGGCACGGTCGGCGGGCTGCTGGAGGGCCGCTGGTACGGCGGTCACTACGGCTGGTCCTGGCCGCACGGCTGGTACAGCGTCGGGCACGCCGCGACCGTCGGGGCGCTGGCCGCGGCGGCCGCCACCGGTGACGACTCGTTCCTGGACCTGGTGCGCCCCGCGCTGGACGAGATCATCTCCCGGGGCAAGGTGATGGCCTACACCGATGCCGACTCCAGCCTGCGGTCCAAGTGGACCGTCCAGCTCGGCGAGGACGTCCGCACGCCGACCCTGCACGTGCCGTACCGGCACGCCGACCGGGGCTGGTTCGACCACAACCCGATGATGATGGCGGTGCCCCTCGCGCTGTGGCACCACTCGGCATCCCCGGCCGACCGGGAGCGGATCGAGCGGCTACGCGCGGCCAGCGGCTACGACTGGCGCACCGTGCGGGCGTTCCGCAGCAAGGAGGAGGCCGGCCACGAGGAGCCGTGGTTCGCCTTCCTGGCCGGCGACGACCCCGGGTACCCGGAACGGATCCTCGCCGCCGCGCAGGCCCAGGTGCGGCACCGGCTGGCCCGCATGGAGCGCTACCGCGACCTGGACGTGCCGGAGGCCGACATCCACGTGTGGCAGCAGTCGAACCCGGTGGTCACCGAGGCGCTGGTCCAGCTCACCTGGGGCGGCCCGCAGGTCATCTACAACGGCGGCCTGCAACAGGCGCGGGTGCGCTACCACGACGCGCGAGCCCGGCGCCCCGGCCTGCCGCCCTCGGTGGCCGCGCTGGTCTCCGGCATCGATCCGGACGCGACAGTCGTCGAGCTGGTCAACCTCGATCCGGGGACCGCGCGGCCGGTCATCGTGCAGGCGGGCGCGTTCGCCGAGCACACCATCCGCACCGTCGAACACACGGTCTGCGACGACCCGTCCTGGATCGGCGACCTCTACGACTACGGGCACGGCCAGCCCGCCGTCACCCGGACCGAGACCCCGGTCGACGGCCCCTGGCTGCGCGTCGAGCTTCCCCCGTCCACCCGCGTCCGCCTGACGCTGCGGCTCGACCCGCGCACGCGCCCACCCTCCTACCGCACGCCCTTCGACTGAGACGAAAGGATCCGCGATGACCGGCACCGCCCGCCGGGTCGTGTACCGCGGGGCCCGCACGCTGGCGGTCGAGCACGCCGAGCCCTGGCCCACGCCGCCCGGGCACGTGCGCGTCGACGTCGCCTACACCGGGATCTGCGGTACCGACCTGCACATCCTGCACGGCGACATGGACGCCAGGGTGAACCCGCCGTGCGTGCTCGGGCACGAGATGTCCGGCCGGGTCGCGGAGGTCGGGCCGCACGTGCCCGGCTGGCGGCCCGGCGACCCCGTCACCGTCATGCCGCTGGCGTGGTGCGGGCACTGTCCGGCCTGCCGGGCCGGCCACCCGCAGCTCTGCCACAGCCTGGTCTTCCTCGGCATCGACGCGCCCGGGTCCCTCCAGGACGGATGGACGGTGCCCGCCGCCGCGCTGGTGCGGCTACCGCCGGCCCTGCGGCTGGACCACGCCGCCCTCGTCGAACCCACCGCCGTGGCAGTGCACGACGTGCGGCGCGCCGACCTGCGGCCCGGCGAGCGGGTACTGGTGGTGGGCGGCGGCCCGATCGGGCTGCTCATCGCGATCGTCGCCGGCCGGTCCGGCGCGGAGGTGCTGCTGGTGGAGCCCGACCCGTACCGCCGCGCCGTCGCCGACGGCATCGGGCTGACCACGCTCGAACCCGGTGCCGACGACCTCGCCGCGCGCGTCGCGGAGTGGACCGGGGGCGCCGGGGCCGCGGTGGCCTTCGAGGTCTCCGGGGCCGCGGCCGGCGTGGCGGCCGCCGTCGACGCCCTGGCCGTCCGCGGCCGGCTGGTGCAGGTGGCCATCCACCCGGTCCCCCGCGAGGTCAGCCTGTTCCGCTTCTTCTGGCGCGAACTCACCCTGCTCGGCGCCCGCCTGTACGACCGGGGCGACTTCGAGACCGCGGTGGGCCTGCTCACCCAGGGCGATATCCCGGCCGAGGCGCTCATCTCCCGGATCGAACCGCTGGAGCGGACCGCCGAGGCCTTCGAGGCGCTGGAATCCGGCGCGGGGGTGATGAAGGTGCTGATCGACTGCCGGTCGTCCGGCGAGGCGGGCGCGCGGTGACCCCGCCGAGCCTGCCGTCCTTCGACCTGACCGGAAAGCTGGCGGTGGTCACCGGGGCCCGCCGGGGGATCGGCCTGGCCATCGCCGAGGCGCTGGCCGCCGCCGGCGCCGACATCGTCGCGGTCAGCCAGCACCTGGAGCCCGCCGGCAGCGAGGTCGAGACCCGGGTCACCGCACTCGACCGCACGTGCCTGGCGCTGAGCACCGACTTCGCCGACCGCGCCGCCGTCGCCGAGCTGGCCGACCGGCTCGCGGGTCTCGGGCGGCCGGTGGACATCCTGGTCAACAACGCGGGCGCCATCGCCCGCGCTCCGGCCGCGCAGCACTCCGACGCCGACTGGGATCACGTCATCGCCGTCGACCTGAGCAGCCAGTTCAGGCTCACCCGGGAGGTCGGCCGGCGGATGCTGGAACGCGGGCAGGGCAAGGTCGTGTTCACCGCGTCGCTGCTCAGCTTCCAGGGTGGGATCAACGTGCCGGGGTACGCCGCGGCGAAGTCGGGGATCGCGGGCCTGACCCGCGCGCTGGCCAACGAGTGGGCCGGCGGGGGCGTGAACGTCAACGCGATCGTGCCTGGCTACGTGGAGACCGACAACACCCGCGCGCTGCGCGAGGATCCGGCCCGCCACCGGGCCATCCTCGACCGGATCCCGGCCGGGCGCTGGGCCCGGCCCGAGGACCTCGGCGGCGTGGCCGTGTTCCTCGCCTCGGCCGCCTCGGACTACGTGCACGGCGCCCTGATCCCGGTCGACGGCGGCTGGCTGGGCCGCTGAACGGTCAGGCGGGGGGCGGCGGGCCGGTGCTGTTCCGTAGCGAGATCGGCGGCGCGAACAGGTGCTGCCGGGGCGGGGCGTCCGGGTCGGCGATGCGTTCGATGAGGAACTCCACGGCCGCCGCTCCCATCTCCACGGCGGGCACGTCGGCCGCGGTGAGCTCGGGGTGGAACCGTTCGGCCCAGTACCGCGCGGCGACCCCGACCATGGAGAACCGGGACGGTACCGCCAGCCCGGCGCGCTCGAGTGCCCGCTGGACACCGGGCAGCGCCGCCTCGTTGACCGTCGCCGCGGCGGTGACCGCGGGGTCGGCGCGCAGGATCTCCGCGACGCAGGCCTCGCCGGCCTGCACGTCGTCGGCGCAGTGGAACTCGACGCCCTGGACGCCGCAGCGCGCGACCGCCGCCTGGAAGCCCTCGCGGGCCCGGTGTGCCGGACCGTAGCCGGCGGCGAACATCTCGGCGGACCGGTTGATCAGCGCGAGGTGGCGGTGCCCCAGGTCGGCCAGGTGCTGGACGCACCGGTCGATGAGCGTGGCGTAGTCGACGTCGATCCAGCACATACCCTGCGGATGGGCGGTCCGGCCGATCGTGACGAACGGCAGCTCCAGGCGTTGCAGCCGGGTGACGCGCGGGTCGTCCAGGCGGATCTCCATGAGGATGACGCCGTCCACCCGGCGGCCGGTCACGATCCGCTCGAAGGAGCGGTCGTGGTCGCCGCCGGACGGCGACAGCAGCACGTCGAGATCGGCGCGGGCGGCCGCCTCCATCACACTGGCGACGAACTCCAGCTGCATGAACGTCAGCCGCCCTCGGGCCGGCGGGATGACCAGCCCGAGCGTGCGGGTGCGCCCCTCCTTGAGCGCCCGCGCGGCGGCGTTGGGACGGTAGCCCAGCTCGTCGATGACGGCCTGGATGCGCTGCCGGGTCGCCGCGGAGACCGTGCGCTTGCCGCTGAGCGCGTACGACACGGTGCTGCGCGACACCCCCGACCGGCGCGCGATCTCGCCGATGTTCATCGCTACCCTCCGCGGCCCCAGGTCGAATCGTTTCGCCCCGCACCGCAGAGTATAGGCAGCCCGCCGTGCGCCCTGGGCGCGGCTCTCGCGCAACGCCATTGACGTTCTCCGGGGTCGGCCCTATGGTCTATCGAATCGATTCGCCTCCTGGTTGCGAGGGCCGATGAACACCGACAGTGATCCCCGTACGGCCCCGGCTGTTCCCGCGCGCCGACCCCGGGCGTCCCGGTCCGGCCCGGCCCTGCTCGCGGCCGCGCTCGTGCTGGCCGGCGGGGCGGCGGCCTGCTCCTCCTCGCACGGCGGGTCGGCGGGTTCCGGCTCCTACACGATCTGGGACCCGTACCCGCAGTTCGACAGCCACTCGGCGTGGGTGCGGCTGCTGGAGACGTGCGGCAAGGGCGCCGGCGTCAAGGTCAAGCACACCGCGTTCGACACCACCGCCCTGACCAGCAAGGTGCTGCTCGCCGCGCAGCAGGGCGCGGCGCCGGACGTGCTGATCGTGGACAACCCGGTGGTCTCCACGCTCGCCGAGGGCGGCATCCTGACCGACACCCGCACCGCGAAGGTGGACACGTCCGCGATCGAACCGAACCTGCTCGCCGCGGGCCGGCTGAACGGCAGGACCTACGGCATCCCGATCGGGGCGAACACCCTCGCCCTGTACTACAACAAGAACGTCCTCCACGACGCGGGCGTGGACCCGGCGTCGGTCACCGACTGGACGTCGCTGACCGCGGCGCTGGCGAAGGTGAAGGCCGCGGGCAGGAAGGGCATCACCTTCTCGGGGATCGGCACCGAGGAGGGCAGCTTCCAGTTCCTGCCCTGGTTCTGGGGCGCCGGCGCCAACCTGACCGACCTGTCCTCCGCGCCGGCCGTGAACGCGCTGAACCTGTGGACGAGCTGGCTCAAGTCCGGCTACGCGCCCAACTCGGTGATCAACAACACCCAGACCACCAGCTGGCAGGAGTTCGCCACCGGCCAGTACGCCTTCGCCGAGAACGGCACCTGGCAGCTCGCCGGCGCGGAGAAGGCCGGGTTCCCGTACGGCGTCCTGCCGATCCCGGCGGTGAGCGGCGGCACCGCGCCGGCCCCGACCGGCGGCGAGTTCGTGACCATGCCGGTGCAGTCCCACACCGCGCGCTACAAGACCTCCGAGAAGCTGATCTCGTGCCTGAGCAGCGCCGGTAACGCGATCAAGACCGACACCACGCTCTCCTACGTCGGCGCCACCCGGGACGTGCAGGCCAAGCAGGTCGCCGCCACCCCGAACCTGGGACCGTGGGTGACCGCCGTCCGCGCCGCCAAGGGCCGTACCAGCGACAACCTGGGCACCAAGTACCCCAAGATCTCCCAGCCACTGTGGACGGCCGTGCAGTCGGCCCTGTCCGGCTCCGCCAGCCCGCAGAGCGCCCTGACCACCGCGCAGAAGGCGGCCGCGGCCGCCACCCGCTGACCGTGACACGGCAGGACATGGCGCGGCAGGACACCGTGACCGACACCGTGCGGACGGCGCCCCGGCCCGTGGCCGCCCGCCCGGCCGTGCGGGCGCGTGCCGCGCGGCCCACCACCCGGTGGGCCGCCTGGGCGTTCCTCGCGCCGGTCGTCCTGTACCTGGCGCTGTTCTATGCCTACCCGCTGTACAAGAGCGTCGAGATGAGCCTGCGCGACTACAACGTCGCCTCGTTCGTGCACGGCGGCGCGCCGTTCGCCGGCCTCGGCAACTACCGGACGGTGCTGCGCGATCCCACCTTCGGCCCGGCCCTGCTGCACACGGTGGTCTTCACCGCCGCGTCGCTGGCGTTCCAGTTCGCCATCGGCATGGCGCTGGCGCTCTTCTTCCACCGGCACTTCCCGCTGTCGGCGACGCTGCGGGCGCTGTTCCTGGTGCCGTGGCTGCTGCCGCTGATCGTGTCGGCGTCGATCTGGTCGTGGATGTTCGACAGCGAGGCCGGCGTGGTCAACTACGGGTTCCACCTGCTCGGTGCCGGCCCGGTCGGGTGGCTCACCTCGCCGCACTGGTCGCTGGTCTCGGTGATCATCGCGAACGTCTGGATCGGGATCCCGTTCAACCTGGTGCTGCTCTACACCGGCCTGCAGGCCATCCCGACCACCCTCTACGAGGCCGCCGCCCTCGACGGGGCCGGGCCGTGGCAGCGTTTCTGGCGCGTCACCTTCCCGCTGCTGCGCCCGGCCGCCGCGGTGACGCTCATGCTCGGGCTGATCTACACCCTGAAGGTCTTCGACATCATCTGGATCATGACCCGGGGCGGCCCGGTGGACTCCTCCACCACGTTCGCCACCTGGTCCTACCGGCTCGGCTTCGGGAACCTGCTGCCCGCGTTCGGACCCGGCGCCGCGGTCGGGGACCTGCTCGTGCTCATGGCGCTCGGCTTCGGCCTGATCTACCTGCGCGTCCAGCGCCGGGCGCGGGCGGCCTGACATGCGTACCCGGGCCTGGTGGAAGACCGCCGTCGGCGTGCTGCTGACCGCGGTGATGCTGTTCCCGATCTACTGGATGGTCAACGCGTCCCTCACCCGCGACGCGGACCTGCGCAGGACCCCGCCGCGCTGGTTCCCGACGCACGGCACGCTCGACGGGTACCGCGCCGTCCTCGACGAGCAGCTCCCCTACCTCGGTACCAGCATCGTGCTCGGGCTGTGCACGGTCGCGCTGACCGTGGCGGTGGCGGCTCCGGCGGGGTACGCGCTGGCCAAGCTGCGGCCGCCGGGCGCCGGCGCGCTCACCTTCCTGCTGCTGGTCGCGCAGATGATCCCCGGGATCATCGTGGCGATGGGCTTCTACGCGATCCTGCTGAACGCCGGCTTCATCAACACGCTGGCGGGCCTGGTCGTCGCGGACTCCACGATCGCGGTGCCGTTCGGCGTGCTGGTGTTCGCGGCGTTCATGGCCGGCATCCCGGAGGAGCTGATGCAGGCCGCGAGGACCGACGGCGCGGGTCCGCTGCGCACCTTCCGGTCGGTCGTGCTGCCGCTCAGCCGCAACGCCATCGTCAGCGTCTCGCTGTTCACGTTCCTGTGGGCCTGGTCGGACTTCATCTTCGCCAGCACGCTGGACGCCGGCGGCGCGCACCGGCCGATCACCCTCGGCATCTACCACTACATCGGCAACAACAACCAGCAGTGGAACGCCGTCATGGCCACCGCCGTCGTCGCGTCCGTCCCGGCCACCGCCCTGCTCGTCGTCGCCCAGCGCTACGTCGCCGCCGGCGTGACCGCGGGGGCGGTCAAGGATTGACCGCGATGACCGGACCGCGGCCCGAGCCGTCCTTCGACATCCATGACATCCCGTTCAGCCACTACGGATCCTGGTTCGGGATCTCCCCGGTGACCGGCCCGCGCCGTACCGAGCCGGACCTGCACCTCGTCTCGCACCAGACCGGGATGCACGCGGTGCTGGCGCTGCGCCCCCTCACCGGCGGCGGCGACCGGGCCGACACCCGCGTCGAGGCCGGCGCGTCGATGCTCAGCTGGACCGGCGCGTCCGGCCGGATCGACCTGGTCTACCAGGCGCCCGACACCATCCGGCTGCGCGGTGACGGCCTGGCGCTGCGGATCGCGGCCGCCGCGCCGGTCCTGACCCCGTTCAGCGGAACCTACCTCTACCGGGACCCCGTCGACGGCGCGCACGTGTTCACCAGCTACGAGACGGGACGCCGGTACCGGGTCACCGTCCTGTCCGGACGGATCGACGGCGCCACCGGGGCCGAGGCGCTGGGCGAGGCCGACCGGGGCGTGACGATCGCGCCAGGCCCGGGCCGCTGGGAGATCGCGATCGAGGAGTACGAGGCGGGACGCCCTCCGTACCGCGTGGCGGCCACGTTCGAGCAGGCGGCCGCCACCGCCGGCGCCGCCTTCGCCGCCTTCCTCGACACGGTCGCCCCCTGGCGCGGTGAGCGCACGCCGGCCGCCGAGCTGGCGGCGTACGTGCTGTGGTCCGCCACCGTCCGGCCCGCCGGGCTCGTCACCCGGCCCGCCGTCCTGATGTCGAAGCACTGGATGGACAAGGTGTGGAGCTGGGACCACTGCTTCAACGCCCTGGCCCTCGCCGGCGGCCGCCCCGACCTCGCCTGGGACCAGTACCACCTGGTGTTCGACCACCAGGACGCCGCCGGCGCGCTGCCCGACTCGGTGACGCATTCCGAGGTGCTCTACAACTTCGTCAAGCCGCCCATCCACGGCTGGGCCGTCAACGCGCTGCGCGCCATCCCGCCCGGCCTGACCGGCGTGGACGTCACCGAGACGTACCGCCGGCTCGAACACTGGACCCGGTACTGGCTGGAACTGCGGCGCGTTCCGGGCAGCGAGTTCGCCCACTACCACCACGGCAACGACAGCGGCTGGGACAACGCCACCACCTTCGACAACCGGCGCGTCGTGGAGACCGCCGACCTCGCCGCGTTCCTGGTACTCCAGATGCGCGAGCTGGCCGCACTCGCCCCGCTCGCCGGCAAGCCGGACGCCGCCGACGGGTGGTACGCGCTCGCCGACCGGATGCTCGCGGCCATGGTCGACCAGCTGTGGACGGGGACGCGTTTCGCCGCCCGCCCGGCCGGTGCCGGCCCCGCGAGCCCCGGCCACCGTGCCGGCACCAGCCTGCTGGAACTCATGCCGATCGTCCTCGGCGAGCTGCTGCCGCCCGAGATCCACACCGCCCTGGCCGCCCGCATCGCCGACCACCTGACCATGCACGGCCCGGCGACCGAGCCGCCCTCCTCGCCGCGCTACGAGGCCGACGGCTACTGGCGCGGACCGATCTGGGCCCCGTCCACCGTCCTCATCGAGGACGGCCTGCGCCGCGCCGGCCACACCCGGCTGGCCGACGAGATCAGCCACCGGTTCCGGACCCTGTGCGAAACCTCCGGATTCGCCGAGAACTTCGACGCGCTCACCGGCCAGGGCCAGCGCGACCGCGCCTACACCTGGACCGCCAGCGCCTACCTGATCCTCGCCGCGGCCGCCGAACGCCGCCGCACCCGTCGCCGGTAGCCACCCCGGTCGGTCGCGGGGCGTGCGAGGTGGCGACCGGCCGTATCGAGGTCCTTCAGCGGGTTGCGTACCGCGGGCGCCCGGCCGGCCGGTAGACCCGCAGCGTGATGCCCTTCGGGAAGGCCCGCGACTCGACCAGGTCCAGCGCCAGGTCCGGGCCGTTGTCGGGGAACAGCCGGGTGCCCTGGCCGACGATGACCGGGCAGGTGAGCAGGTTCATCTCGTCGACCAGGTCGTTCTCGAGCAGCCAGCGGGTGAGGGCGCCGCTGCCGTGTACCTGCAACTCGCCTCCCGGCTTGGCCTTCAGCTCGCCGATCGCCGTCGCCAGGTCACCGGACAGCACGGTGGTGTCCGCCCAGCCCGGGTCGGTGAGCGTGTTCGACGCGACGTACTTGGGCCTGGTGTTCAGGGCATCCGCGATCGGGCCGCTGCCCGGCGCCATCACCCCCCAGTAGCGGGCGAACATGCCGTAGGTCCGCCGGCCGAACAGGAACGCCTCGGCGCGCTGGTAGACCTCGTCGACGAACGCTCCGGACTCGTTGTCGAAGTACCCCAGCGCCCATCCGTCGCGCTCGAATCCGGCCCGGCGATCCTCCTCCGACGGGCCGTTCGCCTGCATCACTCCGTCGACGGAGACCTGCGTGGTGATCGTCAGCCTCATGACCGAGCCCTCTTCTCCTTGGCGGGGCGCTCCGCGTGGCGCCGCTCACCCCTGCCACGAACGGCCTGCCCCGATCCGACACGGCGCCCCGGATTTCCCACTGGTGTGGCAAGGGTGACCGATCCGGCCGGCTGGCCGGCAGATACGCCTGCAATCAAGGCGCAGTGATGAACATCATCGACCGGACGGTGGCGGCCGCGGCGTGGACGCGGCATTGACCTCGGGGCAATTCGGACATAACATCTCTGTCGAATCGATTCCGGGAATCGATTCGATGAGCCGGACCTCATCCGCGTTCGCCCTAGGCGCGGAGAGCGAGAGCAGGCGCGACGCCTGGAGTCTCGCCCCGCCTACGCCGACACCGCCTGCCGTGGCTTCACCGGAGCACGCGCCGGACCGGAGGAGAGTTCGATGAGCACGAGAGCACGAATCAGCTACCTCGCGACCGCGGCCGCCACGGTTCTGGCGCTGGCGATCCCGCTGTCGCCGCCGGCGGCGGCCGCCACCGAGTCGCTGAGCGTGAACCTGGCCGCGACGACCGGGCCGGCGACCGGAGTCGGCGAAGGGTTCCTGTACGGGCTGAACCAGGACGGCTCGCAGCCGCCGGACCAGTACCTGTTGCCGCTCAACCCGACCGCGCACCGCGGCGGCGGCCACGTCACCCGTGGCTGGATCGGCGACGGGTACCGGTTCGCATCCGGCACCCAGACCGACGTTAACACGGTGATCGCGCAGGCCAGGCGGCTCACCCAGCCGCCCTACCACGCCGAGTACCAGGCGATCGTGAGCGACATCTACGGCGCGGACGGCGGGCAGCCGTCCAACACCATGTACCCGTGCACCAACGGTGACTGCTCCAACTGGGTCAGCTTCCTCGACGCGACGGTGGGAGCGCTCCAGGCGTCCGGGCTCCCGTTCGCCTACGACATCTGGAACGAGCCGGACATCTCCATCTTCTGGCCGAACGCGAGCGTGAACAGCGCCCAGTACTTCCAGATGTGGGACACCGCCTACCGCGAGATCCGCCGGCTGGCCCCGAACGCCCGCATCGTCGGGCCGTCGCTGGCCTTCACCCCGCAGCGCAACCAGGGTGAGTGGCAGACCTGGCTGGCGCACGTCAAGTCCGCCGGAACGGTCCCCGACGAGATCACCAACCACGACGAGGGCGACGTCGACGACCCGGTGACCGTGTCGCAGGCCCTCAACAGCGACCTGGACGCGGCCGGCATCCCGCGCCGCCCGCTGTCGGCCAACGAGTTCCAGCCGGCGGACCGGCAGACCGCCGGCGTGTCAGCCTGGTACCTGGCCCGCTTCGCCCAGTCCGGGTACGCCAACGCGATGCGCGGCAACTGGAACTGCTGCCTGACACCCAACCTGACCGGCATCATCGCCCCGAGCAACGGCAGCTTCTCCACCACCGGGAACTGGTGGGCGTTCCGCACCTACGCCGACCTCACCGGCTCCCTGGTCGCCACCTCCGGCCAGGTCGGCTCGACCGCCGTCGCCGCGGCCGAGGACAGCGCGAACGCCCGGGCCGTCGCCATCGTCGGGGACGCCAACGGGTACACCGGCGCCGCCACCGTCACCTTCAACGGCCTGGGGTCGGTGCCCTGGCTGACCAGCGCCGGCGGCGTCACCGTCACCGTGTACCGGATCCCGGACCAGTCGCCGCTGGCCTCGCGCCAGGTGGTCCTCAACCAGACGGTGAGCGCCTCCGGCGGCTCGATCACGGTGCCGCTCACCTTCCAGGCCGCCCACGACGCGTTCGGGATCTACCTGACCCCGGGGCAGTCCACCGGTGGTGGTTTCCCGTCCGGTTACCACCGGCTGTCGGTGGCCAACAACGGCCTGTGCCTGGACGTGTTCGGCAACACCAACACCACCGGCGCCGCGATCGACCAGTGGACCTGCAACAACCAGGCCAACCAGCAGTTCCAGTACCTGCCCGGCACCGACGGCTACGGCGAACTCCAAGCCCAGAACTCCGGACAGGTCGTCGCCGTCGCCAACAGCTCCACCACCGCAGGAACACCCGACATCATCCAGCAGACCCGCAACGGCGCCGCCAACACCCGCTGGAAGCCCCTCCAACAGTCCGACGGCTCCTGGCAGTTCCAGAACCAGAACAGCGGCCTGTGCCTGGACGTCTTCGGCGCCGGCAGCAACACCGGCCAGCAACTCGACCAGTGGCCCTGCAAGAACAGCCCCGCCACCAACCAGGACTTCATCCCCAGCTGACG
>JBJMIH010000315.1:0-9449 GCA_045806985.1 Mycobacteriales bacterium | reverse complement strand
GTCGCGGCGGTGGCGGGCGGTACCGGGCTGGCGACCTGGGCGTCGCAGGGGCATCCGGCCGCCGACGCCGACCCGCCGCCGCCTTCCTGGGCCGTGGTGTTGCGCCAGCTCACCGACGCGCGGGCGGCCGCGTTCGCCGCCGCCGACCCGCGCGGCCTGGACGCGGCCGACGCCGCCGGCAGCCCGCTGCGCGCGGCCGACGAGGGGCGGATCGCCGACCTGGTCAGGGTCGGGCGGCGGCCGCGCGGCTTCCACGACGAGCCGTCCGCGGTGCGGGTGGTGTCCGGCGGGCCGGCGGAGACCGTACTCGAGTTCACCGACCTGCAGCCGGCGTACGAGGAGGTCGACACGGCGGGCGTGGTCCGGCAGAGAGTGGCGGCGGCGCCGGTGCAGCGGGACCGGGCCCGGCTGGTACGGACGGCCGGCGGCTGGCGGCTCGCCGAGGTGACCGTGCTGGGCTGACCGCGCTGGGCTGACCGTGCTGGGCTGACCGCCTACGGTGACAGCGCCCAGCGCAGGGCCGACTCCAGATCGGGGTGGGTGTGGGTGAAGCCGTGGTCGGTGAGGACGCGCGGCGCCACCCGCTGGCCGATCAGCACTCCCTCGTCGGCGAACTGGCCGAGCGCCGCGCGGAGCGCGAACGCCGGCGCGGTCGCGACGGTCGGGCGGCCGAGCAGCCTGCCGAGCGTCCTGGTGAACTCGGCGTTGGTGACCGGTTCCGGGCTGGTCAGGTTGACCGGGCCGGCGACGTCGTCGGCGGCCAGCAGGTACCGGATCGCGGCGATCTCGTCGTGCAGCGAGATCCAGGACTGGTACTGCTGGCCGGAGCCGAGCCGGCCGCCCAGTCCCAGCCTGAACAGCGGCCGCATCCGGCCCAGCAGGCCGCCCTTCGGGGCGAGTACCAGGCCGCTGCGGAGGCGGCAGACGCGGACGCCGGCCTCCGCCGCCGGCCCGGTCGCCTCCTCCCACGCCTCGCACAGGTCGGCGAGGAAGCCCTTGCCGGCCGGAGCGGCCTCGTCCACGATCCGGTCGCCGGTGTCGCCGTAGTACCCGACCGCCGACGCGGACAGCCAGATCCGCGGGCCGTCGCCCTCGCATCCGGTGATCGCCGAGGCCAGCGTGGTCGTGCCGCCGACCCGGCTGTCGAGCAGGGCGCGCTGGTAGCCGGCGGTCCAGCGGCGGGCGCCGATGCCGGCGCCGGCGAGGTGGACGACGGCGTCGACGCCGGCCAGCGCGTTCGGTTCGAGCGTTCGGGACCCGGGGTCCCAGCTCAGCTCGTCGGCACCGCGGGCCGGGCGGCGCACCATACGTACCACCGTGTGCCCATCGTCCTGGAGTGCCGGGGCGAGCGCCCGCCCGATCAGGCCGGACGCACCGGTGATGGCGATCTTCATGTTTCGATCCTGGCGCGAATCGGCTGGCGGCGCGACCCGTTCGCGGGTTAGTGTCCTGCGCCGTGGCGGCGAACGGGATCGTGATCAGGCAGGCGACGGCCGACGACGGCGACACGCTGTCCGAGCTCGACTTCCGGTGCTGGACGCCGATCGCCGAGGTGATGCCCCGCCCGGAGAAGCCGCGCCGCCCCTTCTTCGACGACCGGCTCACCCCCGACCAGGTACTGGTGGCCGAACGTGACGCCACCATCGTCGGCTGGCTGGCCCTCCGCCCGTCCACCCCGGTACCCAGCAACCGGCACGTCCTGCAGATCCAGGGCCTCGGCGTCGTCCCCGAGGCCCGCGGCGCCGGCATCGGCATGGCCCTCCTGGAAACCGCCGCCGACGTGGCCAGGTCCCGCGGAGCCCGCAAGCTCACCCTCCGCGTCCTCGCCACCAACACCCCCGCCCAGCGCCTCTACGCCCGGGCCGGTTACCACACCGAAGGAACCCTCCGCGAAGAATTCCTCATCGAAAACCAGTACGTCGACGACATCCTGATGGCCCGCCCCCTCTAGAGCTCGTCACACGATCAAGGTGCGGCTGAGGGCGACGACGCTGACGACCGACCACGATCGCCGGGATGCTGGCAGACTCGATCGCATGTCTGAGGGGCTTCCGGACGCACCGCACGACGGCGCCCTGCGCGAGTACGCGGCTCACTACCCCGAGGTGGTGAACTCGGGGTCCCTGTTGAAGGCTCTTCAGGCGGTAGCGGATCACGCGGGCTATGCGCTCACCGTGGAGCTGACGTCCTCGCCGGGCTGGCGTCGGGTGGCGGCGCAGGTGTCGGCCGGGGATCGATCAGCGAATGTCGTGATGGCGCTGCGCGAGCGCAGCTTCAGCGTCGAGTGCTGGGCTGCCGGGGTCCACATGGCCACCGGCACGACCGGTGACCTCCTGGAGGTTGCCGGCGCGATGCATTCCTGGCTGCGTGTACCCCGAGTGCGGGAACTCGTGGCTCGGTGGCCCTTCCTCCGAACCTGGGAGCTGGCCGAGGCGCATGAGCGTGGCGAGGCGGTGCCGGTGCGGTGGCGTCAGCTGCGCGACGCTGCCGCGCGCAGGCGGGACACGTCGTTGCATGCGCTCGTCGAGGCCGCATCTGCCCAGCCGCGGCTTCGCGTCCTGTCGCCAGGGCGGAGCATGTACTGGGTCACCTTCAGCCGTCGGGCCGCGCCGCCCCTCTGCCGTTACCTGCCGCGGGTCATGCCGATCGGAGACGGGCGCTACCGCGTTCGGTTCGCCGACGGCCGGGTCCAGGACGTGAACGGCGCCACGGAGGCCGTGGCCGTGATCGTCGAGGGGCTTCCCGACGACGCCGTTCCGTAGCCCTCGGGCGTGTGACGCATCACGGGTCGAAGCGGTCGATTACCGCGCGGGCGGTGTGTGGTGCTTGAGGTCGGTCATCCTGAGGGGGCTGTGCAGGGGGCGGCGGCGCAGGTGTCGAGGATGGTGCCGGTGTCGAAGAAGTGGGCGGTCATGGCGAGGGCGGCGGGGGCTCGGCGGGGGTCGCTGTGGGGGTCGTGGCCGGCGCGGTTGGGGAGGTTGACCGGGGGCGCGGGCGGGGTGCCGCTGTCCCAGACGACCAGGGCGGAGCCGGCGTACGGGGAGCGCGGGATCGGCCGCAGGCCCCAGTACGGGACCACGTCGAGGCTGCGGCCGGGGGCCAGCGCCGGCTGGTGGATGGGCAGGCCGAGGGTGCGCGCCTCCACCTCGGTGGCCACATTGGACACCTGGTGGTCGCCGAACGCCTCCATGAGCAGGACGCGGTGGGGTGGCGTGCCCGGCAGCGGGTGGTTGGTGAGGTGGGCGACGTACCCGTCGGCCTCGCCCCGGTCCCACAGCATCTGCATCAGCGCGAACAGCACCTGCTGGTCGATCCTGTCCGGGTAGCTGAGGTTCATCAGGGCCTGGAACGGGTCGAAGTCGGCGCTCCGGTTGAGCAGTGTCGAGTAGTTCATCGCGGGCACGCCGAGGAGGGACCTCGTCCAGTCCTGGGCGAGCGCGGTGAGCCCGCCGCCGAGGATGCCGCCCTGGCTGTTGCCCATGTACACCAGCCCGCGTGGGTCGAACAGCGGGTGCCCGGCCGCGTCCCGGAACGCCGGCAGCGCCGCCAGCCCGCGCGGGTGGCTGAGCGCCCGGCCCAGGAAGAGGAAGTCCAGGAAGCTCTGCTGCGACCGGTCCGGCACGGTGTTGAACCGGGAGAAGTCCTCGAAGACGGAGATGACGTTCGGGATGTCCTCCTGCGCCATCCCGATCCACGGCGTGGCGCAGAACATCGTGTCGTACTGCCCCGCGTACGGCTTCAGGGAGTCGATCTCGTGGGTCGTGCCGAGCAGCCCATGCCCGTACAGCGACGGCCGCGCCGGCGCCGAGTACGCCGCCCGCGGGATGTTGCACTCGAACGCCGCCGCCTGCGTGTTGCCCGGCAGCGGCTCGGGCAGCCCGCGCGGCCCGTAGTGCAGGCCCGATCCGGGCGGCCCGCCCGGCAGGTCCAGGTAGCTCGGCACGGTCACGTACCCGGTCACCTTGCGCGCGATCACCGGGTCCTGGTCGGTCGTGTAGTCGGTGGTGCCGGTGACGACGACGGGAGGCGCCGCCTCACCCAGCGCGCGGAACGACTCGTCCCGCATGTGCAGCATCCCGCCGGTCAGGCCGCGCTCGCTGGCGACCGTGAAGTCCCAGGCGAGGTACGTCCCGGTGGTGCGGATGCCGTGCCGGCGGAGGGAACGCACGGCCCGGGCCTCGTTGCCGGGCCGGGACGGCGGCGGAGCGATCAGGGCCCCGGACGTGTCACGGAGGTCGCGCAGCAGGACCGCGTACCGCCGGCCCTCGGTGAGGTTGCGCGCCGGCCGGACGATCAGCGCCTGCCGGGACGGGTCGGTGGCGTTGGCGTCGAGCTCGGCCCAGTACGGTACCCGCGCCCCGGTACGGGTGTCGAGCAGCACGATCGGCGCGTCCGGCCGCAGCGACCTGCCGATGTCGGTGGACGGCGCCGCGCCGGTCCGCACCAGGTCGAGCCCTGGTACGTGGGCGAGGATCATCGAGCCGGGCGAGAAGCCGTCGTCGCGGTTCCACGCGGCGGGGTCGACCGGCACGCCGGCCGCGTTCCTCGGCATCGACGTGACCGGCAGCGAGACCCGCAGGCCGGTGCCGGTGGTCCGGTCGGGCCGGGTGAACGCGTCGCTGGGGAACGGCAGCAGGCAGTCCCGCGACGCGCACGCCGGGGGAGGCGGCGTGGAGGGCGCCGCGACAGCCGTGCTGCCGCCCGCCGCCAGCAGTGGCAGCGCGAACAGGAGGGGGAGAAGAGGTCGCCGCATACCGTGCTCCCGAAGCCGGGCGGGGACGTACCGGACGCAGCGACCGTAGGTCAGCGCAGCGCGCGGAGCAACCGGGGTACGCGGTCGCGGAACGGCCGGGCCACCGCGACGATCTCCGCCCCGAGCAGGGTGAGCCACAGCGGCCCCTGGATCATCCAGTCGGCGAACGGGATGCTGGCCAGCGCGGCGACCGCCATCACCTGGTGCCAGCGCGGCGAGTCCCGCCGCAGCAGCGCGTTGCGCAGCACCAGCGCCACGCCGAGCGCGTACGCGGCGAGGCCGACCACGCCGGCCCGCCGCAGCGCCGAGATCGCCGAGTTGTCCGGCAACAGCTTGGGCTGGTCCTTCCAGTGCGCGTACCGCAGCAGCACCCCGCGTACCGACGCGGTGTTGCCGAACGCCTTGCCGACCGGGGTGTCGTGCCGGAAGTCGGAGAAGACCATGTTCCAGTTGGCGGCCCGCCCGCTGGTCACGTCGTTGCTCACGTCGACGGCCGGCGCCCGGCCGGGCGCGGACGCCTCCTGCGCGGCCTGCCGCTCGATCTTGGCGGGGGAGTACCGGGCCTGCAGGAAGAAGCCCTCGAACAGCACCCCGGACGCGGCCAGCAGGACCGCCGCCACCCCGCCGCTCGCCACCAGCCGGGTGAGCACCGCCCGCCCGTCCAGCCGCTGCCACAGCGCCAACGCCGCCCACACGCAGAGCGCGGTCAGCGCGACCAGCGCGCCGGTACGCGAGTCGGTGAGGACCAGCAGCAGCGTGGCGGAGGCGGCCGCCGCCACCCGCTGCCAGGCCGCGAACCGCCGGTCCGGCGAGATCCGCAGGAACGCCACCACGGCCAGGGTGGCGATCGAGTTCGGGTGGTACACCAGCGGCGACCCGCCCCAGAACCGCTCCTCGAACCGCGATCCCCACGCGGTGGCCGGCGCGTAGTGCAGGGTGGAGAACGCGTTGCCGGCCCCGGCCAGCAGGATTACCGCCGCCGAGATCAGCCACGCGGCGACCAGCCCGATCGTCGGGTCCTTGCCGCGCAGCCCGCACTGCACCACGACCAGCACGGTGACCAGGGCGATCGCCAGGTACACCAGCCGGCCGACGGCGATGTTCGGCTTGACGGCCAGCACCCCGCCGACAGCCCCGATCGCCCAGTACCCCAGCCCCAGCCAGGCCGGCCCGAGCCGGTACAGCCCGGCGACCTCGCGCAGCCGGGACCGTATCCGCCACGGCCGGGCCGCCACCCCGAGCGCCAGGCTGCCCAGCGCGAGCATTCCCCAGGCGTATTTGGGCTGGTTGGTGTAGGTCCAGGTCATGGCGGCGTACCCGGTGGTGGCGAAGCCGACGAGCAGCCCTTCCCAGGTGATCCCGCGCAGCGTCAGGGCGAGCGCGACCAGGCCGCAGGCGAGCAGGCCCGCGAAAGCCGCCGGCCAGCCGTGCCAGAACCCCGCGCCGGCGACCACGACGACGGCGGCGGTGCCGGCCAGCCCCTGCCACACGAGCGTGCGGTCGCGGCCGCCGGACCCCGGTTCGTCGGCGCGGTGCCGGCCGGCCCGGTCCTGACTGGTCACGGCCGTCATCCTGCTCCTCACCATCTCACGTCTGGGACGCCGCGGGCCGGGGGTGGGTTCACACCCCCGGCCCGGACGTAAGGCGTGTCGCGTAGCGCGTGTCGCGTAGCGCGTAGGCTACCGCGCCCGCCTGGACGCTCTAACCGGATCCAGGTTTCCGCTGCCAAGGCGGAGCGGGCCGCCGCGTGCGTTCTTGGCACGCAAGGGCCGCGACAACGCCGGCAGCGGGAAGCTGGACCGGTTAGAGACCGAGATCCTGTTCGAAGGCGCCCTCTTCCAGGCGCTGCTTGATGGTGACGAGGAAGCGGGCGGCGTCGGCGCCGTCCACCAGCCGGTGGTCGTACGTGAGGGCCAGGTACACCATCGAGCGGACGGTGATGACCTCGCCGAGGTCGGGGTCGTCGACGACGACCGGCCGCTTCACGACCGTGCCGGTGCCGAGCATGCCCACCTGCGGCTGGAACAGGATCGGGGTGTCGAACAGGGCGCCCCGGCTGCCGGTGTTGGTGAGCGTGAACGTGCCGCCGGACAGCTCGTCCGGGTTGATGTGGTTGTCCCGGGTACGAGTGGCCAGGTCGGCGATCTTGCGGGCCATGCCGCCCAGGTTGAGGTCGCCGGCGTCGCGGATCGTCGGCACCATCAGGCCCCGGTCGGTGTCCACCGCGATACCGAGGTGCTCGGCGTCGTAGTACGTCACCGTGCCGGCCTCGGTGTCGATGGAGGCGTTCAGCTTCGGGTGCTGCTTGAGCGCCTCGACGGCGGCGACCGCGAAGAACGGCAGGAACGACAGCTTCACGCCCTCGCGGGCCTCGAAGGAGGCCTTGGCCCGCTCGCGCAGCTTGGCGATCTTGGTGACGTCGACCTCGACCACGGTGGTGAGCTGCGCCGCGGTCTGCAGCGACTCGACCATCCGCTGCGCGATCAGCGCCCGCATCCTGGTCAGCTTCTCGGTCTTGCCGCGCAGCGCGGCGGCGGCCGGCGACGGCTGTACCGGGGCGGACGGCTGTGCCGGCGCGGCGGGCTGGGCCGCGGCGGCGGGAGCGGCGGTCTCCCGGCTGGCCTTGGCCGCGTCCAGCACGTCCTGCTTGCGGATCCGGCCACCGACGCCGGTGCCCGGCACGGTGGACAGGTCCACGCCGTGCTCGGCGGCGAGCTTGCGGACCAGCGGGGTGACGTACAGTTCGCCACCCTCGCCGTCGGCCTGCTCCGGCGCGGGCGCGGCCGGCTGCGCGGGCGGAGCCGACTGCTGGGGCTGCTGCTGCGGCGGCGGCGGGGGAGCCTGCCGCTGCGGCGGGGGCGGGGGAGCCTGCCGCTGCGGCGGGGGCGGCGGCGCCTGCTGGGCCGGCGGCCGCGGGGCCTCCTGCCGCTGGGGTGCCTGCTGTTGGGCCCGCGGCGGCTCGGGGGCCGGCTCCGGCTCCGGCTCCGGTTCGGGCTGGGCCTGCTGCGCGGGCTGCTCGGGCGGCGCTTCCTGGGTGGCGGCCCCGCCGCCCTCGCCGTCGATGACCGCGAGCTCCTCGCCGACCTCGACGGTTTCGTCCTCACCGACCTTGATCTTGGTCAGCACGCCGGACGCGGGTGCGGGGATCTCGGTGTCGACCTTGTCTGTCGATACCTCGAGCAGCGGCTCGTCGGCTTCGACCTGGTCGCCCTCTTTCTTCAGCCACCGCGTGACAGTGCCCTCGGAGACGCTCTCGCCGAGGCGCGGCATGGTGACGGAGACCGGCATGTCTCGGAACTCCTTCGAATTTTCGCGTTAGTGGACGTGCAGCGGCTTCCCGGCAAGCGCCATGTGCGCCTCGCCGATCGCCTCGGTCTGCGTCGGGTGGGCGTGGACCAGTTGGGCGACCTCGCTGGGCAGGGCCTCCCAGTTGTAGATGAGCTGCGCCTCGGCGACGAGTTCGCCGACTCGGCTGCCGACCATGTGGATTCCCAGCACCGGCCCGTCCTTGGCGGCGACGACCTTGACCGCGCCGGACGTCTTGAGGATCGAGCTGCGGCCGTTCCCGGTGAGGTCGTACACGACCTCGTTGATCTCGTACCCGCGCTCCCTGGCCTGCGCGGAGGTGAGGCCGACGGAGGCCACCTCGGGCTCGCAGTACGTGACCCGCGGGACGCCGGCGTAGTCGATGGGCGGCGGGTTCAGCCCGCCCAGCCGCTCGGCCACCATGATGCCCTCGGCGAAGCCCACGTGCGCGAGCTGGAGGGTCGGGATCAGGTCGCCGACCGCGGAGATGGTGGGGATGTTCGTCTGGCAGTACTCGTCGACCTTGACGAAGCCGCGCTCCATGGCGACGCCGACCTCCTCGTACCCGAGGTCGGCCGACACCGGCCCGCGGCCGACGGCCACCAGCAGCAGTTCGGCGTCGATCGTCTTGCCGTTCTCGGTCGAGACCTGGACGCCGCTGTCGGTGTACTTGACGCCGGAGAAGCGGGCGCCGAGCTCGAACCTGATGCCCCGGCGGCGGAACGCGCGCTCCAGCAGCTTGGAGGAGTTCTCGTCCTCCGTCGGCACCAGGTGAGGCAGCGCTTCCACGATGGTGACCTCGGCGCCGAACGAGCGCCACACGCTGGCGAACTCGACGCCGATGACGCCGCCGCCCAGGATCACCACGGACTCCGGCACCCGGTCCAGCACCAGCGCGTGGTCGGAGCTGATCACCCGGTCGCCGTCGATGTCCAGGCCGGGCAGGCTCTTGGGCACCGAACCGGTGGCGAGGACGATGTGCCGGCCCTCGTACCGGGTGCCGTCCACCTCCACGGCCGTCGGCGACACGAGCCGGCCGTGGCCGGCGATCGTGGTGATGCCGCGGGACTTGATCAGCCCCTGCAGGCCCTTGAAGTTCTTGGTGACCACGCCGTCCTTGTACGAATGGACACCGGCCAGGTCGATGCCGTCGAACGTGGCCTTCACGCCGAACTGCGCGCTCTCCTTGGCCGCGTCGGCGATCTCGGCGGCGTGCAGCAGCGCCTTGGTCGGGATGCATCCCCGGTGCAGGCAGGTGCCGCCCACCTTGTCCCTCTCGATGAGCAACACGGACTTGCCGAGCAGCGACGCGCGCAGCGCGCACGCGTAGCCGCCCGAGCCGCCGCCCAGCACGATGAGGTCAACCGGGCCGCTGGGGTTCGTCACGGGG
>JBJMIH010000314.1:0-12817 GCA_045806985.1 Mycobacteriales bacterium | reverse complement strand
GGTGGTGCGGGAGGAGGGAAAAGGTCAGGATTGCGGAGGGAAGGGACATTTCCGGTACGGCAACGTTGTCAGAGGAGTCGCGATGCCCGAGCCCACCGCGGAAGATCCGGCCGGCGGCCCGCCGCTGCGCCGCCGTGCGTTCCTGGGAACGGTGGCCGGGACCACCGGTGCCGTAGTGGCGGGTGCCGCCGTCGCCGGGCTGGCCGGCGACCCCGTACCCGCCGCGGCCGCACCGCCGGCCGGTCCGCAGGGGCGGCACGGCCGGCGGTTCCGCTTCGGGGTCAACTACGTGCCGTCGAAGAACTGGTGGTTCAGCTGGTCGGACTGGGACCGCCGGTCGATAGCGGCCGACCTGGACGACATCGCCTCGCTCGGCATGGACCACATCCGCGTCATGCTGCTGTGGTCGGAACTGCAACCCAACGCCGCCTACGCCAGGGCCGAGCTGCTGGACCGGCTCGCGGAGATGCTCGACCTCGCCGACGACCGCGGGCTGGACGTCGAGGTCACCGTCTTCAACGGCGCGGTCAGCGGCTTCCTGTTCATCCCGCCGTACCTGGTGAGCAACTCCACCGGCCGGGTACGCAACGTGCTCACCGACCCCGACGCGATCGCCTCCGAGCAGTGGCTGCTCGGCCGGATCGCCGGCCGGATCGGCCGGCACCGCCGGTTCCTCGGCTTCGACCTGTCCAACGAGATCAACTGGTTCGGCCTGCCGCTGGGCATGGCGGTCACCCCGGCCCAGGGCGACGCCTGGCACCGCGCCCTGTTCGAGACCTGCGACCAGGTGGCCCCTGGCCGGGTGCACGTGTCCGGACTGGACCACTACGCCTGGCTGACCGACGACTACTTCAGCCGGCCCGGCATCGCCTCCGCCGGCTCCGTCACCGCCAACCACACCTGGGCGGGATGGACCGGCGTCATCCAGCGCTACGGCACGCTCTCCACCCCCTCGACCCACTACTCCGAGTACTTCATCGAGCTGATCAAGGCGTTCCACACCGACCTGGACCGCAAGGTGTGGATCGAGGAGACCGGCACCTCCACCCAGTGGATGCCCGCGGCCGACATCCCGACCTGGACCGAGCGGTCGATCCGGGCGATGGCGAGCTGCGACCACCTGTTCGGGATCACCTGGTGGTGCTCGCACGACCTGAACCCGGCCCTGACCGGCTACAACCCGCTCGAGTACGACCTCGGGCTGTTCACCAACAACCGGCGGCTCAAGCCGATCGGGGCCACCATCGCCAGGCTGATCGCCGAGTACGACGCCAACCCGCCGGAGCCGCTGGCGCGCCGGGTCGGGCTGGTGCTGCCGGACGACATGATCCCGTCGACGCCGTTCCTGGAACCGTTCATGGCGCTGGTGGACGCCGGCACGCCACCGGCCGTGGTACTCCGGAGCCGCAGCACCGACACCGCCTACCTGGCCGCCCGCGGCATCGAACGGCTCGTCACCGTGTAGGTACGGGTCCGCTACCTTGGGCCGATGCCGTCGAACGAGAGCGAGTCATCGGCGTGGCAGCTGCTGGCGCCGGTCACGGACCTGGTGACACCGATGGCGGTCCGGGTCGCCGCCACGCTGCGGCTGGCCGACCTGATGGCCGCCGGTGTCGAGCGTGTCGAGGAGCTGGCCGAGCGGACCGGCGCCGACGCCGACGCGCTCGGCCGGCTACTGCGCCACCTCACCTGCCACGGCGTGTTCGCCGAGCCCTCGCCTGGGCGGTTCACCGTCAACGACACCGCCGACCCGCTGAGGTCAGACCACCCGGCGGGAATGCGGATGGCGCTGGACCTGGACGGGTTCGGCGGCCGGATGGACCTGGTGTTCACCGAGCTGATGCACACGGTCCGCACCGGCCAACCGGCCTGGGAGGCGGCCTTCGGCGCGCCGTTCTGGAACCACCTCGCCGCGAACCCCGCCATGGCGGCCTCGTACGACGCGATAATGGCGGGTTCGGAGCGGACCACGGTCGCCACCGACTACGACTGGTCCGGGGTACGGCACGTCGTCGATGTCGGCGGCGGGACCGGCGGTCTGCTGGCCGAGGTGCTGCGGGCCAATGCCGGCATCCGCGGCACGCTGGTCGACCTGCCCGACACCGTGGCCAGGGGCCGCCGGTTCATGGCCGGGCGCGGGCTGGACGGGCGGTGCGAGTTCGCCGGGCAGAGCTTCTTCGACCCGCTGCCCCCCGGCGGCGACGTGTACCTGCTCAGCGCCGTCCTGCACGGCTGGGCCGACGAGCCGGCCACCGCGATCCTGCGCCGGTGCGCCGAGGCCGCCGGCCGGACCGGCCGGGTCGTCCTCGTGGAACACGCCACCGCCGGCGACGATCCGGGCATGTTCGCCGAGATGGACCTGCGCATGCTGGTGCTCTGCGGCGGCCGGGAACGCGGCATCGAGGACTACCGGACGCTCGTCGCGGCGGCCGGGCTGGCGATCGCCGACGTCCGGACGACCCCGTCCGGTCAGCTGGTCATCGACTGCCGGCCGGCGCGATGAACCCGCCGCTGTTCGACGCGCACCTGCACGTCATCGACCCGCGCTTCCCCCTCGTCCGCAACCAGGGCTGGCTGCCCGAGCCGTTCACGGTCGAGGACTACCGGGCCAGGGTGGCGGGCCTCGCTGTGGTCGGCGGCGCGGTGGTGTCCGGCTCTTTCCAGGGCTTCGACCAGACGTACCTGCGGGACGCGCTGCGCCGGCTCGGCCCCGGCTTCGTCGGCGTGACGCAGTTGCCGGCCTCGGCGACCGACACCGAGATCCTCGACCTGGCCGCGGCCGGCGTCCGGGCGGTCCGGTTCAACCTCCGCCGCGGCGGCAGCGAGGGCCTCGACCGGCTGGAGGAGCTGGCGCGGCGCGTGCACGACCTGGCCGGCTGGCACGCCGAGCTGTACGTCGACGGCCGGGACCTGCCCGCGCTCGCCGACCGGCTGCTCGCCCTGCCGGCGGTGAGCATCGACCACCTCGGGCTGACCGCCGCCGGCCTGCCCACCCTGCTCCGGCTGGTGGCGGCCGGCGTACGGGTGAAGGCCACCGGCTTCGGCCGGGTGGACTTCCCGGTGGCCGGGGCCCTCCGCCAGCTGGCCGCCGCCAACCCGGACGCCCTGCTGTTCGGCACCGACCTGCCCTCCACCCGCGCGCCCCGCCCGTTCGCCGACACCGACATCGCGCTGGTACTCGACACCCTCGGCGAGGACACCGCCCGGCGGGTGCTGCACGACAACGCCGCCACCTTCTACCGGCTGACGGCCTCGAAGGCGTAGTCGCCGGCCCCGACCGGGTACCGGGTCCGCGACCGCGGCGGCCGGCAACCCGATCAGCCGGCGCACAACCGGGCGCAGCCCAGAGCGCGGTCTTCGCCGGCCTCGCCATCCGCTGGCTCAGGCGACGGTGGTCCAGAAGGCGCACTGGTGGGTGGTGGCGAAGGTGGTTTCGGGGGCGGGGTGTGCGGGGACCAGGGATTGGACCAGGGCGGTTCCGTTGAAGGGGGGCCAGGACGGGGCGCCGCGGGCGGCGAAGGTGGTCCAGTAGCGCTGCATCGTGTCGGCGAGGCGGAGCTGTGGCGCGGACAGCCTGCCCGGCAGGTTGAACAGGTACTGCAACTCGGTGGAGTGCGCCGCGCCGTACGGGAAGCTGACCGGGGGGAGCTGCGCGGGCGGCGGGGCGTTCTCGTCGTTGAACTCGTAGGCGAAGGTCGGCACCCAGCGTGCCAGCGCATTGTCGAGGGTGAGCGCCGTGCAGGCGTAGAGGGCGTCGGTGGCCAGCGCGCTGAACGCGATCGGCGGGCTGGGGTAGGCGCTGAGCGGGTACCGGGCCTCGATCGCGGCCACGACGTCCGACGAGACGTGCAGCACCCCGGCGATGAAGCCCTCGTAGTTCGCCGCCGTGATCGTGGTGCCGCCCAGCTCGATCTGGGCGGCGAACAGCCGCCACTCGTCGTGGTTGGTGCCGTCGACCACGGGCACGCGGTTGAACCGGCCGGTGGCGAACGCCGTGCTCGGCTGCTGTGCCAGCACCTGCCCGTCGATGTCGGGCTCGTAGCCGAGGCTGGTGTTCTCGTGGGCGAGGATGGTCGACACGGGCAGTTGGCGCAGGCAGGCCGCGGTCTGGTCGGCGCAGCCGGCCGCGGTCGCGAACGCCCGGCCGTCGGTCTCGGCGGCGGCCAGCGTCGGCAGCGTGGGGCCGTACGATCCGCTCTCCACCAGCGCCCTGGCGAACAGCCCATGGGCGCCCGGCGACGCGAGCTGCGCCAGCGTGCTCAACCCGCCCGCCGACTCGCCGAACACCGTCACCTCGCGAGCGTCGCCGCCGAACGCACCGACATCCCGGCGCACCCACCGCAACGCGGCCTGCTGATCCATCAGCCCGTAGTTCCCGGACGGCCCACCCGGTCGGGCCGCCAGCGCCGGATGGGCGAGGAAGCCGAGCGCACCGAGACGGTAATTGACAGTGACCACGACAACACCGCGCCGGACCAGCGCGGTCGGGTCGAAGTCGTCGCTCTCGCCGATGAACAACGCGCCACCGTGGATCCAGACCATCACCGGGAGCCTGCCGGCCCCGTGCCTGGCGGGCGCGTAGACGTTCAGGTACAGGCAGTCCTCGGATACGCTCGCCTGCCCGAACGCCGTGCCCGGCTGCGCGCAGTGCGGCCCGAACGCCGTCGCCGCACGCACCCCCGACCACCCCGCCGCCGCACGCGGCGCCCGCCACCGCAACGCGCCAACCGGCGGCGCGGCATACGGAACCCCGAGGAACTCCTCCACCCCACCCACCCGGGCACCCCGCAGCGCACCCTGCGACGTGACCACCACCGGCCCGCCGGGCGGCGCACCCGACGCGGACACCACCGTCTCGCCCAGCAGGGTGGCCAGCACGACGGCGGCCGTGGTCAGCGTCCGGCGGAGCGTGTGGCGTGCCATCGAGGTCTCCTGTCGTGCCCAGCCGGGCCGGGGGCGGGACGCGCCCCCGGCCCGGGGGAGTCCGGAACTACCGGTGGTGATCGGTGTCGGGACGGTGGGGTGCGCCGCGTGCGGACAGCATCAGGGTCTGCCGCAGCGCGGTGTAGGACGCCTTCGGTTGCAGGTTGACGTCGTAGATGCCGGCGTAACCCTCGCCGGTGAAGAAGCCGGGCACCCACGAGTCGGCGTCGCCGAAGCCCCACACCGTGAACGAGATGCACTCGCGCACGGCGAGGCACGCCTTGAGCATCCCGTCGTAGTAGTTCGCCTGCGCGGCCGGCGCCAGCGTGTTGGTCGGCACCTGGCTGGTCGCGTCGTTCACGAACGTGCGCACGTCGGCCTCGGTGACGGCCACCTTCAGGCCCAGGTTGGCGTACCGCTGCAGGTCCTGGGTCATCTTCGTCGGGAAGCCGAACTGGAGGTCGAGGTGGCCCTGGTCGCCGACGCCGCTGATCGGGACGCCGTCGGCCCGCAGCTGCTTCACGAACGCGTACGCGGCGTCGCTCTTGGCGTTCGAACCGTCCTCACCCGCGATGTTGTAGTCGTTGTAGAACAGCAGCGCGTGCGGGTCGGCCGCGTGCGCCCACCGGAAGGCGTCGGCGACCACGCCGGTACCGAGGTGCGACACCCAGAAGTCGTTCGGGTTGAGCATGGACGGGTTGCTGTCGGTGAAGAACTCGTTGGCCACGTCCCACTGCCAGATCTTGCCCCTGAAGTGGGTGACCTCGGTGGTGATGTGCTGGTGCAGCAGGTCGCGCAGCTGGGCGTCGCTGATGGTGCCGTCGGCGACGCCGGTGGTCAGCCACGTCGGGAGCTGGTTGTGCCACAGCAGCGTGTGGCCCCGGACCAGCTGGTGGTGCGCCTGCGCGAAGGCCACCAGCCGGTCGCCGCCGGACCAGTCGAAGACGCCACGGGTCGGCTCGACCACCTGCCACTTCATCTCGTTGCCGGGGGTCACGGTGGAGAACTGGGCGGCCGCGACCTGGGCGTACGGCGCGTTGTCCAGGTCGAAGGGGATGATGGCGGTACCCACCCGCAGCCCCGTCGGCGCGGCCAGGGCCCGCAGCGAGTCGGGCGGGGCCGCGGTGGGCGCGCCGCTTCCGGCCGTGGCGACGGCGGCCGTGGTGCCGGCGGCGATCAGGGCCATGCCGGCCGCCGCCGCGGCGAGGGAACGCAGTCTCATGGGCGAGACTCCTTCTGAAGGTGTCGGGGTCAGTGCGCGGTCACGGTGCGACCGCAGCCGGCCAGCCGGATCGTCACCGGACCGTCCGTGGTGATGTGCAGTGCGGCGGCGCACCTCAGGTGCGCGCGGCGCGCGTCGATGGTGACCGCCGCGACGTTGGACAGGGTGAGGTCGAGCTCGTCGGTGGCGGCGACCTTCCGCGGGTCCTGCCACGTCCGCACCTGTCCGGTGAAGGTGAACGAGCCGCTGGCGCCGCTCGTCGCCTGCTCCGGGTTGGCCACCGGGTCGGCCAGCCCGAAGCCGTGGGAGAACGCGTCGACCGTGCCGAGGTCGTCGGCCGCGGCCGGGTCGCGGAGCTGGATGCCCGACAGCCAGTAGGCGTGGTTCGCGGTCAGGCCCCAGGCAGGCTCCTGCATCCCGCCGTCGAGCACGTAGGTCACGTGCGGCGGGTTGGGATCGACGCGGGCGTCGCCCATGAACTGGGCCGACTCGGCGGCCGTCGGGTAGTAGGGGCCGTGCTGGCCGACGTACTCGCGCCAGTCGTAGCGGTAGCCGAGCGCCCGCAGCCGGTCCAGGACCTCCAGCTGGCTGCTCGCCACGCAGATGGTGTCCTGGTTGGCGTTGGCCGTCAGGAGCGGGATGTTCCGGTACGACGGGGCCAGGTTGCGGATCTCGGCGTCCGGCCCGCTGATCGACGGGGTCGTACCGCCCGGCCAGCCGGTTTCCGCGCTGACGCAGCCGATGTCGGGCAGCGCGCGGGCGAACAGGTCGGGGAACTCCGCCGCGTACTTGTAGGTGCCGTAGCCGCCCATCGACCAGCCGGAGATCGCGTTGTACGTCGGGTCGAGGTGGAAGTGCCGCGCCGCGTCGGCCCACGCCTCGAAGGTGTCGGCGCCGGCCTCGCTCCAGTACCAGAGGCACCGGCCGCGCCCTTCCGGCGTCAGCACCAGCGAGCCGGTGCCCCGGTCCGCGACCTGCTGCGCGTCGGGCGGGCCGTTGTTGTAGTTGCCGCCGCAGAAGTGCAGGTTGAGGGTCAGGCCGTAGCCGGTCGCCGGCGGCGGCCTGTCCGGCACGTACAGGCCGTACGGCTGGAGCTGGCTGGTGTAGTCCGGCACGCTGTGGACGTCGTTGGTGCAGGGCTCGTGGCAGTACTGCAACGGCGGCTGCGGGCCGCGGCCCTGCTGGTCCTCGAAGTGGCTGGCGTAGATCCGGTCGGTCATGCCGTGCGTGGGCACGCCGCCGGGCTGGTCGGGCATGTCGTCGGTCCGGCCGGCGCGGAGCGTGCGCAGGTTCACGTCGGCGTGGAAGGCGGACAGGTCACCGGTTGTCAGGGCGGCGGCCTGGACGGCGTCACGCCAGATCTCGAACCCGCCGACGCTGGCGAAGGTCTCGTTGAACCGGAAGGCCACGTTGAACAGCGCGCCGCCGGCCGTACCGCCGTTGCCCGGTTGGCTGGCGGTCGCCGCGCCCTGGACCGGTTGCAGGTACTGGTTGCCGGCGGCGTCCCAGAGCCCGGACGCGGACGCCACCCGCAGGGTCGACAGGCCGCGCGCGCGGAACACGTCGCCGGGCACGTCGACCGTGACCTGGCGGCGGGTCAGGTCGACGCGCGCCCTGGCCCCCCGTGGGGGCACCGGCAGCCCGGTGGCGGCGTCGGTGACCGCGACGGTCGAGCCGTGCACGGTGAGGAACACCCGCGCCGGCTCCCGCGCCCCCGCGTTGAACGGCAACGGCCGCGGTGTGGCGGAGTCGCCGAGCGCGATCGTCGACGCGACCAGCGACGGGTCGATCATGGCGTTGTAGGTCAGCCGGATCAGCAGGCCGGAGCCGGACGGCCGGACCCGGAACTCGACCAGGTCGGCGGCGTCCTTGGCGTAGCGCGGGTCCGTCGGGTAGGTGTAGGTCGCGCCGGCTCCCCGGTCGTCGAAGAGGAAGTCCTGGTACAGGAACTCGCCGCGGCGGTAGGCGCTGGCGCCGGACACCAGGATCGGTGCGGCGCGCCACCCGCTGCCGGGCGCGTTCTCCAGCTGCGGCGCGCGCGGCGGCGGCGCGTGCAGGATGTCAGGCCCCGGCCTGGGCGCGACCCCGGAGAAGGCCGGGTCGGCTGCGGCCCGCGCCGGCGCCGCCACTCCGCCGACGGCGGCGGCGAGTCCGGCCGCGAGCGCGATCACACGAGTACGACGGCCACGTCCTTCGCTCAACACGGGGCACCGTCCCTACCGGCTCGGTGGTGAGGCGGATCGCCCGCCGCGAACGGGCGAGCACGAAACGCAGCCAAGGTTGCCCCGCCAACCAGTCCCTGTCAATCGTTATCGATAACGTTTTCCATGATCCATGAAATGCTTTGACGGAGGTGTGGCGGGGCGGGATGGTGGTCGGGTCGGCGGTGTGCCGTCGTGGTCCGGTGGCGACGACACGCCTCCCGTCAGGGGCGGGACGCCGGTCCGATTCCGGCCGGCGGCCCTGTTCCCGGGTTGCTCTGCTGGAGGGGCCGCCGCGCTTTGAACGCGGACGAGGGACGCTGGTTCGATTCCAGCCCCGGGAGCGCGTCGGGCCGACCGTCCGAGCGCTTCGCGGCGAAAATTCTCGAACTGTCGCGGCGTCGACAGCGCCGCGCCAGCTCCCGGTTTGTCTGGTCCGTGACGTAGCGCCCGATCTGCGAGAGGATTACCGGTAACCTTTCCGAAACTTTCGCCGAGGTTGCCATGACGGTGCGAACCCTGTCCGCCGCGCTCGCGGTCGGCACCATCCTCCCGTTCGCCGCGGCGGCCGCTCCGGCCGCCGCGGCCAGGCCCACGCCCCCCTACCTCGACCGCCGGTACTCCCCCGAGGAGCGCGCCGCCGACCTGGTCGCGCGGATGACGCTCGCCGAGAAGGCCGCGGAGATGAACAGCAGCCAGGCCGCCGCCATCCCCCGGCTGGGCGTGGCCGCCTACGCCTGGTGGAACGAGGCGTCGCACGGCGTGGCCGCGGAGGGCACGCTGGACAACGCCAACCCGCCGATCATGGTCAACACCACCTCCTACCCGGTCGACCTGGCGCTGGGCTCGACCTGGAACCCGGACCTGATGTACCGGCAGGCCGGCCAGATCTCCGACGAGGCCCGCGAGGTGGTCCGGGACAACCGCCTCGACCTGAACTTCTACTCCCCCACCGTCAACCTCGCCCGGGACCCGCGCTGGGGCCGCAACGACGAGGCGTTCAGCGAGGACCCGCTGCTCACCACCGCGATGGCGGCCCAGTTCGTGGACGGCATGGCGGGCAGGGACCCGCACGGCGACCCGCTGCCCGGCTCCGGCGGGTACCTGAAGACCAGCACCACCCTCAAGCACTACGCCGCCAACAACAGCGAGTTCAACCGGCGCACCGGATCGTCCGACATGGACGACCGGACGCTGCGGGAGTACTACACCGCCCAGTTCCGCGGCCTGGTCCGGCAGAGCCAGCCTGCCTCGATCATGAGCTCGTACAACGAGGTCAACGGCGTGCCGGCGGCGGCGGACGGCTACCTGATCGACACGCTGGCCCGGCAGACGTTCGGGTTCCGGGGCTTCTTCACCTCCGACTGCGACGCCGTCTACGAGATCCAGGCCGGCCACCACTGGCAGCCGCCCGGCGCCCCGGCCCCGCTCGACCCGGTCGGGCGCACCGCGTACGCCAACGCGGCCGGCGAGGACCTGGACTGCCAGCAGGGCTACCACGACGCCTTCAACTACGGGAACACCATCCCCACCGCGGTCGGCGCCGGCATCGTCACCCCGGAAGGCACCTATACCGAGAACGACGTGGACGTCTCGCTGGTCCGGCTGTTCACCGACCGGATCCGGCTGGGCGAGTTCGACGGCGAGGATGCGGTGCCGTGGGTGGCTCAGGCGCGTGCCCGGCTCGCGCCCGGCACCTGGGTCAACTCGGACGCCAACCAGGCCGTCACCGAGACCCCGGCACGGCTGGCGTTGGCCCGCAAGGTCGGCGACCAGAGCATCGTGCTGCTGAAGAACAGCGGCTCCCTGCTGCCGCTGCGGGTACCGAGGTCAGGCCCGTACCGGGTGGCGGTGATCGGGTACTACGCCAACCCGACCAGCATGTTCCTGGGCGGCTACGCCAGCATCCAGGGCCCGGCCGGCGTCGCCAAGGAGGTCAACGGGTACCAGGGCGTCAGGCGCGCGGTCCAGGCCCTCGACCCGGACGCGACCGTCGACTACCTGCCCGGCGTCACCCCCGGCACGCTCGCCGCCGTCGACCAGGCCTCGGTCGACGCCGCCGCCGGCTACGACGCGGTGATCGTGTACGCCGGCACCGACGCCGGCACGTCCCGCGAGGACAGGGACCGCACGTCGCTGACCCTGCCCGGCGCCCAGCAGGCCATGATCCAGGCCGTCGCCGCGAAGAACCCGAACACGGTCGTGTACCTGGAGACCGTCGGCCAGGTGGACGTCACCGGCTTCGCCGACGCCGTGCCGGCGATGCTGTGGAGCTCCTACAACGGGCAGCGCAAGGGCGAGTCGCTCGCGGACGTGCTGCTCGGCGCCGCCAACCCGAGCGGCCGGCTGCCGTTCACCTGGTACCGCGACCAGTCGCAGCTCCCGCCGATCGGGGACTACGCCATCCGGCCGGACGGATCCAGCCAGGGCCGCACCTACATGTACTTCACCGGCCAGCCGTCCTACCCGTTCGGTTACGGCCTGAGCTACGACACGTTCCGGTACGCGAACCTGTCCGTCGACCGCCGCCACGTGGACGCCAACGGCACCGTGCACGCCAGCGTCGACGTCACCAACACCGGCAACGTCCCTGGCGAGGAGGTCGTCCAGCTCTACGTCGCCACCCCGGACGCCCCGGCGGCGCTGCAACGCCCGGCGAAGCGGCTGGACGGGTTCACCAAGGTGTCGCTGCGCCCGCACCAGACGCGCCGGGTCAGCTTCACCATCAAGGTGCCCGACCTGGCCTTCTTCGACCAGGCCGCGGGCCGGTACACGGTCGACACCGGCCGGTACGCGATCCAGGTCGGCGCCTCCAGCGCCGACATCCGCCAGCAGGCCGACGTCCGGGTGACCGGCGCGCTGCGGCCGGTGCCGGCCGTGCTGACCGCCAAGCCCGTCGCGTCCGGCGACGCGGCCGCCGGCATCGCCGACCGGGTCTTCTTCCCGTCAGGAACCGTGGTCGATCCCCAGCTCACGGTGGCGATGACCGACGACACGCTGTACGGCTACGTCAGCCGGGGCCACCGCACCCCGCTCCCGGCCGGCACGACCGTGCGGTACCGCAGCGACCGCCCGTCCGTGGTCGCGGTCGGCCGGTCCGGGACGATCCGCACGCTCCGGCCGGGTATCGCCACGGTCACCGCCACCCTCGAGTACCAGGGAGTGCGCACCACCACCCGGTTCGTGGTCGACGTTCAGCGGTAGCCGGCGGCGACGATGTTGGCCTGGACGGCGTTGTCGGTGGTCTCGGACGGGTAGCCGGCGACGATGGCGCCTTCGGAGAAGGTGCGCACCGCGCTCGCCGCGGCCGCCGACACCCACCGCCGCCGGCGGCCGCTACCCGAGGTTCGCACGACGGTCTCCTGTCTACTGACGCGTCCACTTCTGGTTGCTGGCGCCGTTGCAGGTCCACAGCTCGACCGGGGTGCCGTTGGCGGTGGCCGCGCCGGTGACGTCCAGGCACAGTCCGGACTGGACACCGGTCACGGTGCCGTCGGAGTTGATCCGCCACTGCTGGTTCGCGCCGCCGTTACAGCTCCAGATCTCGACTTTCGTCCCGGCGGCGGTCTGGTTGTTGAACGCGTCCAGGCACTTGCCCAGCACCTGCAACTGGCCGGCGCTGGTGGCGGTCCACAGCTGGTTGCCGCCGCCACCGCAGTCCCAGATCTCGATCTGCGTGCCGTCGGTGGTGTCGCTGTCGGGATCGTCCAGGCAGCGGTTGGAGCCGACGCCGCGCAGGACGGTCGCCGTCGAACCGCCGCCGCCTCCGGTGGTGCCGCCGGACACCCGGTACATCACCACGCCGTGGCCGGGAACGCTGGCGCTGATCGTGCCGCTGGTGCTGCTGGTGGCGCCGGACCACAGGTCGGTCAGGCCGTAGGAGCTCGCGCCGCTCTTGCCGATCGCGGACACGGTCGTGCTGATCGTCGCCGTCGCGCTGTTCTCGTTGAACAGCACCACCGCGACGTCGTTGTTGGACAGCGGCTTGGCCAGCACGTCCAGCCCGCCCGAGGAGCTGACCAGGTGGCCCTGGCGACCCAGCGAGTCCTGGTCGACCGCGATCACCGACCGGTTGCCCAGGATCGACAGGGTGGTGGAGCTCGCGTTCACGAGGTTGTTGCCGGCCAGCAGCGGCGCCGCCATCTCGGACCACAGGCTGAACTCGGTGCGGTCCTCCGTGGCCGACATGCCGTTGCCGATCTCGAGCATGTCCGGGTCGTTCCAGCCGCCCGGCCCGGCGGCCGAGTCGAGCCCCACGTTCGCGTGGAAGATCGACAGCATGCTGGAGAACGACGGGCCGATGTCGCCGGTGGTGCGCCACAGGTTGCCCACGTTGGCGCCCCAGGTCCAGGGCGCGTTCACGCCCCACTCGCAGAGGCTGTAGACGATGGGCCGGCCGGTGGCGGCGAGCGCGTCACGCATGGCCGAGTACCGCGCGATGTACTGCGCCGTCGTCGTGCTGCCGTTGTTG
>JBJMIH010000313.1:0-6736 GCA_045806985.1 Mycobacteriales bacterium | reverse complement strand
CAGGCAACCGGGCCGCGCACACCGAGATCCAGGCCATCAAGATCGCCACCCCGATCGGGGTGGAGGAGATCCTCGACAACGCGGTGCAGCTGCACGGCGCGGCCGGGGTCAGCCAGGACACCCCGCTCGCCTCACTGTGGGCGCACGCCCGCTCGCTGCGCCTCGCCGACGGGCCGGACGAGGTGCACCGCCGCTCGCTCGCCCGCCGCGAACTCCGGCGGCACGCTCGCTAGAAAGGTCTACTGTGGACTTCACCGGAAAGGTCGCGGTGGTCACCGGGGCCAGCCGCGGCATCGGGTACGGCATCGCCGAGGCGCTGGTCGCGCGCGGCGCGAAGGTGTGCGTGACCGGGCGCAAGCCGGACCCCCTCGCGGAGGCCGTCGAGCGGCTCGAGCGGATCGCGCCCGCCGCGATGGGGGTGGCCGGCCGGGCCGACGACCCGGACCACCAGGCCGAGACCGTGGCCCGGGTGCTGGAGGCATACGGCCGGCTGGACATGCTGGTCAACAACGTCGGCATCAACCCGGTGTTCGGGCCGTTGCTGGACATCACCGACGACGCGTTCCGCAAGATCCTCGGGGTGAACGTGCTCGCACCGTTGCAGTGGATCCGGCGGGCGCGGGACGCCTGGATGGGCGAGCACGGCGGCGCGGTCGTCAACATCGCCTCGATCGCCGGCACCCACGCCGCGCCCGGCATCGGCGGGTACGCGGTGAGCAAGGCCGCGCTGCTGCACCTCACCCGCCAGCTCGCCGCCGAACTGGCCCCCCGCATCCGGGTCAACGCGGTCGCGCCGGCCGTGGTCAAGACCCAGTTCGCCACCGCGCTCTACGCCGACGACGAGGCCGGTGTGGCCGCCCGGTACCCGATGGGCCGGCTCGGCGAGCCGGCCGACGTGGCCGCCGCCGTCCTGTACTTCCTCAGCGACGGCGCCGGCTGGGTCACCGGCCAGCACATCACCCTCGACGGCGGCGTCTCGCTGATCGGGGGCGTGTGATGGAACTCGCCGGGGCCGGGGTCGTCATCACCGGGGCCGGGCGCGGGATCGGCGCGGCGATGGCCCGCCGGTTCGCCGCCGGCGGCGCGCGGGTGGTCGTCAACGACCTCGACGCGGCCGTGGCCGAGCGGGTCGCCGCCGAGATCGGCGGGCTGGCCGCGCCCGGCGACGCCGCCACCGACGCGGGCGCCGGCGCGCTGGTCGCCCGGGCCCGCGACCACCTCGGCGAGATCGACCTGTTCTGCGCGAACGCGGGCGTGGCCGTCGGCGGCGGCCCGGAGGCCCCGGACACCGGCTGGGAACTGTCCTTCCAGGTCAACGTGATGGCCCACGTGTACGCCGCCCGCCACCTGCTGCCGGCCTGGCTGGAACGCGGCCGCGGCCGCTTCCTCGCCACCGTCTCCGCCGCCGGCCTGCTCACCATGCTCGGCTCGGCGCCGTACGCGATCAGCAAGCACGCCGCCCTCGCCTTCGCCGAATGGCTCTCCATCACCTACGCCGACCAGGGCATCGTCACCCAGGCCCTGTGCCCGCAGGGCGTCCGCACCGACATGCTCGACCAGACCACCGGCGCCGCCCGCGCCCTCCTCGACCCCGCCGCCATCGAACCCGCCGAAGTGGCCGACGTGGTCGCCACCGCCCTCGCCACCACCGACTTCCTGATCCTCCCCCATCCCGAGGTGGCCGGCTGGTACGCCCACCGGGCCGCCGCCCCCGACCGCTGGCAGGCCAGCCTCCGCACCTACTGGCAAACCCTCCAGCCCCCCAACTGAACGAACCTCCCCGCCGCGCCCTCCACCCACCGCCCCCACTCCCCACACCCCTACACCCACATTCGGACGCGCAGCGGCGCAGGACCGGTCCGGTACGGGGCCGCGTCCGAATGTGGCAAACCCACGGAACGGCCAAGGAGCACGGCGCTGGAGGGGCACCCAGGGGCTCGGGCCGTAGGGCCAACGCAGGTCCGGCGCGTACGCCGCTACCGGCGCCGTGAGTGGGTACGCCCTCGGGCACAACCCCGCTGATGCAGGCTCCCTTCTCCGCGGGTTCGCGAGTACATTTCGTCCCGAGGAGTGACGGGGGTGTCCGGATGACCCTTTTCCAGCTGCCGAATCCGTCCGCCAGCACGCTGCGGTCCATCGCGCTCTGGCGGTCGGACGGGATCCGCCAGCTCGTGCCGCGAGAGGTTTACATGGTGAGCGCGGGCGTCTGGTTGGCCGCGGCCGCGTGTTCCGCCCTGTCCGTGAACTGGGTCGCGGTCGTCGCCGTGCTGACGACGCTGGCGTCCCTGCTCGTCCTGCCGTGGTGGCTGTCGGTTCGCCGGAGCGAGGGGATCGCGCAGTTGCCAGCCGGGTCGGGGCCTGCCTTCGCCATCGTCAAGACCAGGCACTGGCCGTCGTACGCCGTGCTGGTCGCGTGCGTCGGGCTGCCGCTCCTGGTGGCGCTGGTGTGCTTCGCGCAGGGCGCGGGCACCGCCGCGGAGCGCCTGGCGTCGGTCGAGCTCTTCTGCGCGCTGGGCGTCATCATGTTCCTCTTCTACCTCGGCGCGTACGGACCCGTGCTGTGGGTCACCGGCCTGCCGGCCGACGGCGTGGCGGTGCACTGGAACAGCGAGCGGCCGCCGGCGGACTTCGACTGGCGGCTCGGCTTCGGGGCACCGCTGATGCTCGTCTCCCTGCTGTCGCCGTACGCCGCGATGAGGTTCTCCGTACTGCGCGACCTCAGTGGCCTCGATCCGGTGTTCCTCGCCGACCACGTGCACACCCTGGAGGGCTACGGCCTCCTCCAGCGGCATTTCGCCGCGATCGGGAATCCGTCCGCCGTCTGGATCTCCCTGACGCCGGCCGGACGGGCGGTGCTGCTGTCCCACGTCGCCGCGCTCGAACTGGAGACCGAGGCCGCCGCGCCCAGCCTGGCTGCCTAGGGAAGGATCACGACCTTGCCGGTGGTCTGGCGGTGGGCCATCCGGGTCAGGGCGGCGGCGGCCTCGCCGAGTGGTAGGCGTTCGGAGACCAGGGGTTGGAGGTGGCCGTCGGCGGCGATGGTGGTGAGGGCGTCGTGGGTGGCCTGGATAACCGACGGGTCCTTGGTGCGGTACAGGCCCCAGTGCAGGCCGAGCAGCGAATAGTTCTTGACCAGGACGTGGTTGAGCCTGGCCTCGCTGATGGCGCCGCTGGCGAAGCCGACGATGACCACCCGGCCCTCGAAGGCGACCACCTTCAGGGAGCGGGCGAAGACGTCGCCGCCGACCGGGTCGAAGATCACGTCGGCGCCGCGGCCGCCGGTGACGTGCTTGACCGCGTCCACGAAGTCGTCGCCCGAGTAGTCCACGACGTGGTCGGCGCCGAGCTGGCGGCACAGGGCGACCTTGGCGGGGCCGCCGGCGGTGGCGATGACCGTCGCGCCGGCGGCCTTGCCGAGCTGGATGGCGGCCGAGCCGACGCCGCCGGCCCCGGCGTGTACCAGCAGCGTCTCGCCCGCCCGCAGGCCGGCCCTGCGGTGCAGGCCGACGTGGGCGGTCTGGTAGGTGATGAAGTGGGCGGCGTTGCCGGCGGCGTCCAGGCCGGGCAGCGCCGCGTACGCGTCGGAGGCCTCCATGACCGCCTGCTGGGCGAGGCTGCCGGCGGGTAGCGCGGACACCCCGACGACCTGGTCGCCGGGCTTCCACCGGGTGACGGCGCCGCCGGTGGCGACCACCTCGCCGGCCAGTTCCAGGCCGGGGGTGAACGGCAGCGGCGGCTTCACCTGGTAGCCGCCCCGGCAGAGCAGCACGTCGGCGAAGTTGAGGGCGGCCGCGCGCACGGCCACCACCAGCTGCTCCGGCCCCGGCTCCAGGTCCGGCACGTCGTCGTCGAGGACGAGCACGTCCTCCGGTTCCCCGAGCTCGTGTACCCGCAGCGCGCGCATACCGGTCACATTACCGGCGAGTCACCCTCGCCGACATCGCGGCCGAGGCCGGGATCGCCGCCGGCACGCTGGTCGCCCGCTTCGGCTCCACGCAGGGCCTGCTGGTCGCGATCATGAACAGCGCGCTGGACGGGCTGCGCCGCGACTTCGCCGCCGCCGTGTCCGAAGTGGACGACCCGGTGGCGGCGGTACGCGAGGCGCTGCTGCGCTGGTACGCCCCGCTGGACGACCCCGCGTCCGCCGCCAACAACCACGCCCAGCTCGCCGCCGACCTCGGCGACCCGCTGCTGCGGGCGATGATGGGCGACTTCTACGCGCTGATGGAGGCCGGACTGGTACCGCTGATCGAGCGGGCCGCCGGCCAGCTCCCCAAGGCGCCACCACCGCCGGTCGCCGCCCGCATCCTCACCGCGCTGGTGGACGGTACCGCCGTGCACTGGTCGGCACGGCCCGCCGGCAGCCTCCTCGACCGCCTCCGCACCGACCTGGACGCGGTACTCGCCGCCTGGAAGGACTGGAAGGACCCGTCATGACCCTGCGTGGACAGGTCGCCCTGGTCGCCTGCGCCACCCGCGGCGCTGGTCGCGGCACCGCCGTCGAGCTCGGCGCGGCCGGCGCGACCGTGTACGTCACCGGCCGCACCTCCCGTACTGGCGCGCGCAGCCCGGTCGGGCGGGCCGAGACGATCGAGGAGACCGCCGAGCTGGTGACCGCCGCCGGCGGTACCGGCATCGCCGTCCGCTGCGACCACCAGGTGCCGGCCGAGGTCGCCGCGCTGGCCCGCCGGATCGCCGAGGAGCAGGACGGCCGCCTCGATGTGCTGGTCGACAACGCCTGGGGCGGCGACCAGTGGATCTGCACGCGCTGCTGCTGCTGATGGTGAAGCGCGGGCGCGGCCTGGTGGTCGAGGTCACCGACGGCGACGACATGTTCAACGAGCGGTACCGGGGCGCGATGTTCTACGACGTGGTCAAGGCCGCGCTCTGGCGGCTCGGCAAGGTCCTGCACGACGAGGTCTCCCCGCACGGGCTGACCTCGGTGTCACTGACCCCGACGTCGCCCGCTGGTCCGGAAAGTCGCTGTCCACGGGGCTGCTCGCCGTCGAGTACGGCTTCACCGACGTGGACGGCTCCCGCCCCGAGGTCTCCCGGTACTTCGCCGACGCCTACTTCGCCAGCAAGGACGTCGACGTGTCCGACTACCGCTAGACCTCAGAGCCAGGAGAAGCCCACTTCGAGAAGCACGGGGCGGGTGTCGTCCAGGGAGCTGAGGAGTTCGACGTCCATGACCGGGCCGCCGGGGGCGAGGGGGCCGTCGGTCTGGCGGGCGGTGTGCGGCATGTTCTGGCCCTTGCGGGCGGCCTCGGCCGCGGACCGCCGCCAGCCGTCCAGGCTCGGGCCGCCCATCCCCCACTCGCCGACCAGGGCGGCGGCGTGGTCGGCGGCCTCGTCCACGGTCTGCGGCTCGGCGTGCACCTCGATGCCGCGTACCGCGTCGCCGCGCGCCCGCACGTACACCTGCACGTCCTTGGCGTGGTACTCGCGCCCACCGGGGAGCGCGAACCGCACCTCCGAGTGCCGGGGCAGGTGGTACACGCTGGAGTCGTGCCCGTGCGGCCAGCCCACGGTCGCCCTGGTCGGCGGCGCGGTCAGGTCCCAGGACACCGACTTCGCCTGCCGATCGCGTTCACTCATCCCGCATCCTCCCGCCAGTGCCACGGCCAGCACGGCCGCCGCCGCGACCAGCCGCCGGTCACGGGTACCCGAACGGCCCGATGTTCGGGACGTACCTGCGTTCACGGCCATACACCTCGATCGGGGTGTCGATCGCCTTCCGCATCCCGGCCGGGTCCTGCTCCAGCCCGTGCTGGTAGGCCGGCAGCATGTCGTGCTCGATCCAGTGCCAGCGGTCGTCGAACACCGACACGTTCGCGTCCAGGTGCGGGGTGGGCACCGGCGGCAGCGGGATGTGCAGCGGCCCGGCGTCCACCTCCGGGTGGTGCCAGACGATCCGGGTCATCTCCACCTCGCGGAACGGCTTGCCGCCGTCGACCGGCGACTCGCCGACCACCGACATGGCGGTCGTCAGCCCGTGCGTCATCCAGCTATGGTCCCTGATCCGGTCGTAGTTCTGCTGGATCGTGTCGTGCTGCTCGCGGTACAGCAGGTCCGCGTTGCCCTGCTTGATCCGGGTCGGGTCGCCGCTGTCGATGTCGTGCCAGGACGCCTTGGTCTTGTCCGGCATGTCGGTGACCGGCAGCGCGTCGATCGCGGCGATGCCACCGTGCTGGTACGCGACGTGCTGCCAGGCCAGGTCGTCGAAGATGTCCTTCTGCATGCGCAGGAACGTGGTCTCCACGAACTTCATCTGGCCGGCCGACCAGTTCGCCGCGTCGCCGGTGCCCTGGGAGAGCAGCACCGCCATCTCGGCGGGGACGCCGGGGAACCGCCGCTCGATGTCGGCGACGCTCATCGCGTCCTTCCCCGCCGTCTCGAAGAACCGCCGCATCACGTAGATGTCCTGGAAGCCGGCGTAGAAGGTGCCGCCGGCCAGCTTGGCCATGCCCGCCCAGAGGAAGTGCTTCGGGTCGGAGTCGAACAGCCGGGCGTAGAACTCCCAGGCCTTGCGGGCGATCTCGTCGTTGGCGGGCAGGCCCTTGGCCGGGTCCCACCGGGTGAGGTCGATCCCGGCTTCCTTGTACGTCTCGATCATCCAGCCGGCCTTGTCGTTGAGGACCAGGCCGTCGGCGGTCATCACGAACGTGAAGGTGGACGGGTCGATCTCGGCGCCGTTGAGGTTGAGGAACTTCTCCAGGTCCTGCGCCTTGCCGGT
>JBJMIH010000312.1:0-39480 GCA_045806985.1 Mycobacteriales bacterium | reverse complement strand
CTAACGGTGGTACCCGGGCTGCTGTGGCGGCGGGCCGCCCGGGTACTGTCCGCGCCGCCGCTGCGCGGACCGCTTCCTGGCCTGGGCCAGCATCCAGATCACGTACGCGAAAGCGCTCGGCGGGAAACCGTCCGGTCAGGGTGGCGGCAGCCGGCGGCGGGCGGCGGCGAGCTCACGCTCGGCGGCGGACAGCTCGGCGCGGACCTTGCGAGCCTTCCGGCCGGCCAGGGTGAGCGCCTCGCGGGCGGCGCCGAGCTCCGCCACCAGCCGGTCCACCTCGGCCTTCGCCCTCGCCTCGGCGTGCCGGGCGGCCGCCTGCTCGGCCCGGGTCGCGGTCACCCGCTCCTGCGCCTCGGCGTACGCCTTCCGCGCCGCCTCGGCCTTCTTCCGGGCCTCCCGCTCCGCGGCCCGGTCCGCCGTGGGCGCGGCGGCCTTGACGGCGGGGGCCTTCCGCGCCGGCTGGGGCACCGGCCGCAGATGCCGGGTGCGTACCGGCGCCGGCGCCAGGTCGGCCCGCGGCGCCGGCCCGAACCCGCTGTACTCCAGGCCGCTCAGCAGCCGCCCGCTGCGTACCGCCTCGGCCGCCTCAGGGTCGGCGAGCGCCGCCGCGAGCGTGGCCGACGCCTCCTCGGCCGAACCGGGCGCGGCCGAGCCGGCCTCCTCCGCCCGCTCCAGCGCCTCCGCCACCAGCGCGTCCACCAGCCGGCGGCGCTGCTGGGTGAGGTCGCGCAGCTCCGGCCCGGACAGGTTGGTCTGCGCCTCCCGCATCCGGTCACCCAGCTCGACCAGCGCGTCCAGCCGTTCCGGCGCGTCCAGGGCGAGCAGGTTGACCAGCCAGGCCGCCTTGTTGGGCCGGCGCAGGCCGTGCACCTGGGCGGCCAGCTCCCGCTGCCCCTCCCGGCGCAGCCGCTTGACCTCCTCCTCCCGGGCCGTCACGAAGTCCTCCGGCGGCAACCGGTACAGCCGGTCGGCGACCTCTCCGAGCTGCTCCTCCATACCGGGAGTCTGCCAGCGAATCAGCTCCGGAGGCGGTGGTCGAGCGCGGTGCGCCGCCGGCCGGCCCCGACCGTGCGGACGGCCTGGCCGAGCGCCCGCGGCGAGCCGACCAGCACCACCAGCCGCTTGGCCCGGGTGACGGCGGTGTAGAGCAGGTTGCGTTGCAGCATCATCCAGGCGCTGGTGGTGAGCGGCACGACGACGGCCGGATACTCGCTGCCCTGCGAGCGGTGGATGGTGACCGCGTACGCGTGCACCAGTTCGTCCAGCTCGCCGAACTCGTACGGCACCAGCTCGTCCTCGTCGGTGCGCACGGTGAGCCGCTGCTCCTCCAGGTCGAGGCCGGTGATCACCCCGAGCGTGCCGTTGAACACGCCGTTGCGGCCCTTGTCGTAGTTGTTGCGGATCTGGGTGACCTTGTCGCCGACCCGGAACACCCGGCCGCCGAACCGCCGCTCCGGCACGTCCGGCCGGCCCGGGGTGAGGGCGTCCTGGAGCAGGCCGTTCAGCGCGCCGGCGCCGGCCGGGCCGCGGTGCATCGGGCACAGCACCTGCACGTCGCGCCGCGCGTCCAGGCCGAACTTGCGCGGGATCCGGTTGGCGACCACGTCGACGGTGAGCTTGGCGGCGGCCTCCGGGTCCTCCTCGACGAACAGGAAGAAGTCCGGCAGGCCGCGGGTCAACGGCGGCAGGCCGGCGTTGATCCGGTGCGCGTTGGTGACCACGCCGGACTCCTGCGCCTGCCGGAAGATCCGGGTGAGCCGGACGTGCGGCACCGGCGAGCCGGCGGCCAGCAGGTCGCGCAGCACCTCGCCGGCGCCGACCGACGGCAGCTGGTCGACGTCGCCCACCAGCAGCAGGTGGGCACCCGGCGGTACGGCCTTGACCAGCTTGTTGGCGAGCAGCAGGTCCAGCATGGACACCTCGTCGACCACGACCAGGTCGGCGTCGAGCGGGCGGTCCCGGTCGTACGCGGCGTCCCCGCCCGGCTTGAGCTCCAGCAGCCGGTGCACGGTGGCGGCCTGAGCGCCGGTCAGCTCGGCGAGCCGCTTGGCGGCCCGCCCGGTCGGCGCGGCCAGCACCACCTTGGCGCCCTTTGCCCTGGCCAGCAGCACCACGGACCGTACGGTGAAGCTCTTGCCGCAGCCGGGCCCGCCGGTGAGGACGGCGAGCTTCTCGGTCAGCGCCAGCCGTACCGCCTCGGCCTGCTCAGGTGCCAGGTCGGCGCCGGTGCGCTCCCGCAGCCAACCGAACGCCCGGTCCCAGTCGACGCCGCCGAACGCGTCGAGCCGGTCGGTGTCGGCGCGCAGCAGCCGCAGCACCTGGTTGGCGAGCGAGACTTCGGCCCGGTGGAACGGCACGAGATAGATGGCGGGAACGCGCTCTCCCGGGTCCTCTCCCGGCAGCTCCTCGCGGACCACGCCCTCCTCGGCGACCAGCTCTGCCAGGCAGTCGATGACCAGGCCGGTGTCGACCTGGAGGAACTTGACGGCCGCCGCGATCAGCTCCTGTTCGGGCAGGTAGCAGTGGCCGGTGTCGGCGCTCTCCGAGAGCGTGTACTGGAGGCCGGCCTTGACCCGCTGCGGGCTGTCGTGCGGGATGCCGACGCTGCGGGCGATCGTGTCGGCCGTGCGGAAGCCGATGCCCCACACGTCGGTGGCCAGCCGGTACGGCTCGTTCTTCACCACGCCGATCGCGGCGTCGCCGTACGCCTTGTAGATGCGCACGGCGAGCGAGGTGGAGACGCCGACGCCCTGCAGGAAGACCATCACTTCCTTGATGGCCTTCTGCTCCTCCCAGGCGTCGGCGATCAGCGCGGTCCGCTTGGGACCGAGGTTGGGCACCTCGACCAGCCGCTTCGGTTCCCGCTCGATGACGTCGAGGGTGTCGAGACCGAAGTGCTCGACGATCCGCTCGGCGAGCCGCGGTCCGATGCCCTTGATCAGCCCGGATCCGAGGTACCGCTGGATGCCCTGGATGGTGGCGGGCAGCACGGTCGTGTAGTCCTCGACCTGGAACTGTCGGCCGTACTGCGGGTGCGATCCCCACCGGCCGCGCATCCGCAGCGACTCGCCCGGCTGCGCGCCCAGCAGCGCGCCGACGACCGTGAGCAGGTCGTTTCCGCCGCGGCCGGTGTCGACCTTGGCGACCGTGTAGCCGGTGTCCTCGTTGGCGAAGGTAATCCGCTCGAGGACGCCCTCGACCACCGACCACCGTGCCGGGTCGGCGTCACCGCCCGCTTCGCGTCGCTCGGTACGCACGCGAGCACGCTACCGCCAGGGTCCGACAGAATGGCTAGTTCAAATATCGTATTCAAATAATTGCACGAACCAATCCGGGCTTTTCCGAGCGACGCCCGCTTTGCGGGCGCCGAGTTGCTCATGCCTGAATGGCTAGGTAAGCTGCCGACAGTCCGAAAGCTGCTTGGCAATGCCATTCTGTGTCGGAAATCACAGTTCCTGTGTGTTTGACGCTTCAATTGAGAATGTCTTTACCTAGCATTCCAGTCATATCGTCCTCTGGTGATTTGGGGAGGTCACCGATGGCGCGATAGCAGGGGCAGGGTGTCGCCGGACCGAACCCGAGCCAATACCTGCTCACCTTTCCCAACTTGAGGAATGGCGTCTGACACATCCTCCCGATCGCCGTGTCGATCCGCAGTTGAAGGGGCTCAATTGCGTGACATGAACGGTACGGCGGTGGTCGTGTGCTGACCTCGCGCCGTTTCTTCCGGTGTTCCAGACCATGGCGGCGGGTCCGTCGCTGGAGGCCGCGGAACCCGTCCTGACGTAACCCCTCCCTGGCCGGCGCTTCCCCCCTTGCCGGCCTTCCCCAACCGTGATCGCCGAGGGACCACCCACCCTCGGCGATCACGGCCCCCTGTCCGGCGACTGATCATATGAGTTCCGGTCATGGACGCCGGAAGTGCCGGATGGATGGCGTTCTGGCGGTACCAGGGCCGTTGACTCATCAGATCTCTGGTTCCTACGCTGGCGCGATGGGCCATTCGCGCAGGTTCAGGCTGTCCCGGCGGACCTTCCTCGGCGGCGCGGCGGTCACCGCCGCCGGCGCGTCCGCCTCCGGTCTCACCGCGCCGCCAGCGCGCGCCGCCACTCCGGCCGGCGTCGCCGGCGCCGCTGGCGGGTTGCGGCTGCGCGACGAGATGGCCTCGCCGGCCGCCTGGGAGCGCTTCATGTCCAGTCAGGACCTGGTGTGGCGGCGGCTGCCGGACACGTTCTTCCATGCGCCGTTCCTTGGCAACGGCGGCCTCGGCGCCGCCGCGTACCGCACGCCCACCGGTGCCCGGCTCCAGTTCACCCTCGGCGACAGCCGCGTCCACGACCACCAGGACGTCGCCGGCCCGGTCAACAACCTCGGCCAGACCGCCGAGCTGAGCAGGGCGGTATGGGGACAGGCCCGGCTGCGCATCGGGTACCTCACCCTGGACACGGCTGGCGAGGTCACCGCCGTCGACCTGCGGCTCTCGCTGTGGAATGCCGAGCTGGCCGGCACGGTCACCACCACGGCCGGGACGGTCGCGGTCCGCGCGTTCGTCCACGCCACCAGGGACCTGCTGGTGGTGTCGGCACGTCCGGACGCCGGTGAGGCCGGCCTGAGCTGGACGTTCACGCCGTACCCCGCGGTGAGCCCGCGCGCCGCCCACAACGCCCCGCCGGCCGGGCTGCGGCAGAACCCGCCGCCGGTGGTGACCGCCGACCCGCGCGGCGGCACCTGCGTGCAGGACCTGGTGGCCGGCGGCCAGACCGTGACCGCCTGGCGGGTCCGCGCCGACGGCGCCACCCGCACGCTGGTGGCCAGCGTCGCCCACAGCTACCCGGACAGCGCGGCGGGAGAGCGCTCCACGACGGCCGTCGACGCCGGCGTGGCCACGCCCCTCGACCGGCTCGCCGCCGAGCACCGGGCCTGGTGGCACCGGTTCTACCCGGCCAGCTTCGTGTCCATTCCGGACGCTCGGATGCAGAGCTTCTACTGGATCCAGCTGTACAAGATGGCCAGCGCCACCCGGGTGGACCGGCCGGTGGTCGGCACCTGCGCCGAGTGGCTGGAGGACACCGGCTGGCCGGCGACCTGGTGGAACCTGAACGTGCAGCTGGAGTACTGGCTGCTCTACCCGACCGGGCACGCCGAGCTGGACTCGCTGAGCCGGTCGCTGGAGCGGTACGGCGACAACCTCACGCTCAACGTGCCGCCCGCCTACCAGGCCGACTCGGCCGCGATCGGCCGCACCACCCAGGAGGACCTGCACGGCGCGCAGGTCGCGGTGCCGGGCACGATCAGCAAGGACGCGCTGCCGGAGACCGGCAACCTGCTGTGGGTGATGCACAACGCGTGGCTGGCGTACCGCCACACCATGGACGATCGCCGGCTGCGGCACGTGGTGTACCCGCTGCTGCGTCGCGCGGTCAACTTCCACCTCCACTTCCTGACCGAGGGAGCGGACGGGCGGCTGCACCTGCCGGCGACGTTCTCGCCGGAGTACGCGCTCGCCGCCGACTGCAACTACGACCTGGCGCTGCTGACGTGGGGCTGCCGCACGCTACTGGCCGCCACCGACCGGCTCGGCATCGCCGACCCGCTGCGGCCCCGCTGGCTGGACGTGCTGGACCGGCTGGTCGACCCGCCGCAAGGCCCGGACGGGCTGTGGATCGGCGCGAACGTTCCGCTCACCAGCTCGCACCGGCACTACTCGCACCTGCTCTGGTTCTACCCGCTCAACGTGTTCGACGTGGCCGACCCGGCCCATCGCGACCTGTTGGAGCGCTCCATCGCGCACTGGCTGGGCCTGCCCGGCGCGCTCCAGGGCTACACGTTCACCGGCGCGGCCTCGATGAGCACGCTGCTCGGCGACGGCGACCGGGCGCTCGGGTACCTGGACACGCTGCTGAGCCAGTACGTGCAGCCGAACACGATGTACCAGGAGGGTGGCTCGCCGGTCATCGAGACGCCGCTGTCGGCGGCGCAGTCCGTGCACGACATGCTGGTGGCCGGGCGGGGCGGCGTGATCAGGGTGTTCCCGGCGGTGCCGGCGGCGTGGCCGGACGTGACAGTGCACGACCTGCGTACCGAGGGCGCGTTCCTGGTCAGCGCCGTCCGGCGGGGCGGAGCCACCCAGTTCGTCCGCCTCCGCAGCCTGGCCGGCGAGCCGTGCCAGGTCGCCCCCGGCCTGCCCGGCCCCTACGAGGTCCGCCGCCTCTCCGGCTCCCGCCGCCCGGTGACCTGGGACGACCTCGGCGACGGCACCCTCCGCCTCGACCTCCGCCGCGGCGACGACGTCGTGATCACCACCCGCGGCACCCATCCCGATCTCACCATCGCCCCGGTCGCCGCCACCATCCCCGCCACCCCCTGGGGCCTTCCCTGACCTCGTCTCGCGCGTCCCGCCTCCTTCCGCCAGCCCGCTGACCAGCGACAAACCACATTTCCGCGGCACCGCGTGGCCCGCCGTGGCGCGGAAGTGCGGGCTCCGGGGCCCGCACGTGGGTGGGGGCGCGGCCGCGGTGATCTCACGTCGTCAACAGAGGTTGACGGCGCTCGTGGCTGTCAACTAACGTTGACGGCATGAGTGAGCCTACCGATCTCGCCGCCGCGGCCACCGGCGCGGATCCGCGCGTCGGTCTGCGGGCCGCGGTCGCGCTCCGCCGGCTGGCCGAGCGGCTCGAGGCGCTCCAGGTCGGCAACGCCAGGCGGCAGGGCTGGTCCTGGCAGGAGATCGCCGAGGCGCTGGAGGTCAGCAAGCAGGCCGTGCACAAGAAGTACGCCGGCCGTGTCCACGAACTTTCACCCTCACAGGAGAAGTAGATGTTGGAGCACTTCACCCCCGAGGCCCGCGAGGCCGTGTACGGCGCCCGCGAGGAGGCCAAGCGCCTGCACCACCCGACCGTGGAGAGCGCTCACCTGCTGCTCGCCCTGCTCGATACCGGCACCGGCGTTGCCCATGCTGTCCTGCGCGAGGCCGGACTCGACCACGAGACGGCCCGCGCCGAGGTCCGGCGGCTCGCCGGCACGCCGGAGAAGATCCTGGACGAGGGGGACGCGGAGGCGCTGCGCTCGGTCGGGATCGACCTCGCGGCGGTACAGGCCATGCTCGAGGAGCACTTCGGCTCGGACGCCCTGGACCCCGATCCCCCCGAGCGGCAGCGCCGGGCGCTGGGCCGCCGCCAGCAGGCCACGACCCGCGGCCGGTTCACCCCGGCTGCCAGGAAGGTGCTCGCGCTCGCGGTACGGGAGGCGCGGCATCTCGGCGCCCAGCAGATCGGCACCGAGCACCTGCTACTCGGCCTGATCCGGGATGGCCGCGGCGCCGCCGCCACCGTACTCACCAGCACCGGCGCCAGCCTGGACGAGCTGCGCGCCGCCACCCTGGCCAAGGTCGGCAGGGCCGCGTAGAGCGCTCTACCCTGGCCGGATGGCGGACGAGGCGGGCGCGGTCGAGGAGACGGTCGAGGACGCGGAGTACCGGGACGAGGACTGGTACGGCGACGACCTCAGCGGCCGCTCGTACCTGCGGTGCCGGTTCACCGAGGTCGACCTGACCGAGGCGGTCACCCGCGGCGCGGTGTTCGAGGAGTGCGCGTTCGGGCGGGTGCGGTTCAACGCCTCCCGGCACGCCGGCTCGGCGTTCCTGCGCTGCACGTTCAGCCACTGCAACCTGTTCGAGGCGGAGTTCACCGACTGCAAGCTGGTCGGCAGCTCGTTCACCGCCACCACGCTGCGGCCGCTGCGGGTGGTGGGCGGCGACTGGTCGTTCACCAGCCTGGCCGGCGCCGACCTGCGCGGGATCACCGTCGAGCGGGTACGGATGCGCGAGGCCGACCTCAGCAAGGCGAACCTGGACGGTGCCGCCGTCACCGGCGTGGACCTGTCCGGCGCGCAGCTGCGGCAGGCCGTCCTCACCGGCTGCGATCTGCGTGGCAGCGACCTGACCGCGGTCGACCCGCGCAGCGCGGAGCTGGCCGGCGCGATCATCTCGGCGGAGCAGGCGATCGTTCTCGCGCAGGCCATCGGCCTGGAGGTGCGCTGATCGACCGCCCGTTTCGCATTCTTTCGGTACGAACCCGGAGGTCTTGACCCTCAGCTTCAGGCTGACTACGTTGCGGGTATTTCGGGGTAAAATTCGAAACCTTTCGGACGGTGGTCAGCCCCATGAGGATGTCCAGACTGCTGCTGGCCTGCGTGGCGGCAGCCACGGCCGCACCCCTCGTCGCCACCTCGGTAGCCCGCGCCACCGAGCCGCACGGCAGCGACTCCGCGCCCGGCTCCTACCTCTCGACCTCGTACCGGCCGGGCCGGTTCCCGCTGGTCGCGGGCGGCAGGGCCGCGCCGATCGTCGTCAACACCGACGACTACCCCGGGGTGGTCAGGGTGGTCGGCGACCTGCGCGACGACATCGTCCGGGTGACCGGCGTCCACCCGGCCGTCTCCCTCGACACGCTTCCGGCGGCGGACACGGTCGTCATCGTCGGCACGCTCGGCCACAGCCCGCTGGTCGACGGCCTGGTCAAGGCCGGCAAGCTCGACGTGAGCGGCATCCGCGGCCGGTGGGAGACCTCGCTGGAGGAGGTCGTCGAGCACCCGGTGCCCGGCGTGCGGCGCGCGTTCGTCATCGCCGGCAGCGACCAGCGCGGCACCATCTACGGCGCGTACGACGTGTCCAAGGGCATCGGCGTCTCCCCGTGGTACTGGTGGGACGACGTCACCCCGCGTCACCAGGACGCCCTCTACGTGCTGCCCGGCCCGCACAGCCAGGGCACCCCGGTGGTCAGGTACCGCGGCTTCTTCATCAACGACGAGAACCCGGCGCTCGGCACCTGGGCGCCGAACATGTTCGGCCCCGGCCTCGCGCCTGGCTTCCCGGGCGGCTTCAACCATGCGTTCTACGCCAAGATCTTTGAGGTCGCGCTCCGGCTCAAGGCCAACTACCTGTGGCCGGCCGTGTGGGGCAGGGCGTTCGCCGAGGACGACCCGGCAAACCACGCCACCGCCAGCCTGTACGGCATCGTCATGGGCACCTCGCACGAGGCGCCGATGATGCGTGGCATCGAGGAGTGGAACCGGCACGCGGTGCCCGCGGTGCGCGACGCCGACGGCAACATCATCACCCCGGGCCACGACCCGTACGGCGGCACCGGCGAGTGGAGTTTCCGCCGCAACCAGGACGCGATCCAGCAGTACTGGACCGACGGCATCAAGCGGATGGTCGACCAGAACATCGAGGGCGTCGTCACCCTCGGTATGCGCGGCAACGGCGACGTGAGCCTGCCCGACGGCGACGGCATGGACCTGATGCAGAACATCATCGCCAGCGAGCGGCAGATCCTCGCCCACGTCACCGGCAAGGACGTCACGACGATCCCGCAGGTGTGGACCCTGTACAAGGAGGTCCAGCGGTACTGGGACAAGGGCCTCCGCCCGCCGGACGACGTCACCGTCGTGTTCACCGACGACAACTGGGGCAACGTCCGCAAGCTGCCCGACCAGACGCTGCCGCCGCGCGCCGGCGGTTACGGGCTGTACTACCACTTCGACTACGTCGGCGGCGGCCGCAACTACAAGTGGGTCGACACCGCCCAGCTGCCCAACGTCTGGGACGAGCTGCACCAGGTGTACACGGCCGGCGACCAACGGCTGTGGGTCGCCAACGTCGGCGACATGAAGAACGACGAGCTGCCGCTCCAGTTCTTCCTCGACTACGCGTGGAACCCGAACGCGCTGCCGGTCGGCAAGCTCGGCGACTGGGCGCGCCGGTACGCCGCCGAGAACTTCGGCACCGCCCACGCCGCCGAGATCGCCGACGTGCTGCGGCAGTACGGGGAGTTGCAGTCGCGCCGCAAGCCGGAGCTGCTCAACCGCAAGATCAGCCTCGACCCGACGAAGAACCTGTCCACCGACCCGTCCGCGGTCGTCTACGACGACCAGGGCACCCCGTTCAGCCTCACCGACTACCAGGAGCTGGACCGGGTGACCGCGCAGTGGCAGCAGCTCGCGGCGCGAGCCGTCCGAATAGGACACGAGTTGTCGCGCTCCAACCAGGACGCGTACTACGAGCTCGTGCTGTACGAGGTCAGCGCCACCGCGAACCTGTACGCGCTGCGCGACGCCGAGTTCACCAACCTGCTCTACGCCGCGCAGGGCCGAGCCGCGACCAACGACCTGGCGGCCACCGCCGAGGCGCGCTTCAACGACGACCTGGCCATGGCCAACCACTACAACACCGCGCTCGCCGGCGGGAAGTGGAACGGCTTCCAGACCCAGCCGCACATCGACTACGGCGACGTGGCCCGGTACGGCCCGGACGCGCCGTGGCAGCAGCCGCAGATCAACAACGTGGCCATCCCGGACGTGATCTTCCCGGCGGTGCGGCGCATCACCCTGCCGGCCAAGGCCGACATGGGGGTGGCGATCGACGGCTCCGACCAGTGGTGGCCGAACGCGACCACACCGGCGGTGCTGCCGGAGTTCAGCCCGTACCAGACCGCGCCGGCCCAGTACATCGACGTGTTCGACCGCGGGACGGTGCCGTTCGCGTACCGGATCAGCTCGGCGGTGCCGTGGGTCACGGTGAGCAACAGCCACGGCAAGGTGGACCGGCAGGTACGGGCCACCGTGCGGGTCGACTGGGCGCGGGCGCCGCGCGGGACCACCCGGGTGCCGCTCACGGTGTCCGGTCCGGACGGTGCGAAGGTCGTGGTGACGGCCGTGGTCGACAATCCGGGCCTGTCCCGGTCGGCGCTGCGCGGCGTGAACGGGTACGTGGAGGCCGGCGGGTACGTGTCCATCCGGGCCGACCACTACAGCCGGCTGGTCGGCGGGCCGTCCGCCGGCTGGCAGCGGATCCCGGGCCTGGCCCGCGCCGGGTCGGCGCCGGACGCGTCCAGCGGGGCCGGCATGGAGGCGTGGCCGCTCGCCGCGCCGCGCCAGGTGCCCGGCGGCGACACGGCCCGGCTGGAGTACCGGATCGACATGACCACCACCGGGCCGGTCACGGTGTGGGCGTACCTGTCGCCGCGCAACAACGTGCTGCCGACCGACGGGCTGTCCTACGCCGTCTCCGTCGACGGCGAGGCCCCGCAGGTCGTCAACGCCACCACCGCGACCGGCGCCAACGACACCACGATGAACCGGCAGTGGGAGCGCAACACCTCCGACAACGTCAACCGGACCGCGACCACGCACCTGATCACCACGCCGGGTGTGCACACGCTCACGTTCTGGATGGTCGACCCGACAGTGGTGCTGCAACAGCTCATCGTGGACGCGGGTGGGCTGCGGGACAGCTACCTCGGCCCGCCGGAGAGCTTCCACACCACCGGCTGAGCCGGGAGGGACCCGGGGCGGCCGCTCTTCGGTACGTTTGCCGGAGAGCGACCGCCCCGATACCTGCCCCTGCCCCGGAAGGCCGGTAGGCCCGTGACCCTGGCGAGCGAGGTGGCCGGCTCCGCCGAGGGCCGCGCCGCGCTGCGCCGTTCCCGGATCGCGGTGTCCGCGGTCTTCCTGCTGTACGGGACGCTGCTCGGCGCCTGGACCTCGCGCATCCCGGCGATCAAGCGCGGGCTGGACCTGAGCGACGGGCAGCTCAGCGTCGCGCTGCTGGCGTTCGCGGCCGGGGCCATCACCGGGATGCAGGTCTCGGGCCGGCTGGTCGACCGGCACGGCAGCGCGCGGATCATGATCGTGGTGGCGGTGGCCGACGCGGCGGTGCTGGTGTCACCGGCGTACGCGAACTCCCTGGCCGTGCTCGCCGGCTGCCTGTACGTGTTCGGCGGGGTCCACGGGACGCTGAACGTCGCGATGAACGCGCGGGCAGTCCAGGTGCAGCGGGCGTGGCAGCAGGTGCGGCAGCGGCCGATCATGTCCTCGTTCCACGCGGTGTACAGCATCGGTGGCTTCGTCGGGGCCACCGCCGGCGGCCTCGCCGCCCGTACCCACCTCACCCCGCGCACCACGTTCGTGCTCGTGGCGGCCGGCGTGGCGGTGACCGCCCTGGCGGCCTCCCGTTGGAGCGCTCTAACGGTTGCCGGTGAGACCCCCGGCTCGGACGGCGGAACCGGCCGCGGCCGGCTGGTGCTGCCCGGCGTGACATTCCTCGGGGTGCTGGTGTTCTGCTGCCTGGTGGGGGAGGGCGCGGCGGCCGACTGGAGCACCGTGTACCTGCGCGACAGCCTCGACGCGAGCCCCGGCTTCGCGGCGGCCGGCTATGCCGCCTTCGCCCTGATGATGACCGCCGGCCGGCTGGTGGGTGACCGCCTCGCCGCCCGCCTCGGCCCCGTCCCGCTGGTTCGTTGGAGCGCTCTAATCGCCGCGGCCGGCCTCACCGCCGCCCTCCTCGTCAACCGCCCGGTCGCCGGCGTCGCCGGCTGGGGCTGCCTCGGTGCAGGCTTGTCCTGCATCGCGCCCCAGGTCTTCTCCGCCGCCGGCAACCGCGACCCCGCCCGCGCCGGCCAGGCCATCGCCCGGGTGGCCAGCCTCGGCTTCCTCGGCTTCCTCATCGGTCCCGTCGTCATCGGCGCGGCGGCCACCGCCCTCAACCTCCCGACCGCGCTGGCCATCCCCGCCATCCTGGCCCTCTTCGTCGCCGCCGCGGCCCCGGCCCTCCGTACCCCCGACACGCCGGTACCCGCGCCGCCTTCCGGGGACGCGGGTACCGGGCGCGGTACGGCGGTCAGCTGACCGGCACGGTCTCCTTCTCGGCTTCCGCCGCCGGCTTCGGCGCCGGCACCGCGATCGGACGGAGTACCACCGCCGCCAGCACCGCCGCGACCACCACGACAACCGCGCTGGTGGCCGCCGTCAGGTGCATTCCCTGCATGAAGGCCTGCTGCGCACCGTGCAGCAGGGTGTTCCCGCTCCGGCCCGGCAGCTGCTGGGCCGCGGCGGTCGCGCCGCCGAGGGTTTCGTGCGCGGCGTGGCGGGCCCCGGCCGGAACACCAGCCGGGATCGCGCTCTCCACGTGGTGGCGGTACACGGCCGCGCCGATGGTGCCGAGCACCGCGATGCCGAGCGCCCCGCCGAGTTCGTTGCCCGTCTCGGACAGCGCGGCGGCCGCGCCGGCCCGCTCCGGCGGGGCGGTGGACAGGATCAGGTCGGCGAGCAGGGTGACCGCCACGCCCATCCCGGCCGCCATCACGGTCGCGCCGGTCACGCCGAGCGCCAGCGGCGAGTCGACGTGTACCCGCGTCATCACTGCCAGGCCCGCGGCCATCATGACCAGCCCGCCGCTGACCAGGTACCCCGGCCGCACCGACTTGGAGAGCGCGGTCGCGACACCGGCCGCCACGCCGACCGACAGCGGCGCCGGCATCGACCACAGGCCGGCCGCGAGCGGGCTCAGCCCGTACACCAGTTGCAGGTACTGCGTGCTGAACAGCCCGAAGCCGGCCATGATGAACGCCGCGACGATGTTCACGCAGAGCGAGCCACTGTAGGCGCGGTACCGGAACAGGGTCACGTCGATCATCGGGTCGCGCAGCGCCCGCTGCCGCAGGACGAACGCCAGGCCGAGCACCGTTCCGGCCACCACCGACAGCACCGGCACCGTACCCACGCCGTCCACCGCCAGTTGCTTCACGCCGTAGATCACCGGCAGCACCGCGCCGAGCGACAGCAGCACGCTGAGCGGGTCGAACCGGCCGGGCGCGGGATCGCGGAACTCGGGCAGCAGGATCGGGCCGGCGATCAGCAGCAGCACCATCGCGGGCACGTTGATCAGGAACACCGATCCCCACCAGAAGTGGTCGAGCAGCAGGCCGCCGACGATCGGGCCGAGCGCGGCGCCGCCGGAGAAGCCCGCGGTCCAGGTCGCGATCGCGGTCTTGCGCTGGCGCGGGTCGTGGAACATGTTGCGGATCAGGGCCAATGTGGACGGCGCCAGCGTCGCGCCGGCCACGCCGAGCAGTGCCCTGGTGGCGATGAGCATCGCCGCGCTGCCGGAGTACGCGGCGGCGACCGAGGCCCCGCCGAACGCGGCGGCGCCGATCATCAGCAGCCGGCGGCGGCCGATCCGGTCGCCGATCGACCCCATCGTGACCAGCATTCCGGCCAGCAGGAAGCCGTAGATGTCCATGATCCACAGCTGCTGGGTACCGCTCGGCTTCAGGTCGTGGCTGATGAACGGCACCGCGAAGTACAGCACCATCATGTCCATCGAGACGAGCAGGGCCGGCAGCAGGAGCACGCCCAGCCCGATCCATTCCCGGCGCCCCGCCCTGGCGGCCCCGATCTCCCGCTCTGACATCTGACTTCTCCTCGCCGTGGGGTGTTGACGAGGAGGACTGTACATATGTCTCAGACACTCGTCTAGTACAAATGTCTAAGAGGAGCGTGCAATGAGGGCCGGGATCCCGTGAGATCCCGGCCCTCTGTCGGTGAAGTCGCCGGTCAGCCGTACAGTTCGTCCTCCGGCCGGGCCGTCCGCGGCACCAGGAACGCCAGCACCCAGACCACCACCAGCACACCCGCCGCGATCCAGTAGACGAGCTCGGCGGCGCTGAACATGTCGCCGTGCGAGGTCTGCACCCGGTTGAAGAACACCGTGCCCAGCGCGGCCACGCCGATCGCCGCGCCGAGCTGGTCGAACGAGTTGACCAGCCCGGACGCCGAACCCACCTCGTGGTCCTCGACCGCCGCCAGCACGATGCCGAAGAACGGGGCGAAGATCAGGCCCATGCCCAGACCGCTGACGAACAGCGCCGGGGCGAACGTGAAGCTGGTCAGGCCATGCCCGTGGCGGCCGGCGTAGTGGTGCACGGTCAGCGCGGAGAGCGCCAGGCCGGCGCCCAGTACCAGCAGGCCGGTCTGGAGCACCCGGCGCGGCATCCGCTGGGCCATCCCCTGGCTGACCGCCATGCTCACCACCGTGCCGAGCGACCAGGACACCATGGTCAGGCCGGCGTGGGTCGGGCTGAAGTTCAGCTGGCCCTGAAGCAGCAGGGTGCCGATCAGGAACACGCCGCTACACGCGCCGAAGAACAGCATGATCGTCATCAGGCCGGTGACGAACGAGCGCTTGCGGAACAGGCCGGGCTCGATGAACGGGTCCCGCGCCGCACGGCGGCGCGCCCGCTGGTGCAGGGCGAACACGCCCAGCACCGGCGCCGACCCGGCCATCATCAGGAACGTCCACACCGGCCAGCCGGCCTCGCGGCCCTGGATCATCGGGTACACCAGCAGCAGCACCGCGGCGGTGGCCAGGGCCATGCCCAGCAGGTCCAGCGTCGGCCGTCGGCCCTCGTGGTGCGCGTCGTTCGGCAGTACCCGCAGCGCCCCGACCAGCGCGACCGCACCCACCGGCACGTTGATCAAGAAGATCGACCGCCAGCCGGCGTTGTCCACCAGCAGGCCGCCGACGACCGGGCCGAGCATCGCCGACAACCCCATGAACGGGCCGAACATGCCGAACGCCGAGGCCACCTTCTCGGGCGGGAACGCCGCCCTGATCAGGCCGATGCCCTGCGGGATCATCACCGCGGCGAACGCGCCCTGGACGACCCGGGTCCCGATCAGCATCCCGGCCGACTGCGACGCGCTGCACAGCGCCGAGGCCGCGACGAAGCCGCCGAGGCCGGTGAGGAACATGCGCCGCCGGCCGTACACGTCGCCGAGCCGGCCGCCGGCGATCAGCATCACCGAGAACGACAGCGTGTACCCGGCGATGATCCACTGGAGCGCCGAGGACGACGCGGAGAAGCTGTTGCGGATGGACGGCGCCGCGACGTTGGTGATCGTGGCGTCCAGCAGGTCCATGATCGACGCGGTCAGCACGGTGAACAGGACCAGCCAGGCCGCCCTGGACGGTTTCCGGTCGGCGGTCGCGGGGGCGGCGGCGGTGCTGGCCTCCGCGCCCACCTTCTCGGTGTCAAGCATGAGGGGTCTCTTTCCGGTCAGGGACGCCGGTCAGGCGTCGCGGGTGGGGTCGTCGACGGTGGGCGTGCCGCCCTCGCGGCGGGCGCGGCGCAGGCGTCCGGGTGCCGGTGTCGTCCTGCATCTGCCGCGTCCGTCCGCGCAGATGCCAATAGTGTTCGAGACACTAGTAAACTGTCAACTAGTAATTTGGAAGGTAGCCTGTACGCATGACCGCACCGCCGCCGCCGCAGTCCCCGTACCGCCGCTCGCCCCTCGCCCTGGCCGTGTTGGCGCTGCTCAGCTACAAGCCGCTGCACCCGTACGGCGTCCAGCGGCTCATCAAGGAGTGGGGCAAGGACCTGGTCGTGAACGTCGGCCAGCGGGCCAGCCTGTACAAGACGATGGAGCGGCTGCTCGCCGCCGGCCTGATCGGCGTTCGCGAGACCAGCCGCGACCAGCAGTACCCGGAGCGCACCGTCTACGAGCTGACCGAGGAGGGCCGGCAGGCCGCGGTGCGGTGGACCGCCGAGATGCTGGCCGCACCCAAGGCCGAGTACCCGGAATTCCCGGCCGCCCTGTCCTTCCTGCCCCTGCTCAGCCCCGACGAGGTCGCCGACCTGCTGGAACAGCGCGCCGGGCGCCTCGCCGCGACCCTCGCCGAGCTCGACGCCGAGATGGGGTCCGAGGAGGCGGTCAAACTACCCAGAGTGGTGCTGCTGGACGGCGAGTTCCTCCGCATGACCATCGCGAACGAGCTTGAATGGGTGCGGGGCGTACTCGCCGACCTGCGCGCCGGAAAGCTGACCTGGTCGGCGGACGAGCTGCGGGAGTTCGCCCGCGCCCACGAGCATTCCGTAGAGCAGGTGGAGGGACATGGTGACTCCTGACCGGGAGATGCGGGCGGTGCGCGCCTACGGCGCCGACCCGGAGAGCGGGTCGAGACCGTGCCGGTGCCGGCGCCCGCCGCCGGTGAGGTACTGGTCGGGGTGCACGCGGCCGCGATCACCGCTGACGAGCTGACCTGGCCGGAGGAGCACCCGTTCATCCCCGCCCACGACGTCTCCGGTGTGGTCGCCGACGTCGGCCCCGGTGTGGACGGCTTCCGCGCCGGCGACGCCGTCTACGGCCTCATCGGCTTCGACCGCCAGGGCGCGGCGGCCGAGTACGTCACCGTCCCCGCCACCGACCTCGCCGCCAAGCCCGCCAGCGTCGACCACCTGGCCGCGGCCGCCGTACCGCTCGGCGCTCTGACCGCCTGGCAGGCCCTCGTCGACCACGCCAACGTCCAACCCGGACAGCACGTCCTGATCCACGGCGGTTCCGGCGGCGTCGGCGTGTACGCCATCCAGCTCGCCGCCCACCTCGGCGCCGTGGTCACCGCCACCGCCTCACCCGCGTCCCTCACCTTCGTCCGCGACCTGGGCGCCACCACCGTCATCGACTACACCACCCCGTTCGAAACCCAGGTCTCCAACGTCGACGCGGTCATCGACATGGTCGGCCCCGCCACCATGTCCCGCTCCTACCCCCTCCTTGCCCCCACCGGCCGCCTCATCGCCATCGCCGCCGACGACGACAACCCACGCTCCACCTTCTTCATCGTCAAACCCAACGCCAGCCAACTCGCCACCCTGGCCACCCTCATCGACAGCGGCGCCCTCCGCCCCGTCATCGGCCAGACCTTCTCGCTGTCCGCCACCGCGGAAGCCTTCACCACCCAACGCGACACCCACCTCCGCGGCAAAGCAGTCCTCCAGGTCACCGGACCAGGAACAACGCCAATGCCGCCAGCGCACTGAAACATGCCACCGCCAGCCGGAACGCGTGTATGCCGTACCTCAGGAACTTGTGCCGCCGCCGATGCTGCAAGATGCTCGTCCACAACTCGGCGACGCCGTACTCCACAAGATCCCCGTACCGCGACGGAATGACCTTTTGCCGAAAGTCACTGAACCCGTCGACGGCCCTCAGCGTGTCACCCCAGTTGAAGAGAAATCGGGACGGGATCTCGTTTCCGTGGATGCTCCGGATGGTCCGCCATGTCGCGATCGCGTTGATCGTCAAGGAGATTGATAGTACGCAGAGGGCCATGGTCAGGGCGGCGAGCGCTTCCAGAAGAATCTTCGCGACGAGAGATGCCGCGAGGGACAGGCGACTGTTCGTCAAGACGATTGTGCCGGCAGTGAGTGCCGCGTTCGCGCTCAGCAGCACCGACGCCCGTGTCGAGGTCGATGCCCGGAGACGGTCGTACCTGTCGATGTACCCGTGGATGGCCGCCAAGAGTTCCTGGTCGGACAACACATCCGAGCTTCTGGGGTCGGAAGGGACCGGTGTGCTGGTACTGTCTTCCCGGCGTGTACCGTTTGCCGCGTGTGGCGGCGAGCGGCGGAGCGATCGGATCTGTGCCACGTCGACCTCACCAGGCTCGATGCCATGGCCGCCGGTCAAGGGCCGGCGGGCTGCACATCTTGTAGTGTGAGTCGGTCTCGTCTTGGCTAACCAGCAGGCGGCTGAACGCGTCAAGGCCTGTGAGTTGCGAACGTTGCGTAGGAGCCGTGTCCACCTCCACCGTCTTCATCAACTACCGCCGTTCCGTTGATGCGTACGCGGCGGCGTTGCTCGACGTGGAGTTGTCTCGCCGGCTTGGCGAGCAGAACATCTTCCGTGCCAGCAGATCCATCCCACCGGGGGTCGACTTCGAAGAAGCCATCGATGCGGCGATCGGTCAATCCAAGGCGATGCTGGTGCTGGTCGGACCGCGCTGGGCTGAAACCTTCCGTGCAGGATCGCATGAGCGGGACTACGTCCTCGAGGAGATTGTCGAGGCGATGAAGCGGGACATCCTGCTGATTCCCGTTCTGCTGGCTGGAGCGCCGCCGATCCGGACGATGCGGCTCCCGGACGAGCTCGAGAGGCTAGAGCAGCGTCAGTACCTGCGTTTCGACTACCGGGCCATGTCACAGGACTCTGACCACATCGCCCAGCGGCTCCGCATGGCGATTCCGGAACTGGTGCCGACTAGCCGCCGATCTCGTTGGCGAGCGACTTGCGGATGAGTGCGGCTGCGGTCGCTTTGTCGTGTTCGCTCCAGGGTCTACCGCGCGGCCAGATGTCGCCGAGGGCGTCACCCTTCCATCGAGGTACGAGATGGATATGGAGATGGAATACGGTCTGTGAGGCGGCCTCGCCGGCCGAGTTGATGACGTTCAAGCCATGCGGATCGACCGCCTCGCGAAGTGCTTTCGACAGCAGCAGCATCGCCTTCATCAGAGGTACCGCGACGGCGTTGGTTAGTTCCCAGATGTGCGGGACGTGGACCTTCGGGACCAGGAGCGTGTGTCCCAGGGTCACCGGCCTCGTCGGGAAGAAGGCGAGGGTGTCGGCGTCTTCGAAGACCTTGGTAGCCGGAGAATGTCCTGCCACGATTCGGCAGAATTCGCACTGATCCACGGAAGAAGCGTGCCATGCGGGAGGCGCGCCAGTGGCCATGCGCTCGTCGTCGGCGGCGTGCGGCTGTGGGACACCAGCGGCAAGTGCCAACCGCGCACGTACAACTCGATCGACACGGTGCCGTCCTGGAACGGCGGCTGACGGCGCGGCGCGCCGGCCCGCCTTCCCCAGGCGGGCCGGCGCGGTGGTTCGAGGTCTCCTAGTCGGCGGCGCTGGCCAGTGCCAGCTCCTCCTGGGACGGTGCCTCGGCGGCCGTGACGGATTCGGCCGGAGTATGTCCGAACGCGACCCTCGCCAGCACGGCCAGGGCGACGAACACCGCCGCACCAACGCCGGCCACCACGTGCAGGCCGCCGGTGAAGGCCGAGTCCGCGACGTGCTGCAGCTGGGTGCCGGCCGGTCCGGGCAGGTGGGCGGCGGTCGTGGTGGCGGCCGTGATGCTCTCCTTCGCGGTGTGCGCGGCGCCGGCCGGTACCGCGGACGGCATGTCGTGGGTCAGGTGCGACCGGTAGATGACCGTGGCCAGGCTGCCCAGGCAGGCGATGCCCATCGCGATCCCGAACTCGCCGCCGGTCTCCGACAGCGACGCGGCCGAGCCGGCCTTCTCCGGCGGCGCGGACGCCATCACCAGGTTCATCACCACCGACATCGGCAGCGAGATCCCGGCCATGGTGACGGTCAGGCCGAGCACCAGCACGTGCAACCCGCCGGTGGTGCCGGCCAGCGTGATCAGGGCCAGCCCGGCGGCGCCGACCAACATGCCGACGCCCATCACGTTCGCCGGGCGGAACCGCCGGGCCAGGCCGGGGCCGACCATCGAGCCGGCCGCCATCACGACGCACCCCGGCAGCTGCCACAGCCCGGCGCGCAGCGGTGACAGGCCCTCGACGACCTGGAAGTACAGGGTGGCGAGCAGCGAGACGCCGGCCATCACGATGCCGGTGAGCAGCATGGTGCCGAGCGCGGTGCTGAACGCCCGGTTGACGAACAGCCGCAGGTCCAGCAGCGGGCTGGCCAGCCCGCGCTGCCGGCGGACGAACACCACGCCGACGACCAGCCCGACCACGATCGCGGCCGCCGACGACAGCTTCCAGCCGTCCCTGGCCAGCGCCTTCAGGCCGTAGATGGCTGGCAGGATGGCGCCGAGCGACAGGGCGACGCTGACCAGGTCGAGCCGGCCCGCGTTCTCGTCGCGGTACTCGGGCAGCAGCCACGGCCCGACCGCCACCAGCAGCAGCATGACGGGCACCCCGAGCAGGAACGCCGAGCCCCACCAGAAGTGGTCCAGCAGCAACCCGCCGGCCAGCGGACCCAGCGCCATCCCGCCCATGAAGCAGGAGAACCAGACGCCGATCGCGAAGCCCATCTGGCGCGGGTCGCGGAACATGTTCCTGATCAGCGCCATCGTCGACGGCGCCAGCGTCGCGCCGGCGACGCCGAGCACGGCCCTGGTCGCGATCAGCATTCCGGGGCTGGTGGAGTACGCGGCCAGCACCGACGCCACACCGAACGCGGACCCGCCGATCAGCAGCAGCCGGCGCCGGCCGATCCGGTCACCGAGCGTCCCCATCGTGACGAGGAAGCCGGCGAGCATGAACGAGTAGATGTCGAGGATCCACAGCTGCTGGGTGCTGTCGGCACCGAGGTCGACGCTGAGCCGGGGCAGCGCCAGGTACAGCACGCTGACGTCGAGGGACAGCAGCAGGGTCGGCAGGGCCAGCACGGCGAGGCCGGTCCACTCGCGGCGCGTCGCGCGCTCGGGGGCGGTTTCGCTACGGGTGCTCATGGTCGTCTCCGCTCTCAGTGGCGCGACAGGTGGTCGGCGAGCCGCTCGAAGAACTGGACCCAGCCGGCCCTGGCGGCGTTCAGGTGGGCCTCGGTGGTGTTGACCCCGGCCTGGCGGAAGACCATCTCGGTACGGCCGCCGCGGTCGTGCAGGGTGACGGTGGCCACCGAGCCGGACTCGCCGGCGGTGTTGTCGGGGTCGCCGGTGGTGAACACGAGCCGGTCGGGGCCGGCGATCTCGCGGTAGGTGCCGTGGAGGACGGCCTCGGTGCCGTCCGGGCCGACCAGCACGGCCCGCCAGGCGCCACCCGGGCGCAGGGAGAGCGCGATCCGGTCGGCCGGGGTGGTGAATCCGCGCGGCCCGAACCACTCGGCGAGCCGGGCCGGCTCGGTCCACGCCGCGAAGACCTCCTCACGGGAGGCGTCGAAGGTGTTGGTGAGGGTGAACTCCCGGTCGGTCGCCTCATCGGCGGGCTCGTCGGGGGCGGGGAAGGCGTGGCCGAGCCAGGCTTGGAGAGCGCTCTCCACCGCTCCCTCGTCGGCGTCCTCGGCGAAGCCGTACACCTGGGCGACGATCGAGTTCTCGTACCCGTGTACGAGCAGGTACAGCGCGTCGCGGGTACGGGCGCCGAGGAAGCTCGGGTGGTGGACGATCTCGACGGTCGCGTCGGTGGGGGCGATTCCGTCGATCGCGATCCGGCCGGTGTCGCCGGTGCTGACCTCGCCGCCCGCCTCGGGCAAGCCGAACGCGCGCCGGAAAGCGCTCCACGCGGCGTCGGCGTCGGCGACCTGGGGGCCGGGGACGAACAGTGAGACGGTGGCGGTCCGGCCCGGGAAGTACTTGAGGTACAGGGCCAGGTTTTCCAGGTAGATCCGGTCGCCGACCTTCAGCGCGTCGTACTCGTCCGACCAGTCGCCGGTGAGGATCCCGCTGTGCGCGAAGCGGAGCACCGTGCTGCCGCCGTCGCGGGCCTCGATCAGGTACTCGAAGGCCATGAACGCGCCGTCGGGGCCGGGCTCGCTCCGCATGGCGAGCCGTTTCCCCGGCTCCCAGGCGGTGATCGTGGACTCCATCTCGAAGCCGGCACAGTTGTTGCGCGCCGTCCCGCCCACGCCGGGTTCGATCTCATTACGCCCGATGAACCAGGAGTCGACCCCGGGACCCGTGGCGATCGCATCCCACACCTGGTCGGGGCTGGCGGCGAGGACGATCTCCTCGCGTACCTCGAACTCGTGCGACATCTCTCAGCTCTCCTTCGCCGTGGCACGACGCCGTCGTTCATCTCGTTGACCTGCGGCTCACTGTGCTGCCGACAATTTTATTTGTCAAGACTAGTCGAGTGGTCGGGCTGGTGTTGGCGGTTCCGTAAACTGTGTCCGATGGACGCTGTGTATGCTAGACACAGTTCTTCGAACGCGGCAAGAGAGGACTTCGATCGCGATGGCGAGTACCGGCGAAGGCACCCGCGGCGGGCAGGCCGGCACGGTCGAGCTGCTCTGGGGCCTGCGGGAGCGGCCCACCCGAGGCCCGAAACCCGCGCTCAGCCTCGAGCGGATCGCGGACGCGGCGGTCGCCGTGGCCGACGCCGAGGGGATGGCGGCGGTGTCCATGCAACGCGTCGCCAGCGCGCTCGACTTCACCAAGATGTCCCTGTACCGGTACGTCACCGGCAAGGACGAACTGGTCGCGGCCATGATCGAGGCGGCGGTGGGAGAGCCGCCGGACCTGTCCGACGTGCCCGGCGGCTGGCGCGGCCGCCTGGAGGAGTACGCCCGCCGGCTGTGGGCGACCTGGCAGCGGCACCCGTGGCTGCCCGGCGCGACCGTCGGCCAGCACCGGATCATGGGCCCGCGCGAGGTCGGTTGGTCGGAAGCGGCGGTCAGCGCGCTCGACGGCACGCCCCTGGGCGGCAGGGAGCGGCTGGACGCGGTGTTCCTGCTCAGCGGTCACATCCGCAACACCCATTCGATGAGCACCGCGGGCAGCCACCCGTGGACCGCCGACCAGCAGTTCAGTCCGGCCGTCGCGAACCTGAAAGACGTCTACCGGGTGCGCTATCCGGCCCTCACCGCGGCCGTGGGCGCCGCCGCAGCCGACCCGTCGATCGACAACGGTCGCGAGTTCGGCCTACGCCGGATCCTGGACGGCCTGGAACTGCTGATCACCGAACGCCAACGCCCCTCGTCCCCCCACCCGACCAGCTGACCACCCCCCGACCCAGCGACAGAGTCGCTGGCTGAACTCCCGGTCGACCTCCCTGAGCAGGCATCGGAGCCCTCGGCTGAGTTGGCTGAGTTGGCGTCGGGGCCGCCCCGTTGGCTGGGTCGCGCGCTGCCCAGCGGGCACCGCCGGCGGCACGGCATCAGGCGCGAGCCACCGGTCGCCCCACCACTCGACACTCCCGGCCGAGCCAGCGTCAGGTCCGTCGATCGGGCTGCCGGTCGAGCCCACTGCCGAACCGCCACCCGAGCCAGCGTTTGAGCCAGCGTCGGAGCCAGCGTCGGAGCCGCCGTCCGGGCCACGCTCGGAGCCGCCCCCGAGTCGCCCTGAGCCGCCGTCCGGGCCGCGGTCGGAGCCGCCCCCGAGCCGCCCGAGCCGCCGGTCGACCTGCCACCCGACCTGCCGGCTGAACCGCCACCCCGATCCACCGTTTGGGCCAGCGTCGGCGCCATCCCCTGAGCGCCGGTCGACCTACCGGCCGGGTCGCCGGCCGAGTCGCGGTCTGAGCCGTTGGTCGGGTCGCCACCTTGAGCCAGCGTCCGAGTCGTTGGTCGAGTCGTGGGGTGAGTCGCTTGAGCGGGCGTGGGAGGCGGCGGGTCAGTCGCTTGAGTGAGCCTCGGAGCTGGTGGGTGGGTTGGTTGGGGTGGCGGTGGGGTGGCGGGGGGCTTCTCCGCGGAGTACGCGCAGGTCGTCGAGGCTGAGGGCCGGCCCTTCCACCTGCTCGGTGGCGCGCCCGTCCGCGCGCAGGCCGTTGATCAGCAGGTCGAGGTGCCGGTGGGCGAGGCTGTCGTTCAGTTCGCGGGAGAACGGGCCGGGCAGCGGGCGCGCCAGCCGGACCAGCAGCAGTCCGATGTCGGCGAAGGTCACGTCCGGTTGTAGCGTGCCGGCCTCCTTGGCGGCCCTGATCAGCGACTCGACGTGGTCGGCGCTGGTATGGCGCGCGTGCAGGATCTCCGGGTCGTCATCCAGCGAGACCTCGCTCATCAGGGCTGGGATCACCGCCGAGACGCGGATGTCGAGCACCTGGTGCATGTACCGGATGAGCGCGGCGAACGGGTCGGACTCGGCGGCGGCGGCGTCCCGGGCGGCCTGCGCGGTGCGCTCCAGTGCGTCCTTGACCACGGCCCGCATCAGCGCGTTCCGGTCGGGGAACCGCCGGTAGAGGGTGGCGATACCGGTACCGGCCCGCCGCGAGATCTCCTCCAGCGGCGCGTTCGGACCCAGCTCGACGAAAACCTCCCTGGCCGCGGCCATGATCCGGTCCCGGTTGTGCCGTGCGTCCGCCCGCAGCGGGCGGTCCTTGGCCGCCCTCCGCGTCTCCTCCCGTGTCTCCACCATGCCTCGACCGTACCAGTGATCCGGAGGAACTCCCTCCAGAAAATCTGGATTATCTGGAGACAGACCCTCCGGATAGTGCTACGTTGAGCCTAATCGGAGAAGGACCCTCCACTTACGGAACGGTGATCGGCATGGAGACCACGACCCTCCGCACAACCGTCCAGGCGCGGACCCCGGCCGACGTGCGGGCGGCGGTGCTGGCGGCCCGCGAGCGCGGGCTGCCGGTCGCCGTCCGGGCCACCGGCCACGGCACGGTGGTGCCAGCCGACACGGGGCGGCTCGTCAGCACCGAGCGGATGGCCGGAGTGCGGATCGATCCGCATCGGTGCACCGCCACGGTCGGGCCGGGCACGCGCTGGGCCGACGTGATCGCGGCGGCGGCGCCGTACGGCCTGGCACCGCTGTCCGGCTCGTCGGTCACGGTCGGCGTGACCGGCTACACCTTTGGCGGCGGTCTCGGCCTGCTGTCCCGGCGGTACGGGTTCGCCGCCGACAGCCTGCTGCGGGCCGACCTGGTTCTCGCCGACGGCCGGCTCGTCACCGCGTCCGCCGACCGGGAGCCGGAGCTGTTCTGGGCGTTGCGCGGCGGCGGCGGCAACTTCGGCCTCGCCACCGCGCTGGAGTTCCGGCTGTACCCGGTCGACAGGGTGTACGGCGGCACCGCGTACTTCCCGTTGGAGCGCGCCAACGACGTCCTCGCCCGCTATCGGGAGTGGGCGGCCGGCGCGCCCGAGGAACTGACGTCCGCGGTCGTACTGCTGGCCCAGGCGCCGGAGGCGGTCGCGGCTACCGGAGTGACCGGCCCGATGCTCGCGCTGCGCGGCCTGTACTCCGGCCCGGCGGACGACGCCGTTGGAGCGCTCCAACCGCTACTGCGGGCGGCCGGCACGCCGCTGGCCGGTGGCTGGCGGCCGATGCGCTACACCGAGAGCGGCACCCTCGGCGGCACCCGGCCGCAGCAGTTCCACCGGTACGCGGACCTCCCCGACGCCGCCGTCGACGTGGCCGTGGCGGCGGTCAGCGAGCCGGACGCCCAGGTCGGCGCGGTCGAGATCCGGCTGTGGGGCGGCGCGATGGCGAGCCCGGGGCCGGACGCCGGGCCGGTCGGGCACCGCGACGTGCCGTTCTCGGTGATCGTGGACGGTCCGCCCGGCACGGCCGGGCCGCTTGCCCGGTACGCCACGGGCGGTGCCTTCTACAACTTCCTGTACGACCCGGCCGAGACCGCCCGCGCCTACGACCAGGGCGACTACCAGCGGCTGCGGGAGATCAAACGGACCTACGACCCGGACAACACCTTCCGCCTCAACCTCAACATCCCACCCGCGACCCCGGGGAGGTCGTCATGACCACGGCACAGGCAACCCAGGCAAGGGAAACGACGGCGAGCGACGACCGGTTGGACCGGTCGCTGGTCGCGCTCGGCACGGTCGTCGTGCTCGGCACCATCATGTCCATTCTGGACGCTACCATTGTCAACGTCGCTACCCGCACGCTCGGCGAGGACTTCCACGCCTCGATCTCCACGATCCAGTGGGTGCTGACCGGGTACCTGCTCGGCTTCACCGCCGTCATCCCGGTGACCGGCTGGGCGAGCCAGCGGTTCGGGGCCAAGCGGGTGTGGATCGCGGCGCTGCTGCTGTTCCTGGGCGGCTCGGCGCTGGCCGGCGCGGCCTGGTCGGTGGGCACACTGATCGCGTTCCGGGTGCTCCAGGGCCTGGGCGGCGGCATGATCGTGCCGGTCGGCCAGACCATCCTGGCGCAGGCCGCCGGCCCGCAGCGGATGGCCAGGGTGATGAGCTTCATCGGCCTGCCGATGATGATCGGGTCGGTGGCCGGGCCGGTGCTCGGCGGGCTGATCGTGTCGTCGGTGAGCTGGCGATGGATCTTCTTCCTCAACCTGCCGATCGGCGCGGTCGCGGTGCTGCTGGCGTTCCGGCTGCTGCCGTCCTCGCCGGCCCGCCCGGACGCCCGGCTCGACCTGCGCGGACTGGTGCTGCTCTGCTCCGGCGTGGCGGTGCTGGTGTACGGGCTGTCGGTGGCCGGCACCCGCGGGTTCGGCGCGACGCGCACCTGGGTCTACCTGGCCGGCGGGCTGGCGCTGGTCACGCTGTACGTCGCTCATGCCGTCCGGCAGGGCGGGAAGGCGCTGATCGACGTGTCGCTGTTCCGGCACCGCGGGTTCGCCGCGTCCGCCGCGACCAACCTGGTCGTCGCCGTCGCCTTGTTCGGCGTGCTGGTGCTGCTACCGCTGTACTGGCAGGTCGTGCGGGGTCAGGGCGCGCTCGCCACCGGCCTGCTGCTGGTGCCACAGGCGGTGGGCGCGGCGGCCGCCATGCCGCTGGCCGGCAAGGCGAGCGACCGGGTCGGGGCGGGCGTGGTCGTGCCGGTGGGGGTCGTGCTGGCGCTGCTCGGCACCGCCGCCTATACCCAGGTCGGCGCGCACAGCTCGTACCCGGTGCTGGCCGGCGGGCTGTTCGTGATCGGGCTGGGCCTGGGTACGACCATCATCCCGTCGATGGCGGCCGCGTACCAGGACCTGCCGCGCGAGGCGATCGGCAGGGCGGCCAGCGCGATCAACACGGTCCAGCGGCTCGGCGCCTCGATCGGCACCACGATCCTGGCTGTCGCGCTCCAACACGACATCTCGGTGCGGGCGCCGGGCCTCGGCCGGGCTGCCCTCGGGCCGCTGTCGCCGCGAGCGCGGGCACACGTGGCGCCGGCGCTGGCTGGCGCGTTCGGGGCCGCGTTCTGGCTGGCCCTGGTGCTGGCGGCGGCCGCGCTCGTCCCGGCGCTGCTGCTGCCCAGGACCCGCGCCCGGAAGGAGCACTAACCGGTACGGCCCACGCCGAACTCGCTCGCCGCCGCGTACGTCCCCGCGGCGGCGAGCGCCTCCAGCCGGACGTACCGGGCGGTCGCCGACCGGAACCTGGCCCGCTTGACGTGCTTGTCGGCGGCCCAGGTACCGGCGGCGACCGTGCGGAAGCACTGGCCGGTGGCGCTGACCGAGACGCGGTACGCGGTGATGTCGCCCTCGGTGACGTACCGGCCGGTCGCGTCCAGGTCCTGGCGGGGGAGGTAGGTCAGCGTGTCGAGGCCGTGGTGGAGCGCTCCAAGGTCGAGCGTGATGGACTGCGGCAGCGGGTCGGTGGTCCGCCACAGGGTCTGGTCGGCGTTCTGGCTCCACGCCCAGTCGTTGTGGCCGTCCACGGCGAGGGACGCGTCGCCGCTGGTAGCGGTGGCCGTGACCGGGGTGACCGGGTGCAGGAGCACGTCCGGCTGGGGCGGCAGCGGCGGGCGGGTACGGTTCGGCGTCCACAGTGGACCAACCTCGCGCAGGCGGGCGACGATGCTGTCGTCCAGCAGGCCCCGCGGGTTGGGCGGGGTGTTGAGGATGAACGTGGTGTACCGCTGCTCGAGCGGGCGCAGGTGGCCGGTGACGATGTCGTCGGCGCTGAGCAGCGGCGCGGTCGGGGTGCCGGGGTGCCAGAACCACTGGCCCGGCGTGATCGTCTGGCCCTGGGTGGCGGCGACGGTGTTGCCGGCCGGCGCGAACTGGCCGGGCTTCGGCTCCTCGTAGAGGACCAGGTCCGAGTCCCAGGCCTCGCTGACCCCGTTGAGGTCGAGGAACAACAGGTCGGGCTGGAGGGACAGGACGTGCTCGCGGATCTCGCCGTAGGGCACCTGCTGGTGGCCCATCGCCCACGACCAGCCGTCGGTGATCAGCATCGGGACCGGGCCGTACCTGGTGAGCAACTCGGTGAGCTGGTTCTTCACGAAGTCGATGTCCGCACGGGAGACCGGGGCCTCGACGCCGACGGTCCGGTCCCAGATGGAGAAGTACAGGCACGGGGTGACGCCGCGGGCGCGGAAGGCGTCGACGTAGCGACGGACGATGTCGTGACGGTAGCCGCTGTTGGCCACGGTGTAGCTGGAGTACCGCGAAGGCCACAGGCAGAACCCGTCGTGGTGTTTGGTGGTGAGCACGGCGAATGTCATCCCGGCGGCCGCGGCCGCGTCGGCCCACTGGCCGCAGTCGAGTGCGGTGGGGGCGAACGACATCGGGTCCTGGCCGGGGTCCACCCACTCGGCGTCGTGGAACGTACCCATGTTGAAGTGCAGGAACATGCCGAAGCGACGATCGACGAGCGCCTTCTGGAGGCGGTACCGGTTGCCGCGCTTCAATGCGTGCGCGCTGGCCGCCGGCCCGGTAAGCGCCAAGGGGAAAGCGCTTCCCGCACCCGCGGCCGCCATCAGCTTCAGAACATCCCGCCGCCGAGGCTTCTCCATGAGAACGCTCCCACCACTCAGGTGGACGTAACGTAAGCGCGCCACTCCACTCCGGTCAATACCGTGCATCAAGGCAGAATTCCCCGTCGCCCAACGGCCTCCGCCGGCGCAGGCCGGCCACCACGAAGCCGCCGGCGACCACCTCTGCGGGCACGCGGCCCGCGAGCCGGCGGCGACGTACGCGGCGTGAGTAGAGCGCGCTAGCGGTGCCGTATGGAGGCGGTTGAGGGTGTGCGAGTCCTGTCGTCCCTGTCGGGCAGGCGGGGAAGTCCGCGGGCTGCCGTGATGGTCGTGGTGGCGCCGGTCGACAGCAGGAAGCTGGCGGCGACGTCCTGGGCGGCGGCCCGCGAGCCGGTGGGGACGTACGCGGCGTGAGTAGAGCGCGCTATGCCGTGTCTTCTGGATCTTGGCGGGTGGGATCGAGGGTGAGGGTGAGAAGTTCCAGGCCGGTGACGGGCCGGAAGCCGGCTTGGGTGTAGAGCGTCAGAGCCGGGATGTTGTCGATCTCGGTTTGCAGTGACACGCGATGCGCGCCGGCAGTACGCGCGTTGTGGATGATGTGCTGAAGGAGGGCCTTCGCGATACCGCTACGGCGATGGTCCGGGACCACATAGAGGTCGCGGATCGACCATGCGGTGCCCAGCATGAGTGACGCCGGCATGATCGCTGCCGTGATGAAGCCGCAGACCTGATCGGCGCGGATGGCGGCGGCCGCGGACATCCGGTGCCGTGCGATCTGGTCGTACAGCCAGTAGCGGGTGATCTCAGGAGATGACGTTTGGCCGTAGTGCGCCCGGTAGTCGTCGAACAGAGCAGCTACCTGATCGAACGCCGGATGGGCGCACGCTATCGGCACGATTGTCGTCCTCACGGCGTAAGTGTGGCCGACGGTCAAGCAACCGGATGCCCTCGGGTGAGGCCGCGGAGCCAGATTCTCATCGTGGCGATGTCCACGGTGTTGCGCTACTTGTACCGCCTGGCATCGAGTGCCGGCGGGCGCCCGCCCATCGATCCTTTCTTGCGGCGGTTGGCGGCCCGGTCAGCCTTGACCGGGATGGTCGCGCCGATCCCGCGGCGGTGCTTGGCGGTCCACTGTGGAGCTTCAGGGGTTGGTGGTGGCTGGGGGGAAGTTGTGGGCTGTCGTGAGGATGGTGGTGGCGTCGGCTGGGAGGAGGAAGCCGGCGGCGACGTCGTTCGCGGCGGCTCGGGTGACGGCGGCCAGGTAGGTGGCTCGGGTCGGGTAGAGGGCGTGAAGCCGGGTTGGGGAGAACGGGGTGGTGGTGCCTTCCAGGTCGCACTGGGCGGTGGGGCCGGAGTTGCCGGAGCCGGTGAGCGTGCCAGTCGGGGCTTGGAGTGCTGGGGTGCGGATGCCGCCCAGGGCGTTGCCGTCGGCGTCGCGGGCGATGGTGGGGGTGGACCCGGGAATGAGCGTGATGCGTGGCGCGGAGGGCGCCGGTACACCGGTCCGGATCCAGCGGGTGAGTTGGGCGAGCGCGGCGTCCATTAGAGCGCTCTCCTGGCCGTCGTTGGGTGGCAGGGCGCACGGCTGGGGCGTGGCGCCGGGGCCGCCGATTTCGATGGCCAGGAGACGGGCCAGGGTGGCGTCCACGTGGGCGGTCCCTGGCGCCTCCCACAGCCGGAACCGGTTGGTGTCCGGCTGGGTGGCGGGGACGTAGTCGAGGCCGGGGAAGGTCGGCAGGTGGGCCAGGATCTCCGTCTCGGTCTCCACGGTAAGCACCGGGACGTCCAGGTCGGTGCGGGTCCGCGCCACCGGCGGCGCGGGCTGCTGCGGCTGCGGGGCCACGCTGATCGGCGCCGCGCTGGCTTTGCGGCTGTGGACCAGGAAGCCGTCGAACAGCCGGTCCACCGGTTGGAGCGCGTCAATGTACGTCACCACGTGGAAGGACGCGCCCGAGTATCCATCGCCGATGAGCGTGCGCGGCCGCAGACCGCCGAGCGGGTCGACCGCACCGGGGTGCCGCAGGAGCTGGGCGGCCTGCGAGTAGATGCTGTAGGAGTACGAGTCGCCGGGCTGTGACAGCGCCGCGTACCGGGCCGGGTCGCGGGCCTGGAGGCTGGCCGCGCCCTGGTGCAGGGTGGTGACCCCGACCCAGGCGTCCCCGGCACGCACCAGTTCCGCGTGGGTGTACAGGAAGTCCGGGTCGACCTCGACGCCGCCGGGCACGTCGAGCCACTCCACCACGACCGTTCCGCTGAACCGGCGCGGGTCGGCCGGCCGGCGTACCAGCATCCGCGTCTCGTACGGCGCGCTCGACGCCGGCGCCACACTCCAGCGCCCGTCGGCACCCCAGTCGCCGGCCTCGACATACCCGGTGGCCCGCCCGCTGACGAAGTACTCCTGCTGGGTGTACCCGGGTAGCGGTACGGGAGAGGCGGTGACCGGCTGGCCGGCGATCGGGCCGGTGACGGTGGGGATGGGTACCGTCTCGGACGTCACCGCGCCGGCCGCGGTCGTCGTGGCGGCGGTGGTCGTGGTGGCGGCGATGGCGCCGGCCGTGACCGTGGTGGCCAGCGCGGCCAGTGCCCCGACGACCGCCGCGGCCCGTGTCGTTCGCTTCATCGCTGGTCCTCGCTCGGGGTCCGGTATCCGCTGATTGCCTGGGCTGTCGCCTGGCGGAGGGCTTCGGGCAGTGACGTGGCGTGCGGGACGGTCAGCCAGTGGGTGATCGCTACCCGTTCGGCGGCGGCGACCGCGGCGGCGAGGGCGCGTTCGGGGAGGCCGGGTCCGGGCAGGCCGGCGCGGGCGGCGATGGCCTCGGCGAGCGGGCGTTCCATGGCGGTCACGGCCTTGAGGTACTCGCCCTGGAGGGCCGGGGTGGAGACCAGCAGGCTCATCCGCGTTCGCCAGTCGTCGTCGTCGTTGCCGGCGCGGCCGGCGGCGGCGCTCCAGTGGCCGACGACGGCCGCGAGCAGGGCGTCGCCGAGGGGTTCGGTGGCGGGGCGGTCGCGGAGGGCGGCGGCGATCCGCTCGGCCCTGTCCACGCCGAGGGCGACGATCGCCTCTTCCTTGCTGGAGAAGTAGTTGTTGAAGGTCCGCGTCGACACGCCGGCCTCGGCGGCGATGTCGGGTACCCGGACGTTCTCCAGCCCGTCCCGCAACGCCAGCCGGACGGCGGCCCGGCTCAACGCCAGCCGGGTCGCGGACTTGTACTGCTCGCGCAGGCTGCTCTCGGCCATGCCGGGGAGCCTAGGCAGGATCTTGCGCAATACGCAAATCCTGCGTACCGCGCAAACTTCAGGCCGGTGGGACGCGGCGGCGCAACAGGCAGAACTCGTTGCCCTCCGGGTCGGCGAGCACGTGCCACGATTCCTCGCCGGTCTGGCCGACGTCGGCCGTCACGGCGCCCGCCGCGAACAGGCGCTCCAGCTCGGCGTCCTGGTCGCGGTCGGTCGCGTTGACGTCGATGTGCAGCCGGAGCTTGCCGGTCTTGGGCTGGGTGGTCGGGCTGAGGACCATCGTCGGCTGCGGTCCGCCGAACCCCACGTCCGGCGGCCCGATCTCGATGCTGCCGTCCTGATCGCGGTCCAGCACCGTGTACCCGAGCACCTCGCACCAGAACGCGGCGAGCCGCTCCGGATCGTGCACGTCCAGCACCAACTCGGTGATTCGGCAGGCCATCCCGTCACTCTAGGACTCAGGACGGCCGCGGTCGGACCAGGTGGCGGGCACGGCCGGCGCGGGGCGGGCGGGCCGGCGGGTGTCACGTCGCGTTGGCGGGGAGCGGGTGGTCGGGGTGACCCTGGGGGAGACCGCACCCGAGCCGAGGAGGTGTCTGGTGACCACGATCGACGTCCGCACGGACGCGTTCGCGGATCAGGACGTGATTCCCCAGCGGTACACCCGGGACGGCGCCGACGTGTCGCCGCCGCTGCACTGGTCGGGGGTGCCCGACGGTACCGGCGAGCTGCTGCTGATCTGTCACGACCCGGACGCCCCGAGCGGGGACTTCCTGCACTGGCTGGTCACCGGCATCGACCCGGACTGCGCCGGCTGCGACGAGGGCAGCGTCCCGCGCGGCGGCACGGAGTGGCCGAACGGCTTCGGCGAGGTCGGGTACGTCGGCCCCGCCCCGCCGGTGGGCGACCCGCCGCACCACTACCTGTTCCAGGTGTACGCGCTCACCGACAACCTGCCGCTGCCGGACAACCCCACCGCCGCCGACGTGCTGGCGCAGATCGACGGCCAGCCGCTGGCCAGCGGGACGCTGACCGGCGTGTACCAGCGCTGGCCCAACACGGCCGGCAGCCACCGTCCCGACCAGGCATCCGAGCCACCCGAGGCGCCCGAGGAGTGAGTGCCGTGGCGAACCACACGTACCGGATCATCGAGATCGTCGGTACCTCGCCGGACGGGGTGGACGCGGCGATCAGGAAGGGCCTGAGCCGGGCCGGCGAGACCGTCCGGCACCTCGACTGGTTCGAGGTCACCGAGATCCGCGGGCAGCTGGCGGACAACGAGATCGCCCACGTCCAGGTCAGCATGAAGGTCGGTTTCCGCATCGAGGAGACCGCCTCGTAGGTTCGTGTCAGCGCTGAGCGAACACCGGCGGGGCGGGCGGTGACGCGACGTAGGGTCCCGGCATGAGCGAGGCACGGTACGACGCTGTCGCGGACTTCTACATCGGCGACGGGACTGACGACTACACCGACCCGCCGACGGCGGCGCTGCTGGTCGCGGTCGGGGCGGTGGACGGCCTGGACGTGCTGGACGTCGCCTGCGGCCATGGGCGGCTCAGCCGGGAACTGGCCCGGCGCGGCGGCCGGGTGGTGGGAATGGACCTGTCCGGGCGGATGATCGCCGCCGCTGAGGAAGCCGAGGCCGCCGAGCCGCTCGGCGTGCGGTACGTGTGCGCCGACGCCGCCGACCCCGGCGACTGGCTGGCCACGGCCGGGTACGACGTCGCCACCTGCTCTTTCGGGCTGTCCGACATCGACGACCTGGACGGCGTGCTCGGCGTGGTGGCCCGGGCGCTGCGACCGGGCGGGCGGTTCGCGTTCTCGATCCTGCACCCGTGCTTTCCCGGTGGTGGCGGTGGCAGGTGGTCCGCGTCGTGGCCGGCGGACGGCAGCTACTACGACGAGGGCTGGTGGGCGGCCAGCGGCGAGCTGTCCCTCCTGCGCCGGCGGGTCGGCGCCAACCACCGGATGCTGTCGACCTACCTCAACGCGCTGCACCGGCACGGCCTGGACCCGGTGGAGGTGACCGAGCCGCGTCCGCGGTGGATGGGCGAGCGGGCCGAGTCCGGGCGGCACCCGGTCTTCCTCGTCGCCCGCTGCACGCGCACGCCGTGACGGCCCAGTTCCCGGACACGGTCAGGTACGGCGGGGACGAGTACGTGCTCACCGCCGTGGACGGCGGCCCGCCGTTCGATCCCGCCGCGCACGGGCTGGCGGTGGCGCCGGGGAGTACCGCCTGCTGGCGCGGGCACGTGTGCACGTATCGCCTCGACGGCGACCGGCTGCTGCTCGACCGGTTGCGCGTCGGAGCCTTGGCGGAAGGCGCGAGCGAGCCGCCGCCGCGGCTGTTCGGGGTGGGACCGCGCCGGCCGGGGAGGGGGACGTACCCGCCGGCCGTGTACGTGTACGCCCGCCTGGCCGCGCCGCTGGACTTCACCGGCCGGCTGCTCGTCGCCGCCGACCCGGCGGACGCCGGCTACGTGAACATGGGCTTCCCGCCGGCGTGGCTGTTCGCGCGCGTGCACGAGCTGCGGTTCTCCGGCGGCCGGCTCGCGGAGGCGTACGACCGTTCCGCCGCGCTGGCCGCCGTCCGGGAGCGGCTCGGCGCCGGCGGCCGCGGGCCGCGCGAGGGCGAGGACAGCCGGGAGTGGATCAGCCGGACGTTCTCGCTGAGCTTCGACTACTCGTGGCCGGATCCGGACAGGTAGACGGCGAGGGCGGCGAGGTCGCGGTCGCCGTATCCGGCGGCGATGGCCTCGGTGACGATGTCGCGGTTGGCGGCGGCCTGGGGGACGCGGGCATCGACGCGGGCCGCCAGGGCGAGGATGAGGTCGAGGTCCTTGGCGACCAGGTCGAGGCTGAAGGCGACCGGGGCGGTGTCGGGGTGCTCGTACGCCTCCCGCTTGTACTTCACGAACGGCGCCGCCACCGCGCTGTCCACGAACACCTCGTACGCGGCCGTCCGGGGGATGCCGGCCTTCTCCGCCAGCACCAGTGATTCGGCGACCGCCTGGTTGAGGCCGTGCAGCGCGGAGTTCACCACCAGCTTCATCGCCGCGCCGGCGCCGTGGCCGCCCAGGTGGAAGACGCGCCGGGCGAAGGTCTCCAGGACCGGGCGGGCGCGCTCCAGGGCGTCGGCGTCGCCGCCGGCCATGACGGTGATGTTGCCGCTCTCCACCACCGACGGGTTGCCGGAGACCGGCGTGTCCAGAAGTTCCGCGCCGCGGTCGGCGACCAGCGGTTGGAGCGCTCCAACCGTGGCGGGGTCCACTGTGGACGTGTCCGCCACCACGGTGCCCGGGCGCAGCCCGGCGACCAGTCCGTCCGGACCCCGGTACGCCGCCTCCACCGCCCGGTCGTCGGCCAGCGAGACCAGGACGACGTCGACGGAGGCCGCCGCCTCGCGGGCCGTCTCCGCCACCGCCGCGCGGCAGTCCTCGGCCACCGCGCGGGCCTTGTCCAGCGTCCGGTTGTACACCACCAGCCCGATCCCGGCGGCGGACATCCGCGCGGCCATCGCCGCCCCCATCCGGCCGGTACCGATCAGCGCGACAGTGGGTAGTTCGCTCATGCCAGCAGCCAACCACCGTCGACGGGCAGGTTGACGCCGTTCACGGACCTGTTGTCCAGCAGGAACCGGACGGCGGACACCACATCGGCCATGCTGGCCAGGGTCCCGGTCGGCGTCCGCGCCCGGAAGCCCTCCACCACCTCCGGCGGCCGGCTCTGCCAGAACGGGCTGTCGCCGACGATGCCGGGATGGATGCCGTTCACCCGGATCGGCGCCAGCTCCACCGCGAGCGCGTTGACCAGGCCGACCACGCCGCCGTTGATCGTGGAGACGGTGAGGGAGCCGGGGTAGGGCCGGTCCTTGGCCAGCCCGCCGAACAGCACGATCGACCCGTCCGCGCTGATCCTGGGCAGCAGCGCGTGCACGACCTCGGAGTAGCCGACCAGCTTGAGCGTGACCAGCCCGGTCGCGCGGGCCACGTCGTAGCCGGCCGCGGTGTTCTGGTCCCGCTCGATCGCGGCGAGGGCCAGGTGGTCGACCTGCCCCACCCCGGCCAGCGCGGCGCCGATCGCCTCCGGGCGGCGCAGTTCCAGCGCGATCCCGACGGCGCTGCCGGAGGTACCCGTGCCGACCTCCTTGGCGACCTCCTCGGCCCGGACCGCGTCCCGGCCGGTCAGCACCACGTCGGCACCGGACTCCGCGTACGACCGGGCCAGCTCCTTGCCGATGCCGGAGGTCCCGCCGACCACCACGACGCTCGTCATCCGTTCTCCTCCCTCGCGCGCAGGTACTCCCAGTCCCTGGCGAACCGGTACGAATGGCGTGCCGGCGGCTGCGGCGCCTGGGTCTCCAGCCAGCGCACCGGGCCGTCGCCGGCGTTGCGGAACGAGTGCACGCACCCCACCCCGGCCCACGCTACGTCGCCGGGGCCGAGCAGGTAGCGCGCTCCATCGAACGTGCCCTCCGTCGCCCCCTCGAGGATCAGGTACGTCTCCTCGAACGGGTGGTCGTGCGGCCCCGCCACGCCGTCCGGCTCGTACTGCACCATGAACATCGTCGACAGCACCGCGCCGAGATCGCTGTCCACCATCATCTTCACCGAGATGCCGCTGTAGACGAGCAGCGCGGTGCGCATGCTGGCCGACACCGCGAGCAGGTCCTGGCTCTGCTTGGCCGGGTCCATGTTCTCCGGCGCGACGTGGCCGAACAGCCGGGTACGCGGGTCGCGGACGTCGACCGGCACGGGCGGGTCGGCGCGCAGCGGCGGGACCGGCTGGCTGTCGCCGCCGTGCCGGGAACGCGGCTGCGGGGCCCGCATCCGTGCCCACCGGGCGGCGGCGCCGGCCTCGTTCCGCCAGGCGTGCGGGACGCCGGGCGGGATCAGCCCGTAGTCGCCCTCGCCGAGCAGTACCGCGCCCTCCGGCAGTTGCAGGACGACCGCGCCGGCCAGCAGGTACACGCTCTCCTCGAATGACTGCACGCGGGCCGGCACTGTACCGCCGGGTTCCAGCCCGCACAGCGCGAAGCCGGTGTGGGCCGCCCCGGACTCCTCGCCGACGACCTCCCACTCGGTGAAGCCGGCGGCGCCGGGCGGTGCGGCCCGCGCCGCCTCCGCCGCCGTGCGGACCAGATGCCGGGATGGGGTGGGAGTCGTCATGCGGTGGCGGCCTTCGCGTCGGCGGCGGCGGCGACGAGGCGGTCGCGGGCCTCCTCGACCAGCCGGCGGGCGCGGGCGGTGTCGGCCAGCAGCCTGCCGTCCCGCTTGCGGACGACGCCGTCCACGATCACGGTATCCACATTGGACACATCGGCGCACAGGGTGACGGCGGCGTACGGGTCGATGACGGGGGAGACGTTCAGCGCGGTCGCGTCGATGAGGATGACGTCGGCGCGCTTGCCCGGGGTGAGCGAACCGGTACGGTCCTCCACCCCGGCGACGTGAGCGCCGTTGGCGGTGGCCATCCGCAGCATCCGCTCCGCGGTCAGCATCGTGTCCGGCACCGGCTCGTCGGCCTGCCACGCCACCGCGTTGACCCGCGCCCGCTCGGCCCCGAACGCGGCCCTGATCTGGGTGAACATGTCGCCGGGCACGGTGGTGACCACGTCGATGCTGAGGCTGGGCCGCAGGCCGTACTCGACCGCCTTCATCACCGGCGGCCACCCGTGTCCCATCTGGACCTCCACCTGCGGCGCGATCGACACGGTGCCGCCGCTGTCGGCGACCAGCCGCCACTCCTCCTCGGACAGGTAGCAGCAGTGGATGTAGGTGGTGTCCGGGCCGAGCAGGTCCATGGCCTTGAGCTGGTCGACCATGCCGAACCGGCCGGCCAGCCGGCCCATCGCCACGTGCACGGTGATCGGGATGCCCAGCTCGCGGGCTGTCGCCCACTCCGCGCGCACCACGTCCTCCTTGCAGAAGCCGGGGCCGCGGGTGGCCAGCGCCATCGTCAGCAGGCCGTCGCCGGAGGAGAAGTAGGTGTCCCTGATCCGGCGCACGTCGTCGGCGGGGATCGCGATCGTGCTCTCGAACCAGTAGTCGGACAGCGAGGTGTTGGCGCTGCCGTAGGCGTACTGGGCGCGGATGCCGCTCTCTTGGAGCGCTCCAATCGCGGCGTCCGGGTGTTCGGGGGTGTTGTTGATGTGCGACCAGTCGACGAGCGTGGTGATGCCGGCGTTGAGGCACTCCAGCGCGCCGGCCAGGTTGGCCGCGTACACGTCCTCCGGCCGGTACACCGGCGCGAACGTGTCCAGGATGTCCACGAAGTAGTCGTCCAGCGTGGCGTCGGGAGCGCAGCCGCGGATGGCGGCCTCCCAGGTGTGCCGGTGGGTGTCCACGAAGCCGGGCAGCACGATCCGGCCGGTGGCGTCGACGACCTCGGCGTCGACGTCGTCAGGGAGAGCGCTCTCCACGGCGGCGATCGCGCCGTCTTCGATGAGTACGTCGCCGGTGGACAGGTCGCCGAGGGCGGGGTCCATGGTGAGGACGTGGCCACCCCGCAGCAGCATCCGGTGGGTCATGATCGTCTGCCTTTCACGGTTCAGTAGCGGGCGAGGGCGCGTACCACCTCGGTGACCTTGTCGACCGTCGGGATCACCCGTTCCTCGAGCGCGTCGGCGAACGGCAGCGGGACGTTGGCCGACGCGACCCGGCGGATCGGCGCGTCGAGCAGGTCGAAGCCCTCGTCCGCGACGACCGACACCACGGTGGCTCCCCAGCCGCCCTGGTACGGGTTCTCCTCGACCACCACCAGCCGGGACGTCCGGCCCACCGACTCCAGCACGGCCTTCATGTCCAGCGGGATGAGGCAGCGCAGGTCGATGACCTCGGCCGAGACGCCCTCGGCGGCGAGCTGGTCGGCGGCGGCCAGCGCCAGCGGCACCGTCGAGGCCAGCGCGACCAGCGTGACGTCGGTGCCGGCCCGGACCGTGGCCGCCCGGCCCAGCTCGACGACGTGATCGGGCGGGGCGGCCGGTCCGCGGGAGGCGAAGAGTCCCTTGTGCTCGAAGAACACCACCGGGTCGTCGCTGCGGATGGCGGCGGCCATCAGCCCGACGACGTCGGCGGGGGTGGACGGGGCCGCGATCTTCAGCCCCGGGACGGTGAACGCCCAGTTCTCGGTGGCCTGCGAGTGCTGCGCGCCGAAGCCGAGACCGCCGCCGTTCGCGGTACGGATGACCAGCGGCACCATCATCTGGCCGCCGGTCATGTACCGCGCCTTCGGGATCTCGTTGGCCAGGTAGTCCCAGCAGCAGGCCAGGAAGTCGCTGAACATGATCTCCGCGACCGGGCGCATCCCGGTCAGCGCCGCGCCCATCGCGGCCCCCACGATCG
>JBJMIH010000311.1:0-8713 GCA_045806985.1 Mycobacteriales bacterium | reverse complement strand
TACAGCGGGTTCGGGCCGCCACCGCGGGCCGACCTGGCACCGGCGCCGGTACGCGCCCGGACCCGGCGTCCGGCTCCCCGGCCGGCACCCCGACCGGCGCCGGCCCGGAAAGCCCCCGCCGGGGCCGCCGCGACGAAGGCGGACCGGGAAGCCGATCGGGCCACGGACCGGGCCGCGGAACGGGAGGCGCGGAGGGTGGCCGAGGCGGCGCGGAAGGCGTACGCCGAGGCGCGGGAGCGGGTGACGGCCGTCCGGGCCGAGCAGGCGGCCGCCCGGCACGCCGAGGCGGAGGCGAAGGCCGAGGTCGACCGGCTGGTGGCGGAGCTCGGCGCGGCCAGGGAGGCGCTCACCCTGGCCGGCCGGAGGGCGCGCGAGGTCCGCGCCGACCTGTCCGCCGCCGAGCGCGAGCTCGCCGCCGCCCGCCGCCGGCTGCCACCACCCTGACCAAGCGGTTTCCTGGCGAGTTGGCCCGGGTACCGGTGGTGTACGAGAGTCAGGCCGGCGAGGGGGAACGGGGAACCGACGTGCCGCAGAGGACCACCAGCGGAGTGCTGGCCGCCGTCACGCTGTGGCGGCTGTTGATCGTGACGTTCGCGTTCATCGGCTTCAGCCAGTACTTCCAGGGCAGGATGGTGAACCTCGCCTTCCTGACCCAGCAGGGCAACCTGGCGACCGGCATCGTGTACGCGGGGCTGGCGCTGTACCCGCTGTTCACCAACGGCCAGCGGCACGAGCCCCGGTCCGGATGGGTCCGGGGCGCGATGTGCGTGACGATGGCGCTGATCAGCGTCACCTACCTGACGATGATGAGCGGCTCGCTGGACCACACCCGCGACCTGTTCTCGCACCTCCTGACGCCGATCCTGGTGCTGATCGACTGGCTGCTGGTCGGCCGCAACCAGACCAGCTCGCCGTGGTGGCACCCGCTCACCTGGCCGGTGTTCTCGATCGCCTACGTCGCCTTCTACCTTGCCTACGACCCGACCTTCCACGACAAGTACGGCCGCGACATCTACGACTTCCTCAACCCGCGGGACGGCGGCTTCTTCGGCCGCATCATGGAGTTCCTGCTCGCCGAGCTGCTGTTCGCGTACGTGATCTGGATGCTGGCCCAGGCCAGGAAGCTGTCAGCGCAGCATCCACAGCAGCCCGGGTACTACCGTTAGCGCGCTCTAACTGCCCGCTGGCCAGGGCACCTGCGTGGAGTGGTAGTAGTTCACGCCCTGGGCGTGCCAGCGCGGGCCCTGGGCCGCGAGGCGGGTGCGGAAGGCGTTCCAGTCGTGCGTGCTCGCCGGCGACCAGCCCAGCTCGGCCAGGGCCGCGAGCCGCGGGAACGCCATGTACTCGATGTCGGCGCTGGTGACGATCGTCTCTGTCCACAGGGGACCCTCGACGCCGAGCACCGAGGACTCGCCGACCCCGGTCAGGTAGGCGCCCGGGTCCCAGCCGTACGCCTTGCGTACGTCGATCAGGCCGGCCCAGTCCTGCCCGAGCGGCGTGCTGTCGGTGTACTTCATGTCCAGGTACGCCCGGCTGGCCGGGGACATCAGGATCTTCGTGCCGTGCGCGGCCGCGTTCGCCACCGCCGCGTTGGTGGTCGCGGTGTCCCAGAACTGGGCCACCGTGGACGGCAGCAGCGTCGCGTTGACGACGTCGTGCCAGCCCACCGCCGTCTTGCCGTGCGCGGCGACGATGCCCTGCACCCGGTTGACGAACGTCGCGTAGTCGGTCGGGCTGGTGGAGTGCGCCTCGTCGCCGCCGATGTGCAGGTACGGCCCGGGAGTCAGCGCGGCGAGCTGGGCGACCACGTCGTCGAGGAACCGGTAGGTGATCTCCTTGCCCACGCAGAGCGAGCTGAAGCCGACGTCGGTGCCGGTGTAGAGCGGCGGCGCCACCCCGTCGCAGTTGAGCTCGGCGTAGGAGGCCAGCGCGGCGTTGGTGTGGCCGGGCATGTCGATCTCCGGCACCACCGTGATGTAGCGCTTCGCGGCGTAGGCGACGATCGCGCGGTAGTCGGCCTGGGTGTAGTACCCGCCCGGCCCGCCGCCGACCTCGGTGCTGCCGCCGTAGCTGGTCAGCCGGGGCCAGCCGCTGATCGCGATCCGCCAGCCCTGGTCGTCGGCGAGGTGCAGGTGCAGGTGGTTGACCTTGTACCGGGCCATCTGGTCGATGTAGCGCTCCACCTGCGGGACCGTGAAGAAGTGCCGGGCCACGTCCAGCATCGCGCCCCGGTACCCGAACCGCGGCCGGTCGGTGATCCGGCCGCCGGCCACCGTCCACGGCCCCGGCTGGGCCGTCGGGCTGTCCACCGCCGGCGGCAGCAGCTGGAGCAGCGTCTGCACGCCGGCGAACAGGCCGGCCGCGGTGCGCGCCCGCACGGTGATGCCGGCGCGGGTGACGTCGAGCCGGTAACCCTCGGCGCCGACCGAGGCCGGCGCGCCGGCGCGGACCAGCCGGATGCCGGCCCGGCCGGCCGCGCCCGGCCCGCGCACCGGGACCGGGTACCCGGTGGACCGCCGAAGGATCGCGGCCAGGTAGCCGCCGACGTCCGGGGTGTCGGTGGCGATCGCGGTGGAGCGCTCCAACACGTATGTCACGCCGCCGGCCGGCGCCACGCTGACGGGCGCCGGCACGACATCACTGAACGGAACCGGGCCGGGCCGCCGGGCGGCGCCCTGGCCGGCGGCGGTGGCCGTGCCGGCGCCGCCCACCGCGACCATCCCGGCGGCGGTGGCCAGCGCGGCCGTGCGGACCGTGAGGCCGGCCAGCCACCGCCGTGTCGTCACTGTTCTCACTCTTCCGGGTCCCTTCTGAGTCACTTTCCGGCGGAGACCGTGGCGGTGGCCACGTTCCAGCCGGAGACGCGGACGGACGGCGAGGCGCCGTGCAGGTCCGCGGTGCGGTAGGTGGCTGTCAGCGTGGTGGACTCCCCGGGCCAGAGGCTGACCTCGTTGGTGTTCCAGCGGATCGGGAGGACCGGCGCGCCGCCGGCGCCGACCACGTGCGCGTCCACCAGCAGCGCCGGGGCGCTGCCCGAGGTGGAGTTGCGCAGCGTCACCGTGGTGGTCGTGGTGCCGTCACCGTTCGCGTGCGAGGCGGCGCTGCCGGCGATGGTCGCCTTGGCCATGCCCGCCAGCCCGGACAGGTCGGCGTAGCTGGTCGTCGGCACGTAGTACCAGTCGTTGTTCGCCCAGTCGATGGAGTCCGACTTGGTGGACAGCCAGTACACGTTGCGGTCCACCTCCGCCCCGGAACTGTCGGTGACGACCAGCTTGGCCAGGTACGTCGCGGACAGCCCGGACACGGACGGGAACGTGAGCGCGGAGGTCTTCCCGCCGCCGCCCGGCACGGACACACCGGTCACGGTCTTGCTGTACTTCTTCGTCCCGTCGGTGTTGTACAGGCTCGCGGTCACGGTGAGTCCCGACGCGGTGGCGCCCTTCTGGTTGACGACCACCACGCTCCTGTTGTCGTAGGAGTACTGGACGTGCAGCGGCTCGTTGGCCTTCTTCGCGCCGTAGTACGCGCCGTTCTGGTCCAGGTAGTAGTCGAACAGCTGCCAGTGCAGCGACGTCCAGCCGCTGTTGAACATCCAGTACACGACGCCGGTGGACGGCTTGCTCGAGTCGGTGAAGTTGCGCCCGTAGGCCTCGTACTGGGCGCGGACCGCCTCGTACTGCGCCAGCTGCGCCTTGCGGACGTAGTCGTCCAGGCTGGTCGGCTTGCCGTAGCGGCCGGCGAGCGCGTTGTCGAAGATCTTCAGCGTGCCGAAGGTGGACGACGGCGACCGGTGGTACTGCTTGGCCGAGAAGTTCTTCCACAGCGTGTCCAGCTCGCTGGCCGACATCATCCGGTGCAGCGTGTCAAGGGTCGGGATGTCCGGGCCGGCGCTGGTCTCGGAGTTGAAGCCCCAGGCCCCGCCGGCGTCCGAGTGCGCCTTGTCGTACCAGTAGTTCGGCGGCACCCAGTCGTACGGCCCGGTCATCTTCATGCCGGAGCTGCCGGTGATCGGCGCGGAGTTGTCGGAGGCGGCGGCGACGATCGGGTCCGGCCAGTCGGCGGCTCGGAGAGCGCTCACGTAGTTCTTCTCGATGGTGGCGTTGGGCGCGAAGTCGCTGCCGATGAGGAAGGAGATCACGCTGGGGTGGTCGCGCAGCCGGGCCGCCTCGGACGCCATCGACGCGGTCGCGACCGGGTAGTCGGCGCTGGTCCAGGGGTCGCCGGACTCGTCGCCGTTGACCTGGCCCTCCCACTTGTCGCAGCACTCCCAGCCGGGGAGGGTGAGGATGCCGTCCGCGTCGGCCATGGCGAAGAACTCGTCGGGCTCGAGGTGACCCTCCAGCCGGATCGCGTTGAGGCCCAGGTCGAGGGCGTAAGACAGCTTGTCGGCGACGTAGGTGGGGTTCCAGCGCAGGAACAGATCGGGTGACCAGCCGGCGCCGCGGATCAGCAGTGGCCTGCCGTTGATGGTGTACATCCGGCTGCCGCTGCCGTTCAGACCCGACTTGACGTCGCGGATGCCGAACCGGTCGTGGGCGGTGTCGGAGGTCGCGCCGGCGACGGTGGCGGTGAGGTCGAGGTCGTACAGGTGCTGTCCGCCCATGCCGGCGGGCCACCACACGTCGGGGTGGTCGAGGCCGGCGGTGGTGAAGGTGACTGTCCTGGTTTCGTGCGCGGCGAGCGCGACCTGCTGGGAGAGCGCGATCCCGGCGGCAGTGCCGGTGACGGTGGCCTGCACGGCGGCGGCGGAGTCGTTGCGGACGTCGGCCTTGACGGTGACGCCGGCGTGGTCGAGGGCGGGCACGGCGAGGGTGGTGAGCACGTGCGCGTTGCGGACGGCGACCGGGCCGTCGCGGCGTACCAGCACGTCGCGGACGATGCCCATGTTCTGGTCCGGCGGGGTCTGCACCCAGTCGATCCAGCCCATGGTGAGGTCGGCGTCCGGGTCGTTGGGGTAGACCTTGAAGGCCACGCTGTTCAGTCCGGAGTGGACGAGGGACGTGACATCGAGCTCGTGGTGGGTGTACGCGCCGGTCACGTCGGACCTGGTGGCGATGCGGGTGCCGTTGACCCAGACGTCGGCGGCGGAGATGACGCCGCTGAAGTCGAGCGCGGTGCGCAGGCCGGCCTCGTCGCCGACGGTGAGGTCGGCGCGGTACCACCAGGGGACGGTGAAGTCGCTGGTGCTGACCGACTTCATGGTGGTGGAGTAGAACGGGTCCGGGTACTTCCCGTTGGCGAGCAGCCCGGCGAAGACGGTGGACCGGGCCGGCACCGGGTACCAGCCGGTGGTGTCGTAGCCGGGGCGGGACACGGCCGCGTCGTCGGACACCTTGGCCGAGCTCTGGATCAGGTAGCCCGGGAGAGCGGTTACCCCGCCGGCCACCTTGGGCGCGGCGGCGGTGGTCCGGACGGTGGCGCGGGCCGGCGCCTTCGCGGCGGCGGTGGCCGCGGTGGTGCCGGCGGCGGTGCCGGAACCGCTCAGCGCGAACACCAGCGTGGCGGGCATGGCGACGGCGGTGAGCAGCCTGGTCGGAACGCGGGGTCGTGCGGGCCGTACGGACACGGCTCCTCCTCGGAAACTCTGCGACGGCGTGGGCGGCCCGAGCCGGCAGGGTGGTGCTCCGGGTCGTTCACGAGGAGATTGTTAGGTAGTTTTACTAACTGTACCCATTCATCATAAAAGCTGCCCGTGAAGAGGTACAGGTACCGTTTCGACCGTTTTGCCGTCAGGGGACGACGGTGACCGGCCAGCGGCCCGCCCTGACCAGCCGGACCGCGACCGAGCCGACCAGCCGGTGGCCGGCCTTGGTGGACGCGCCGACGACCACCGCGTCGGCCCGGATGTCGCCGGCCACCCGGCTGATCTCGGCGACCGCGTCGCCGCGTACCGCCATGAACTCCACCGACACGCCCAGCTCGGCGCTCACCCGGCCGAGACGTTGCCGCAGGTCGTCCGCCATCTCGTCGGCCGTCTCGCCGAGCGCCGAGACGCCGGCCGCCGTCTGCGCGGCGAGCCCGCCGATCGGCCCGACATAGACGGCCATCAGCCGCGCACCCTGGCGGCGGGCCAGGCCGATCGCGTACGCCGCCGCCCGCAGCGAGGTGTCCGTGCCGTCGACACCGACGAGGATGACGGACGGGCCGTCGGTGCCCAACTCGAAGATTCCCGGGATGCTCTCCTCCACGCCCCAGAGTATGGCCCGGTTTTGTCAGACCCTCCCGGCATGATGCCGCCATGAGCCAACTCGTGCGGGCCGAGCGGCCCGAGGACCTGGGCCGGCTGTTCGTGGAGCTGGCGAACGCGGGCGACGTGGAGGGGTTGGTGGCCCTGTACGAGCCGGGCGCGGTACTGGCGTTCCCGGACGGCCGGACCACCGTGGGAGCGGAGGCGATCCGGCGGGTGTACGCGGAGCTGCTGGCCGGCAGGCCGAGGTTCGCGCCCGGCGATCAGCATCCGCCGCTGCGCCTCGGCGACCTGGCGCTCACCTCGACCCGGCTGGCCACCGGCGGCGCCACCGCCGAGGTCGCGCGCTGCCAGCCGGACGGCAGCTGGCGCTGGATCCTCGACCGCCCCAACGTCGTGTAGCGGAGTACCAGCCAGGTTGCCGGCGGCAGGCTCCGGCAGCCCGGTGGTCGGTGTCGCGCGTGCCGGTCGGTGCGGCGGCGGGTCGCTTGGGTAGGAGCGGTTACACCCGCAGGGCGAGCGCGACGAGGACGGCTGTCGTCGTCGTCTCCACCAGGGCGCCGAACGTGTCGCCGGTCATGCCGCCGAGGCGGCGCACGGCGTGCCTGCGGAGCACCTCGCCGGCGGCGAGACCGGCGACCAGCGCGCCGGCCGCACGCACGGCGCCAACCCGACCACCACCCGCCGCCCAGCCCGGGACGACCGCGGCCAGGGCGAGCACGCCGCCGACGTACGCCACCCGCGTGGACCTGCCGACCCCGCCGGCCACCAGCGCGCCGAACCCGTCCGGCCGCGCCGCCGGTATCCGCGTGCCGGCGGCGAGCAGCACGGACAACCTGCCGGCGGTGGCGGCGAGTACCAGCGTTCCCGCCGCCTCGCGCGGCCTGAGCGAGTAGAGCGCTCCAATCTGGAGCAGGAGGACCAGAACGAGGGCGATTACGCCGAACGGACCGATGTCGGACTGCCGCATGATCTCCAGTGCCCGCGCGGCCGGCGCCCGGCTCCCCAACCCGTCCGCCGTGTCGGCCAGCCCGTCGAGATGCAGCCCGCGGGTCAGCGCGGCGAGCGTGGTCACGGCGAGCACGGCCCCGAGCAACCGCCCGCCCGGCTGCCGGGCGGCCGCGCCGGCGGCGACCAGCACCAGCCCGGCCGCCCCACCCAGCGCCGCGCCCAGCACCGGCATCCACCGCACCGCCCGCACGGCGGTCCGCCGATCCACCTCCACGACCCGTCCCGGCAACGGCACCGCGGTGAACAGCGCCACCGCCAGCCGCAACCCGGTCACTTCAACCTCTGCGCCAGGCCAGCCGTCACCAGCAGCACCCGCTCGCACTCGGCGGCCACCCTGGCGTTGAGCCGACCGAGCTCGTCGCGATACCGGCGACCGGACGCCGTGGCAGGTACCACGCCGGAGCCGACCTCGTTGCTCACCGCCACCACCGGCCGGGTCGCCGCCCGCCAGGCGGCCACCAGGTCGCCGGTGCGCGCGGCGAGCGCGTCATCCGCGCCCGGCCGTTCCGCCCACACCCCGCAGGCGTCCATGACCCCGGCCAGCCAGGTGGACAGGCAGTCCACCAGGAGCGGCACGGCGGTGCCGGCGGTGAGCAGCGGCTCCAGATCGAGGGTCTCCCAGGTACGCCAGCCCGCCGGCCGGCGAGCCTGGTGAGCGCGCACCCGCGCCGCCCACTCGGGATTGTCGCCCGCATCCGGCGCCGGCCCGGGCGCCGCGTAGTCGACCTGGCCGGCCCCCGCCAGCCGCTCCTCCGCCAGCGCCGACTTGCCCGAGCGTGCCCCGCCCAACACCAGCGTCCGCAGTGGACAGCTGTTGGAGCGCTCCAACCACCAGATCCGTCGGCGGTCAGCGGCGGCCGTCACCGCCGCCACCACGTCCGGTGGCACGCAGGGGACCACCAACCAGGCACCGTCCAGGTCTGATTTCACGAATCGCCGGCGCACCGCTCGTACGAGCCCCTGGACGGCCAGGTCCTGCAGGACCGGCGTGAGCACGGGAGCCACCACTAGTACGTCGTCGGCACCGGCGGCGAGCAGCGCGAACACCTGGCGCTGCGCCACGTCGCCGCCACCGACGACGACCACCCGCCGCCCGGCGAGCGGCAGCTCGACCGGGTACCCGCCGGTCACGCCGACCGACCCTTCCCCGCCACCCGGCGCTGTCACGGTCGCCACCTCAGGCCAGCACCGTCGCGGCCGCCCGCACCACCGGCAGGGCGCCGGGACCGGACCCCAGCCGCGTCGCCACGTCGAGCACGACCACGCCGTCCACGCCCGCCGGCGAGCGGCAGCCCGACCGGGTACCCGCCGGTCACGCCGACCGACCCTTCCCCGCCACCCGGCGCTGTCACGGTCGCCACCTCAGGCCAGCACCGTCGCGGCCGCCCGCACCGCCAGCGGCGCGCCGGGACCCGACCCCAGCCGCGTCGCCACGCCGAGCACGATCACGCCGTCCGCGCCCGCCGACGAGCGGCAGCCCGACCGGGTACCCGCCGGTCACGCCGACTGTTCCTT
>JBJMIH010000310.1:0-4013 GCA_045806985.1 Mycobacteriales bacterium | reverse complement strand
TCCGGGCCGACACGCTCGAGGAGGAGAAGGGCAAGCCCCTCGCCGAGATCGCGTGCCCGAACTGCGGCAACCGGGACACCTGGACCGAGCCTCGCATGTTCAACGGCCTGCTCAAGACCTACCTCGGCCCGGTGGAAAACGAGGAAGGCCTGCACTTCCTGCGGCCGGAGACCGCGCAGGGCATCTTCGTGAACTACAAGAACGTGGAGAACTCGGCACGGAAGAAGCCGCCGTTCGGCATCGCCCAGACCGGCAAGTCCTTCCGCAACGAGATCACGCCCGGCAACTTCATCTTCCGCACCCGCGAGTTCGAGCAGATGGAGATGGAGTTCTTCGTCAAGCCGGGCACCGACGAGGAGTGGCACGAGTACTGGATCGCCGAGCGCACCCGCTGGTACACCGACCTGGGCATCAACAAGGACAACCTGCGGCACTACGAGCACCCGAAGGAGAAGCTGTCCCACTACTCGAAGCGCACCGTCGACATCGAGTACCGGTACAACTTCGCCGGCGCGGAGTGGGCCGAGCTGGAGGGCATCGCCAACCGCACCGACTTCGACCTGACCACGCACAGCAAGCACTCCGGCGCCGACCTGTCCTACTTCGACCAGGAGGCCGGCGAGCGCTGGATCCCGTACGTCATCGAGCCGGCGGCCGGACTGACCCGCAGCGTGCTGGCGTTCATGGTGGACGCCTACGCCGAGGACGAGGCCCCGAACGCCAAGGGCGTCATGGAGAAGCGCACGGTCATGCGGCTCGACCCGCGGCTGGCCCCGGTCAAGGTGGCGGTGCTGCCGCTGTCCCGCAACGCCGACCTGTCGCCGAAGGCCCGTGACCTGGCCACCCAGCTGCGCCGCTCGTGGACGGTCGAGTTCGACGACGCGAGCGCGATCGGCCGCCGGTACCGCCGCCAGGACGAGATCGGCACCCCGTTCTGCGTCACCGTCGACTTCGACACGCTCACCGACAACGCGGTGACCGTCCGCGAGCGCGACTCGATGGCCCAGGAGCGCGTCGGCATCGACCAGGTCGACGCCTACCTGGCGGCGAAGCTCCTCGGCTGCTGACGGCGGGCGGGCGGCGGTGACGGTCGAGGACGACGTCCGGGCCGTGTCGGCGGCGTACCACGAGGCCCTGGTCCGCAACGACGCGCCGGCCATCGCCGCCTTCATGACCGACGACTGGGTCTACGTCGACCCGACCGGCGTCGTGCCCAAGGCCGACGTCATCGGGTGGATCGCCGCCGGCCGGCTGGAGCACCACACGATGACCGTGGTCGGCGGCGCGCGGCTGGTGCCGGTGGCCGCCGGCACGGCCCTGCTCACCGCCCGCAAGGTGAGCTCGGGTAGCTGGGACGGGGTGGCCTACACGGCCGATGAGTGGATGACCGACGTCTACGTCCTGATCGACGGAGCGTGGCGGTGCGCGCTCAGCCACAAGACGCCGGCCGTCCCCGCCTGACCGGCCGCGGCACGGGCAGGCCCTCGTGCCGGTATCGCGGTCATGCGGACTGTCCGTCACTGGCAACGTTGTCAACGGGCAAATCGACGCATGCTTCATGTGCGGTGCGTAGCCGCCTTATGCTCCATTGCAAACCCGTACGTCCGCTGGGAATGCCCGCCGGCAAAGGAGCGACACGCGTGACGGAGACCAAGTACGTCTATGACTTCACCGAGGGCAACAGGGACATGAAGGATCTCCTCGGTGGCAAGGGCGCGAACCTCGCCGAGATGACCAACCTCGGTCTCCCGGTACCTCCAGGGTTCACGATCACCTCCGAGGCCTGTCGCTTCTACCTCGAACACGGGCGCGGCCCGGAGTCCCTGGACGCCGAGGTCAGCGAGCACCTGGCCGCCCTGGAGCGGGCGATGGGCAAGTCGCTCGGCCAGCCCGACGACCCGCTGCTGGTCTCGGTGCGGTCCGGCGCCAAGTTCTCGATGCCCGGCATGATGGAGACCGTCCTCAACATCGGCCTCAACGACGAGTCCGTGCACGGCCTGGCCAAGCAGGCCGGCAGCGAGCGGTTCGCCTGGGACTCCTACCGGCGGCTCATCCAGATGTTCGGCAAGACCGTGCTGGACATCGACGGCGAGCACTTCGAGCACGCCATCGACGAGGCGAAGCGGGCCAAGGGCACCAAGAACGACCTGGACCTGGACGCCGACGACTTCCGCGCGCTGGTCGAGAAGTTCAAGGGCATCGTCCGCGACCAGGCCGGCCGCGAGTTCCCGACCGACCCGCGCGACCAGATGGACCTGGCGATCAACGCCGTGTTCAACTCCTGGAACGCGCCCCGCGCCGTCCTGTACCGCCGCCAGGAGCGCATCCCCGCCGACCTCGGCACCGCCGTGAACGTGGTGGCGATGGTGTTCGGCAACATCGGCATGGACTCCGGCACCGGCGTCGCCTTCACCCGCGACCCCGGCTCCGGCCACCAGGGCGTGTACGGCGACTACCTGCAGAACGCGCAGGGCGAGGACGTCGTCGCCGGCATCCGCAACACCGTCCCGCTGGACGACCTCGCCAGTCTCGACCGCGCCTCCTACGACGAGCTGATGCGCATCATGCAGACGCTGGAGAACCACTACCGCGACCTGTGCGACATCGAGTTCACGATCGAGCGCGGCAAGCTGTGGATGCTCCAGACCCGGGTCGGCAAGCGCACCGCCGGGGCGGCCTTCCGGATCGCCACCCAGCTGGTGGACCAGGGCCTGATCGACGAGACCGAGGCGCTCCAGCGGGTCACCGGCGCCCAGCTCGCCCAGCTGATGTTCCCCCGCTTCGACGACGCCGCCGAGAAGAAGCAGATCGCCAAGGGCATCAACGCCTCGCCCGGCGCGGCGGTCGGCAAGGCCGTCTTCGACTCCGACCGCGCGGAGCAGCAGGCCAACGCCGGCGAGGCGGTGATCCTGGTGCGCCGGGAGACCAACCCCGACGACCTCAACGGCATGATCGCCGCGCAGGGCATCCTGACCAGCCGCGGCGGCAAGACCTCGCACGCGGCCGTGGTCGCCCGCGGCATGGGCAAGACCTGCGTGTGCGGCGCCGACGAGCTGGACGTGGACCTCGCCGGCCGTAAGTTCACCGCGTCCGACGGGACGGTCGTCAGCGAGGGCGACGTGATCTCCATCGACGGCACCAGCGGCGCGGTGTACCTCGGCGAGGTGCCGGTGGTGGCCTCCCCGGTGGTGGAGTACTTCGAGGGCAGGGCCGAGCCGGACGCGGACGAGCTGGTCGCCGCCGTGCACCGGATCATGTCCACCGCCGACGGCAAGCGCCGGCTCAAGGTCCGCACCAACGCCGACAACGGCGAGGACGCGGCCCGGGCCCGCCGGTTCGGGGCGCAGGGCATCGGGCTGTGCCGCACCGAACACATGTTCCTCGGCGAGCGCCGGCAGCTGGTGGAGAAGCTGATCCTGGCCACCGACGACGCCGAGCGGCAGTCCGCGCTGGACGCCCTGGAGCCGCTCCAGAAGCAGGACTTCGTGGAGATCTTCGAGGCGATGGACGGCCTGCCGGTGACGATCCGGCTGCTCGACCCGCCGCTGCACGAGTTCCTGCCGTCGCTGGAGGAGCTGTCGGTGGAGGTGGCCGTCGCCGAGTCCAAGGGCGAGGACGCCGCCGACCGGAGGCGGCTGCTGGACGCGGTCCGCAAGCTGCACGAGCAGAACCCCATGCTGGGCCTGCGCGGTGTCCGGCTCGGGCTGGTCATCCCCGGCCTGTACGGGATGCAGGTGAAGGCCATCGCCGAGGCCGCCGCCGAGCGGAAGAAGGCAGGCGGCGACCCGCGCCCGGAGATCATGATCCCGCTGGTCGGCGCCGTGCAGGAGCTGGAGCTGGCCAAGGACGAGGCGGAGCGGATCCTGCGCGACGTCGCCGAGGAGAGCGGGGTGGACGTGCCGGCGCTGATCGGCACGATGATCGAGGTGCCCCGGGCCGCGCTGACGGCCGGCCAGATCGCCGAGGCCGCCGAGTTCTTCTCCTTCGGCACCAACGACCTCACCCAGATGGGC
>JBJMIH010000309.1:0-11242 GCA_045806985.1 Mycobacteriales bacterium | reverse complement strand
TGCGGGCCGGCCAGCACGATGAGCAGCATGCCGTGGCGGCGGTGCTTACCGGAGTAGTAGGGGGCCTGATCGGCCACCCGGTCGATGGGGATCAGGGTGCCATCCATCAACACCAGACCCCAGCCGGAGCCGGTGGCGGTCCGCAGCGCCTCGGCCAGGCTGGGGGCGCGCATCGCCAGCAGCCCGATGGTCTCTTGCACATACCGCCAGGCGGTGGCCACCCCGACCGTGAAGCTGGCCGCCAGCCGGGTGAAGGACAGGTTGTCGTGCAGGTAGGCCAGTACCAGCACCGCCTGCCGGGATGCCGACAGCCTCCGCCACCGGGACCGGATCTGGGACCGGTAGGCGGTGATGAGTTTGGCCACGTAGCGCAGGGTGTTGCTGGACAACGGCAGCACCGACCGGTAAGACAACACGCGAAGCTCCTGGCGTCGGATGATCTTGGTACATCAACCGAACAGCCAGGAGCTTCACCTATTCCACACTGGACACACCATCCCTACCCAGCCCCACCAGGATGGAAAAGGCTCCTTGATCGTGACAGCAGGGATCGGAAGTCCGCCAAGACCTGGACACCGACATGACTTCGAGACACGGCCTGGCCGCCCGGCTTCCCGCTGCCGGCGTTGTCGCGGCGCTTGCGTGCCCAAGAACCGCACGCGGCGCCCCACTCCGCCTTGGCAGCGGAACCTGGTTCGGCCAGGTGGCCGCAATTCGTTTGCCGAGGCGGAGCGGATCTGATCGACTGCCCGCATGTTGCGCGGGGAGAAGGTGCTGTTGCGGGCCGAGACTCTTGACGACGTCGAGGCCCTCTATCCGATCCGCTCTGCCGACGTGGAGCTGCACATGCTGGGCAGCGGCCGGCAGTGGCGGCCGGTGGCGCTGGAGGACGTGCTCCGGCAGGCGTCGAAACGCAACCCGGAGGAGTCCATCGAGCACGGCATCCGGTTCACGGTGGAGACCAGGGTCGCCGTGCCGGGCGTGCCGGCCGGCACTCCGATCGGGAACGCGTCCCTGTTCGAGGTGGACCTGCACCAGCGGCTGTGCAACTTCGGCATGCGGTTCGTGGCGGAGGCGCGCGGGCACGGCTTCGGCACCGAGGCGCTGGGCCTGCTCTGCGACTACGCGTTCCGCGTCCGGGGCCTGAACCGGATGCAGTGCTTCACGCTCGCCCGCAACGGGCCGATGATCGCCGTCGCGACCAGGGTCGGCTTCCGGCAGGAGGTCCGGCAGCGCGAGGCCGCCTGGTCGGACGGCCGATGGGAGGACCAGCTCGTGTTCGGGCTGCTCGCCGACGAGTGGAAGGGGCTGTCCGATGCTGCGCGGTGAGCGGGTGCTGCTGCGGGCCAGGACCAGGGCCGACGTGGAGCGGATGTACGAGCTGGAGGCCGACCCCGAGCACAAGATGCTCGCGGACACGCGTCCCTGGGTGCCGTACTCGCTCGCGACCGTCCTCGAGCAGTGGGACCGCCGGCACGCCGACGGACCGCCGTCCTGGAACGAGAACTTCATCCCGTTCGCGGTCGACTCGCTGGCGACCGGCGAGATGATCGGCGGGTGCGTGCTGTGGGAGCTCGACCAGCACAACCGCAACGCCCACTTCGGCCTGGAACTGCTGCCGGCCGCCCGCGGCCAGGGGTACGGCACCGACGTGGTGCGGGTGCTGTGTGACTACGCCTTCCGCGTGCTCGGCCTGCACCGGGTCCAGCTGGAGACGCTCGCCCGCAACACCGCGATGCGCAAGGCGGCGCTGGCCGCCGGCTTCCAGGAGGAGGGCATGCTCCGCGCCACCGGCTGGGTCGGCACCGGCTGGGACGGCGACGTCGTGTACGGCCTGCTCGCCCGGGAGTGGCGCTCGCTACGCTCGGAGGTACCGACGCAGTCCTGACGAGCGGAGAACCGTTGCGTATCGCCCGTTTCGCCCATCCTGACGGGGTGGCCTTCGGCACCGTGGAGGGGGAGCCGGACGCGGGTCCGGACGCGCTCACCGTGGCCGAGGTCGCCGAGCACCCGTTCGGCCCGCTGGAGTTCACCGGACGCCGCTGGGCCCTGGCCGACGTGCGGCTGCTCGCGCCGATCCTGCCCACCAAGGTCGTCGGCATCGGCCGCAACTACGCCGACCACGCGGCCGAGCTGGGCAACGAGGTGCCGCCGGCGCCGATCATGTTCCTCAAGCCCAACACGGCCGTGATCGGCCCGCGGGACGCGATCCGGCTGCCGGTCGACTCCCAGCGCGTCGACTTCGAGGGCGAGCTGGCGCTGGTGATCCAGCGGGTCTGCAAGGACGTGCCGCGCGAGCGGGTGTCCGAGGTGATCTTCGGGTACACCTGCGCCAACGACGTCACCGCCCGTGACCAGCAGCAGAGCGACGGGCAGTGGACCAGGGCCAAGGGGCACGACTCGTTCTGCCCGCTCGGCCCGTGGATCGAGACCCAGCTCGACCCGTCCGACCTGCGGCTGGAGACCACCCTCGACGGCGAGGTCCAGCAGCTCGGCCGGACCGGCCAACTCGTCCACGACATCCCCACCCTGGTGTCGTACCTGTCCCACGTGATGACCCTGCTGCCCGGCGACGTCGTCCTCACCGGCACCCCGGCCGGCGTCGGCCCGATGAAGGACGGCCAGACCGTCGAGGTGACGATCGAGGGCATCGGCACGCTGACCAACCCCGTCAAGGCCAAGGAAAGCTAGGAAGCCCGTGACCGTCCGCGTCCGTTTCCCACCCTCGCCCACCGGCGACCTGCACGTCGGCAACGTCCGGTCGGCGCTGTTCAACTGGGCGTACGCCCGCCACCACGGCGGGGTCTTCGTGCTGCGCGTCGAGGACACCGACGCGGCGCGCAACACCGAGCAGGCGTACCGGGCCTGCCTCGACGACCTGCGCTGGCTGGGCCTGAACTGGGACGAGGGGCCCGAGGTCGGCGGCCCGTACGGGCCGTACCGCCAGTCCGAGCGCACCGAGATCTACCGCGAGGTGATCGCGAAGCTGCTGGAGGCGGGGCTGGCGTACCGCAGCTGGTCGACCGCGGAGGAGGCGCGGGCGCGGCGGGCCGCCCGCGGCGACAAGACGCCCGGGTACGACAACTTCGACCGGGAGCTGACCCGCGACCAGATCGCCGCGTACGAGGCGGAGGGGCGGCAGCCGGTGCTGCGGTTCCGGATGCCCGACGAGCCGGTCGGCTGGCACGACCACATCCGCGGCGACATCACCTTCCAGCCGGAGAACGTGCCCGACTACGTGCTGGCGCGCGCCGATGGCAGCCCGCTGTACACGCTGGTCAACCCGGTGGACGACGCGCTCATGCGGATCACCCACGTGCTCCGCGGCGAGGACCTGCTGCCGTCGACACCGCGGCAGATCCCGCTGTACCGGGCGTTCGGCGAGATCGGCCTGACGGCCGGGACGGTGCCGGAGTTCGGGCACCTGCCGTTCGTGATGGGGGAGGGGAACAGCAAGCTCTCCAAGCGGAAGCCGGAGGGGTCGCTCACCTCGCACCGCACCCGCGGGTACCTGCCCGAGGCGCTGCTGAACTACCTGGCGCTGCTGGGCTGGTCACTGCCCGGCGAGGACAGGGAGATCTTCACCCTGGACGAGATGGTGGCGGCGTTCGACATCGACGACGTCAACGCCAACCCGGCACGGTTCGACCCGAAGAAGGCCGAGGCGCTCAACGCCACCTGGATCCGCCGGCTCGACCCCGCCGACCTGGCCGGCCGGCTGCTGCCGTTCCTCCAGCGGGCCGGCGTGATCGTCGACCCGGCCCCGGCCGAGCCGGTCGCCCTGCTGGAGGCGGCCACGCCGCTGGTCCAGGAGCGGATGACGCTGCTGGACGAGGCGCCGGACCTGCTCGGCTTCCTGTTCGTCGACGAGGGCACGTTCCGGGTCGATCACCAGGCGGCCGCCAAGGCGCTCGGCGAGGACGCCAAGCCGGTGCTGGCGGCCGCGGTGGCGGCCCTGGAGGCGCTGCCGGACTGGAAGGCGGAGGCGATCGAGACCGCCCTCAAGGAGGCCCTCGTGGACGGCCTGGGGCTCAAGCCCCGGCAGGCTTTCGCCCCGATCCGGGTGGCCGTGTCCGGCCGTACCGTCTCCCCGCCCCTGTACGAGTCGATCCAGCTGCTGGGCCGCGACCGCACGCTGGCCAGGCTGCGGGCCGCCGCCGCACGGTGACCACCCCGGTTTGGGCCCGGCCTGCCCGTCCGGTATCTTTGGGAACCGCGAGCGGTGAGGGGCCGAACCCCCGAGCCGGTCCGATGGGGTATGGGGTAATTGGCAGCCCGACGGATTCTGGCTCCGTTAGTCTAGGTTCGAGTCCTGGTACCCCAGCGGCACCACCCTCAGCAGCACGGCCCCGTCGTCTAGTGGCCTAGGACGCCGCCCTCTCAAGGCGGTAGCGCCGGTTCGAATCCGGTCGGGGCTACACCCAGGGAAGCGACGCACCAGATGTCCGGTGCGTCGCTTTTTCATGGATTGAGTGGAGGCGTGGGTATGCGGGTTGAGCTGGGCGATGGGCTGGTGGTGGGGTACGAGGAGGTCGGGGAGGGGCGGCCGGTTGTCTTCCTGCACGGGTGGGGCGGGAGTCTGACGGCGGAGCGGGCGGACTTCGAGCCGGTGTTCGCGGAGCGGCGGGGATGGCGGCGGATCTACCTGGACCTGCCGGGTGCGCCGCGGACGCCGACGGTGCCGTGGATCACCGACCAGGACGGGATCCTGGACGCCGTGCTGCGGTTCCTGGACCGGGTGGTGCCGGGGGAGCGGCTCGTGCTGGTGGGGACGTCGGCCGGCGGGTACCTGGCGCGCGGGGTGCTGCTGCGGCGCTTCGATCAGGTGGACGGCGTGCTGCTGCGGGTACCCGGGGTGATCATGGATCGGGCCAGGCGGACCCTGCCGCCGCGCACCGTCCTGGTCGAGGATCCCGCACTGATGGCCACGCTGGACCCGCGGGAGGCGGAGGAGTGGGGCGACCTGCTGGTGCAGACACCCGCGTACCTGGAGGCGCTCCGTGCCACCGAGCGGAAGCGGCAGGACCCGGAGGCGGCCCGGACGGACGAGGAGTTCCTCACCGCGATCGGCGCCGACCCGGCGCGGTACGCGTTCTCCTTCGACGTGGACGCGCTGCTGCCGCCGTTCCCCGGCCCGTCGCTGATCCTCACCGGGCGCCAGGACGAGGTCTGCGGGTACCGGGACCCGTGGAGCCTGCTGGAGAAGTTTCCGCGCGCCACCTTCGCGGTACTGGATCGCGCCGACCACGGCCTCCCGGTCGACCAGGAACCGCTGTTCGCGGCGTTGGTGGAGGACTGGCTGCGCCGTTTGACGGAGTACGCGGGAACGGGCCCCTAGGGTGGTGACATGCCAGCCCAGGGGGGTACCGGACACCGGCGTGCGCGCGCGCTCCTGCCGGTCGTCCTGCCGGCGGTACTGCTGGTGCTGGTGACCGTCGACGTGCTGGCCGGCGGCCCGCTGCGGTGGCTGGACTGGCGGGTGCACCGGGCGGTGGCCGGCACGGACCTGCCCCGGCTGCCGCTGCGCGCGGTGGCGCTGCTGGGCCAGCGCTGGCTGACCGCGCCGATCGTGCTGGCGGTGACCGTCCTGGTGGCGGTCCGCCGCCGGAGCTGGCGGCCGCTGTTGGTGACCGGGGTGACGCTCGGCACGCTGTGGGTGGGCGGGCAGCTGTTCAAGGCGCTGACCGGCCGGACGGCCCCGGCGAGCGGGCACGACCGGCTGTTGGTGTCCGGCGCGGAGTCCTACCCGTCCGGCCACGTCGCGAACGCGGTGGTGTCGATCGGCCTGATCGTGCTGCTGCTCACCGGCAGGCGGCTCGGCGTGCGCTCGTGGTGGTGGGCGGTCCCGGCCGTGACCGGGACCGCCGTGGTCCTGCTGGACTTCCACTGGGTCACCGATGTGCTCGCCGGCGCCCTGGTCGGGGCTCTGGTTCTCCAGCTCCCGTACTCGTTGCCGTTCCCGCCGGCCTACCCGGCCCGGCGCCGGCCGGTCGCGGTGGACGTGCAGTCGGACGGGTACGTGTCGCAGTAGGCCGCCGTCCAGTCGGTGGCGATCTCGCCGCGCGCGGTGCTGAGCGTGAGCGTGCCGGCGCACACCTCGGACTTCAGCTTGTTCTCCAGCCGGTCCTTGTCCGAGGAGGTGAAGCCGTCGTACGCGGCGTGCGGTTCCGGCCAGAGGTTCGCCGGGTCGCGCGGCGCTCCGCCCAGTTCCAGCGGGACCAGGTGGTCCTCCTCGTAGTCCGAGGTGCTGGTGTCGGAGTACCCGTACTCGCCGATCTGCTGAACCTTGAGCGGGTCGGTGTACGACGTGGGCGGCCGGACGGTGCTGGTCCAGCCGGACACGCAGATGGTCTTGCCGATGGTGCTCTGGGTGACGTCGGGGTTGTACGCGCCGGGTTGGCACGCGGGATCGGGCAGCGGCAGGTAGGCCCGCGAGCAGGTGGTGCTCGCCTGCGCGCTGGTACCCGCCACGACACCCGGCAGGGTGAGCGCGGCGGCCGCGAGCAGTGCCGCCGCGGCGGCGGTGGCCAGCTTGGATCTGCTGGATCTCATCAAGGAACCTCCCGGAAACGGTCCGTAGCTTTATTCTGGGAGGAAAAGGGCGAAACGGTAAACCTTGAAAAGGTGAAGAAGCGCGGTCAGCCGCGGTACGGCGTGGCGACCGGACCGTCCACCCCCACGTCCACCGCGAACAGCGCCCCGTCGTCCGGCCCCGGCGCGGCCAGGCCGGCCGAGGCCGTGGTGATCACCAGCACCTCACCCACGAAGCAGCACCCGGTGGGCTGGCTGACCGGCAGCGTCACCACCGTGTCCAGCACCCCGCGCGGCGTGTACCGGTGCACCACCCCGCCGCCCCGCAACGCCGACCACAGGCAGCCGGTTCCGTCCACGGCCAGCCCGGCCGGCGCGCCCGCCTCCGGCCGTACCAGGGTGCGGCGGGTGCCGACCTCGCCGGCGTCCGGGTCGTACTCGAAGGTGTAGGTCACCCCGGCCCCGGCGTCGTTGACGTACAGCACCCGCTCGTTCAGGCTCCAGCCGAGCCCGTACGGGACCCCGAACCCGCTGGCCACGGCCGTACTCCCGGCGTCGGGATCGAGGCGGCGCAGAGTGCCGGCGCGGCGGGAGCGCCACGCCAGCCCCGACCGCCGGGCCGGCCGGCCCGCGTCCATGGTCTCGGCCACCGATCCGCCGAAGAACCGCCCCTGCGGGTCGCAGCCGCCGTCGTTCATCCGGTGCGTCTCCGGCTCCGGCTCGTCGAGCGGGGTGAGCGCCCCGGACTCCGCCAGCTGGCCGAACCCGCGGCCGACCGCGGCCACCCAGCCGTCGCCGGCCGGGGCGACCGCGCCGAGCGGGCGGTCGACCTTCACCACCTCCGCGGTCTTGATCTGGGCGTTCTCCCAGCGACCCAGGTACAGCCGGCCGGCCAGCTGGTCGACCCACACCAGCCGGTCGCCGTCCCAGCGCGGGGCGCTGCCGCGCGGGCACGCGTCCTGGCTGGCCCGTTCGGCCCCGAGTCGCTTGATAGGCATGTTGAGATGGTAGGCATGGCAGGCCGGAAGCTACTGGTGGCGTCGAACCGCGGTCCCGTCTCGCTGAGCCGCGGCGAGGACGGGTCGGTCGAGGTGAAGCGGGGCGGGGGAGGCCTGGTCAGCGCCCTTCGCGACGCGCTAGGGCCGGCCGACGGGCTGTGGGTGTGCGCCGCCCTCAACGACCTGGAGCGCGAGCACCCTGATGTGGACGCCGGCGATGTGGCCGTGCGGATGCTGCCGATCGGAGCGGAGACGTTCGGGCCGGCGTACAACGACATCGCGAACTCGACCCTGTGGTTCGTGAACCACCTGCTGTTCGACATGCCGACGGAGCCGGTGTTCGACGCGGCGTGGCGGGCCAGGTGGGACGCGTACGTCCGGTACAACCGGGAGTTCGCGGCGGCGCTCGCCGAGGAGGCCGCCGAGGGCGCGCGGGTGGCGGTGCAGGACTACCACCTGTTCCTGGTGCCGCGGCTGCTTCGGCAGCGCCGGCCGGACCTGCGGATCACGCACTTCACGCATACGCCGTGGGCGCCGCCGGAGTACTTCGACGTGCTGCCGACCGACATCGCCAGGTCCATCCTGGACGGACTGCTCGGCGCCGACCACCTCGGGTTCCACACCGGACGGTGGGCGCAGGCGTTCCTGGAGTGCTGCGGGCGGCACCTGGACGCGGACATCTCCGACGGCGTGGTCTCCTACCGCGGCCGCACCTCGTGGGTCGGTGTCCACCCACTGGGGACGGACGCGGACGCGTTGCGGCGGCGGGCCGCCGAGCCGGACGTGGAGGAGCACCTGGCCAGGATCCGCGCCGGGGCCGGCGGGCGGCGGATCATCGCCAGGGTCGACCGCACCGAACTGAGCAAGAACATCGCGCGTGGCTTCCACGCCGTGCGCGAGCTGGTGCGGACGTACCCGGAAACGCGCGACGAGGTGACGCACCTGGCGGTGGCGTACCCGTCCCGGCAGGACGTGCCGGCCTATGTGGACTACACCGAGCGGGTCGGCAGGCTGGCCGAGGAGATCGGCGCGGAGTGCGGGCCGGAGGTGCTGCGGATGGTGGTCCGCAACGACTACGCGGAGTCGCTGGCCGTGCTGCGGGCCGCCGACGTGCTGCTGGTGAACCCGATCCGGGACGGCATGAACCTGGTCGCCAAGGAGGGGATGCTGCTCGGCGACGCGCCCGCGCTGGTGCTGTCCACCCAGGCCGGCGCGGCCGAGGCGATGGCGGCGGACGCGCTGCTGGTGAACCCGTACGACGTCACCCAGACCGCCGAGGCCCTGCACGCCGCGCTGACTATGCCGGCGGCCGAGCGCCGCGACCGGGCCACCCGGCTGGCCGCGGTGGCCGCCGCGAACCCGCCCGCCGAGTGGTTCGCCGCCCAGCTCGCCTTCCTGGACTCGCTCTGAGGAGGCGGCTACTCGATCTCGGGGGCGCCGGTGCGGACGGCGTCGGCTGAGGTGTCGTCGGGCTGTTTCTGGGACTCGATCTCGGCCTCGACGCGGCGGCGGTACAGGTTCATCTCGCGCGCCGTCCGCTCGCCGTCCCAGCCCAGCACGCCGGCCATCAGCGTGGCGGCGGTCTCGGCGGTCTCCACCCCGCGCGTCCAGGTCTCGATGGAGATGCGGGTACGCCGGGTGAGCAGGTCGTCCAGGTGCCGCGCGCCCTCGTGCGAGGCCGCGTACACCGCCTCGGCCCGCAGGTAGTCGTCGGCGCCGGGCAGCGGCTCGGCCAGCGAGGGGTCCTTGGCGACCAGGTCCAGCAGCTCGTGGATCAGCGAGCCGTACCGGCCGAGCAGGTGCTCGATCCGCGCCACGTGCAGGCCGGACCGGTCGGCGAGCAGGTGCCTGCCGTTCCACAGCCCGCGGTACCCGTCGGCGCCCACCAGCGGGACGTCCTGCGTGCACGAGTCCGGCACCCGCAGGTCGAGGTTGCGGGCTGCCTCGTCGACCGCGTCCTTGGCCATCACCCGGTACGTCGTGTACTTGCCGCCGGCCACCACCACCAGTCCCGGCACCGGGTGCCCGACGATGTGTTCGCGGGACAGCTTCGAGGTCTGGTCGGACTCGCCGGCCAGCAGCGGGCGCAGGCCGGCGTAGACGCCCTCCACGTCGGAGTGCGTGAGCGGCGTGACGAGCACCTTGTTGACGTGCTCGAACAGGTAGTCGATGTCGGCGCTGGAGGCGGCGGGGTGGGCCTTGTCGAGCCGCCAGTCGGTGTCGGTGGTGCCGATGATCCAGTGCCGGCCCCACGGGATGACGAACAGCACGCTCTTCTCGGTGCGCAGGATCAGCCCGGTCATCGACTGGATCCGGTCGCGCGGCACGAGCAGGTGGATGCCCTTGGAGGCGCGCACGTGGAACTGGCCGCGGGTGTCCGCCAGCACCTGGGTGTCGTCGGTCCACACGCCGGTGGCGTTGATCACCTGCCTGGCCCTGACTTGGTATTCCGTGCCGCTCTCCCGGTCGTGCACGACCGCGCCGGTGACCCGCTCGCCCTGCCGCAGGAAGCCGGTGACCTTGGCCCGGTTGGCGACGTGCGCGCCGTAGGAGGCGGCGGTGCGGACCACCGTCATCGTGTGCCGGGCGTCGTCGACCTGGGCGTCGTGGTACTGGAGCGCGCCGATCAGGGCGTCCTTGCGCAGCGCCGGGCACTCCCGGAGGGCGGCCCGGCGGGTGAGGTGCCGGTGGCGCGGCAGCCCGCGCGACAGGCCGCTGGTGAAGCCCATCGTGTCGTACAGCAGCACGCCCGCCCCGGCGTAGAGGCGTTCCCAGCCGCGGTGGGTGAGCGGGTAGAGGAACGGCACCGGCCTGATCAGGTGCGGGGCGAGCCGTTGCAGCAGCAGCCCGCGCTCGCGGAGCGCCTCGGCCACCAGGCCGAAGTCGAGCATCTCCAGGTACCGCAGGCCGCCGTGGATGAGCTTGCTGGACCGGCTCGAGGTGCCGGAGGCCCAGTCGCGGGCCTCCACCAGGCCGACCGTGAGGCCACGGGTGACGGCGTCGAGCGCGCAGCCCGCGCCGACCACCCCGCCGCCGATGACCAGCACGTCGAGCTCGTCGCGGGCCATCTCGGCGAAAGCCCGCTCGCGGGATTCCGCGGACAGGGCGACAGGCATCATGGGCTACTCCACGTCTACCCAGCCGAGGGTACGCTCGACGGCCTTCTTCCAGCCGGCGTAGCCGTCCTCCCGCTGCTCCTCCGACCAGGTCGGGGTCCAGCGCTTGGACTCGTTCCAGTTGGCGCGGAGTTCGTCGGTGTTCCTCCAGAACCCGACCGCCAGCCCGGCGGCGTAGGCGGCGCCGAGGGCGGTGGTCTCGGCGACGACCGGGCGGCTGACGGGGACGCCGAGGATGTCGGCCTGCAGTTGCATGCACAGGTTGTTGGCGGTGACACCGCCGTCGACCTTGAGGACTTCCAGGGTGACGCCGGAGTCCTGGCGCATGGCGTCGGCGACGTCGCGGGACTGGTAGCAGATGGCTTCCAGGGTGGCCCGGGCGAGGTGGGCGTTGGTGTTGAAGCGGGACAGTCCGACGATGGCGCCGCGGGCGTCGGAGCGCCAGTAGGGGGCGAACAGGCCGGAGAAGGCGGGCACGAAGTAGACGCCGCCGTTGTCATCGACCTGGGCGGCCAGTGATTCGCTCTGGGCGGCGCCGCTGATGATGCCGAGCTGGTCGCGCAGCCACTGCACCGCCGACCCGGTCACCGCGATCGA
>JBJMIH010000308.1:0-26614 GCA_045806985.1 Mycobacteriales bacterium | reverse complement strand
GCTGGGCGGTGGGCTGGGCGGTCGGCGCGGGAGCGGCGGCCGCGGGGGCGGGCTTCCGCGCCTGCCGGGCGGGCGCCTTGGCGGGCTTCGGCGCGGCCGTGGGCGCCGGTGCCGGAGCCGGTGCGGGAGCCGTGGCCCGTGCGGAGGCGGGCGCCGGAGCGTTGTTCGCGGTGGTGGCGGGGGCGGCCGGTTCGGCCGCGGAGCTCTTGGGCTGGTAGTCCGCGAAGAACTCGTGCCATGCCGCGTCTACGCTCGACGGATCCTGCAGGAACTTCTGGTACATCTCCTCGACGAGCCACTCGTTGGGCCCGAAACCGGCGAGGGCGGGGTTACTGTCCGTCGACACGGCTGAAGATCGCCTCTTCACTCATGCGGTCCGCAGGGAGGGTTGCAACTAGCCAGGCTACGCGGTCATACCCGCTTCTGGTATCCGGCTCCCCTCGGGGCGCACCCGGTTGCACGGATTGTCGCCACGATCACACACAGAGAGCCGGGCGTTCCTGGAAACGCCCGGCCCATCGGCACTGCTGTGACCTTCGTTACGTGATGTGGGTCACGTTAGTTGCTGTTAAGTCGTCAGCTGATGTCGCGACGGAGCGTGAAGAACATGCCCACCGCCGCCGCGATCACGCCGTACCCGAGCAGCGTCAGCGTGCCGCCCCACCACGGGAGCAGGTGGTGCTGGTTGCGCGGCCGGACCATCGCGGTGGACGCCTGGCCGGGCAGGAACTTGGTGAACCAGTACCACTTGAGCGCGTTCAGCCCGGCGACGATGAGGTTCTCGGCCACGAACGTCCAGCCCAGCACCACCAGGATCGCGGCGACCTGGTTCTTCAGCAGCGTCCCGACGCCGAGCCCGAGGATGCCCCAGACCACCAGGCCGAGCAGGCTGAGCGCGAGCGTCTTCTGGATGTCGCCGTTGCCGAGGCGGACCGAGTAGCCCTTGGCGGAGATCACGATCATGCCGACGCTGATGCCGACGATGCCCATGGCCAGGCCGGACAGGAAGCTGACCGTCGTGGTGCCGGCCAGCTTGGCGTACACCACCCGGTTGCGGCGCGGGCTGGCCAGCACGGTCGGCGTGATCGTCTGGTGCCGGAACTCGCCGCAGATCACGATGATGCCCAGGATCAGCGTGAACAGCGTGCCGATGCCGTACGTGGTGCCGTACACCGTCCGCACCTGGTCGATGTTGGACAGCGGCGGCACGACGTTGTCGCCGTTGCGGCGGCCGGACGTGAGCGCCACGATCATCGTGATCAGCCCGCACGCGAGCGCGCCGCCGACGGTGAGACCGAACCACATCCAGGTGCTGCTGAGCTTGCGTAGTTCGGACTTGATCAGGCCCTTCACGCCGCACTCGCCTCCTCGGGGGCGGCGCTGCCGCCGGCCTCGCCGGTGATCTCCAGGAAGACCTGCTCCAGGTCGCTGCGCTCGCTGCTGAGCTCGTGCAGCTCCACCTGGTTGGTGAAGGCGAGGTTGCCGACCATGGCCGGCTCCGTCTCCCGCACCAGCAGCAGGCCGTCGTCCTCGCCGGCCTCGGCGTGCAACCCGTTCTCGGTGAGGACGGTGGCGAAGCGCGCCGCCTCGGGTGTCCGCACCCGTACGGTCCGCGTCGAGGTGTCCAGCAGCTCCTTGAGCGAGCCCTGCTGCTTGAGCCGGCCCCTGGTGATGATCACCACGTTGTCCACGGTCTGCTCGACCTCGGACAGGATGTGGCTGGAAACCAGTACCGTCTTGCCCGAGTTGCGGGCCATGTACCGCAGGAACTCGCGCAGCCAGTTGATGCCGGCGGGGTCGAGGCCGTTGGCCGGCTCGTCCAGGATCAGCACCCGCGGGTCGCCGAGCAGCGTGGCGGCCAGGCCGAGGCGCTGGCGCATGCCCATCGAGAACCCGCGCACCCGGCGGTTCGCCGCGTCCTTGATGCCGACCAGCTCCAGCACCTCGTCGGCGCGGGCGTCCGGGATGTTCGCCGCCGCGCACAGCACCCGCAGGTGGTTCCGGGCGGTGCGGCCCGGGTGGAAGCTGGACGCCTCCAGTGCCGCGCCCACCGTGTGCAGCGGGTCGGGCAGGTCGGCGTACCGCCGCCCGCCGATGGTCGCGGTGCCCTTGCTCGGCGACACCAGCCCCAGCAGGCACCGCAGCGTCGTCGTCTTTCCGGCCCCGTTGGGTCCGAGGAAGCCGGTGACCGTGCCCGGCTCCACGGTGAAGCTCAGGTCGTCGACGGCCCGGACCTTGCCGAAGTCCTTGGTGAGGCCGGCGACGACGATCCGCCCGTCGTCTGTCATGGCGGACATCATGCACCCTCGATCGCGACGGCCCGTCGTCCCCAGGCCTGACACGGCCGTACTTCTCAGGGTGTAGGAGCGGCGGCGAGGTCGGCGATGATCCGGTTCGCGGCGTTGTGCCCGGCCGCGCCGATGACGCTGCCGGCCGGGTGGCAGCCGGCGGCGCCCGCGTACATCCCGGGCAGGCCGAGGGCGTACGGCACCCGGTCGGTGAAGGCGAACGCGTTGTCCACGTGGTCGATGTTGCCGCCGGTGATGCCGAAGTGCGCCTCGATCTCCGGCGGGGCCAGCGCGTGCACGTCCACCACCAGCTCGGGCAGGTCGGGGGCGTACCGGGCGACCTGGTCCAGCATCCTGGCGACGAAGGCGTCCTTCTCCGCCGCCCAGTCCGAGCCGGCCGGTACGTGCGGGACGCCCTGCACGAACAGGGCCGAGGAGTGGTTGCCGTCGCCGTCCCGCAGTGACGGGTCCAGAGTGGAGTGCAGGTACCACTCCAGCGGCAGCGTCCCCGGCAGCCGCCCCTCGCCGGCGTGCGTGAACGCCTCCCGCAGCGCGTCCAGGACGCTCTGGCTGGGGGCGGGCGGCGGCAGCAGGTGCACGGTGGTGCCGTGCTGGCCGCGCGGCTCCGGCAGCGCCGCGAACGTGGGCAGGCCGGACAGGGCCAGGTTGATCTTCATGGTCTGGCCCGGGTACCGCGACCAGCGCTCGATCCGCGCCGCCAGGGCGGCCGGCAGGTGCTCGCCGAGCAGGGCCGGCAGCCGGAACGGGTCGGTGGCCGCGAGTACCGCGCGGGCCGGGATCTCCTCGCCGGCCGCGGTGACGACCCCGGTGACGGCGCCTGCGGAGACCAGCACCCGCTCGACCGGGGTGCCGAGGGTGATCCGGGCCCCGAACCGCTGCGCCGCCTCGGCCAGCCGCCGGGTCACCGTGCCCATCCCGCCGCGCACCACCATCCAGGTGCCGTCCGCGCCGGGCAGCCGGCACATGTTGTGGACGAGGATGTTGTGGCCGGAACCCGGGTCCCACGGCGTGCCGGTGAAGCCCGGCATCCCGTCGGTGACCGCGTACATCGCCACCACCTCGGGCGAGGCGAAACCGAAGCGGTCCAGGTACTCCAGCGCGCTGCCGCGCACCATCTCCACGAACACCCGGCGCAGCTCCGGGCGCAGGTACCGCTCGGCGGTCTCCTCCAGCGGCAGCGGCTCGGCCAGCCAGGCCGGGGCCACGTCGTCCCGGATCGCGGCCAGCTCGGCGGCCAGCCGGTCGGCGGCGTCCGCGTCCGCCTCGGTGAAGAACGCGGCGAAGGCGTCGTGGTTGGCCTTCGCGTCCGCGCCGAGCAACAGCGCCCTGCCGTCCAGGGTGGGCAGGAAGTAGTGCGGGTCGCGGCGGACCAGCGGCAGGTCGAGCCCGAGCAGGGCAGGGATCTCCGGCGGCATCGGGCCGAGCAGGTACGCGCCGGTTGAGGCGGCCAGGTCCGGTGCCTTGGCGAACGGGTACTCGGTGCGGCAGGCCCCGCCCACCACGTCGGCCCGCTCCACCACCCGCACGTCCAGCCCGGCCCGGGCCAGCAGGGCGGCGGCGACCAGGCCGTTGTGCCCGGCTCCGATCACGACGACGTCAGCCATGGCGGTCCTCTCAGCGGTCGGCCAGCCGGTACACGAACTTCAGGCCGCTCCAGGTCGCGTCCAGCGCGGCCACCTTCACATCCACCAGGCCGGCGGCGAGGCCGTGCGCGCGGACCACGTTGTCGGTGAGGTCGGTGGGTACCCCGCTGGACTTCTTGGGCCAGCCCACCCACAGCGCGCCGGCCCTGTCCAGGCGGCCGGCGAGCGGGCCGAACCGGGCCGCCAGCCGGGCCAGGTCCGGGCAGAAGGTGAGCACGAGGTCGTACGGCCCCGGCCCGGCCCTGGTATGCACGCGCACGTCCGGCGGCAGCTCGCCGAGCGCGAACCCGTCCGGCGCGTGCTCGACCAGCACCGTGTGGCCGGGTTTCAGGCCGAGCTTGCGGGGCAGCGGCGTGCCCGAGTAGCCGGCGGTCATACGCCGACGTTACCTGCCGCGCTCCCGAGCACCGAGCTCCGAGGGCAGGTCAGGGGCCTGGCCGAGGATCTGGAGCCGGGCGCCGTTCCAGTCGCACAGCAGGAACCGCCAGGCGATCCGGCCATCCTTGCCGATCCGGTTGATGCCCACGGCGTCCCAGCTCACCCGCCGCCCGGTCGCCTCCAGCCCGAAGAACGGGCCGGTGTGGGTGCCGGACATCCGGGTTCTCGCCACCACCGTGTCGGTGGTCTCGACGATGTCCTGTTCCTCGGTGTCCAGGTCGGAGAACGCTCTGAGCAGGCCGGACTGGAGGTTGGCCAGCGCCATGTCCAGGCCGATGGTCCAGCCGGTGAAGCCGACGGTGTTCTCCACGTAGTGCTCGGCGTCGACGACCTCCTCCAGCTGGTCGAACCGGCCGTTGCGCAGGTGGTCGAGGAACGTGCGGTACGCGGTGAGGGCGGCACCCATGCGGGCGATCCAAGCGCGGTACGCGATCACGGGCAAGCCCTCAGTAACAATCAGTCTTGACTGTTTGTTTTCCGGCGGCCAGGGTGGACGCGTGACCTCCCCGCCGACCCGCCAGCGGCAGCGCAGCATGGCCACCCGCCGGCGGTTGCTCGACGCCACGGTGGAGTGCCTGGTCGAGCGCGGCTGGACCGGGACGACGACCACCGAGGTGTGCGCCCGGGCCGGCGTGTCCCGGGGCGCGCAGCTGCACCACTACCCGACCAAGGCCGACCTGGTCGCCGCCGCCGTCGGCCACCTCGCCGAGCGGCGCGGCGGCGAGCTGCGCGCGGAGGCCGCGGCCCGGGCCGCCGGCCGGCCGGAGGACGCCACCGAGCGGGTGGCGCGGACCCTGGACCTGCTGGCCGGCGCGTTCACCGGACCCCGGTACGCCGCCGCGCTGGAACTGTGGGTGGCCGCGCGTACCGACCCGGAGCTGCGCGCGGCGCTGCTGCCGGTGGAGGCGCGGCTCGGCAGGGAGATGTACCGGCTCGCCGTCGACCTGCTCGGCGCCGACGAGTCCCGGCCGCGGGTCCGCGAGGCCGTCCGGACCACCCTCGACCTGGTCCGCGGCATGGGCGTGGCCAGCCTGCTCACCGACGATCCCGGCCGGCGCCGGCGGCACCTCGCGACCTGGGCCGGCCAGCTCGTCGCGGTACTGGAGGGCGAGAGATGACGGACCCGTTCGGCACGCCGGAGCGGAAGGCGCTGCGGGCGCTGGTCCGCGACTTCGTCACCGGCGCGGTACTGCCACACCTGGACACCTGGGAGCGGGAGGGCGAGCTGCCGAGGGCCCTGTCGGCCGCCGCGGCCGGCTGCGGGCTGCTCGGCGCCGGGTACCCGGAGGAGGTCGGCGGCTCCGGCGGCGACGTGCTCGACGTCGTCGTCATCACCGAGGAGGTGCTGCTGGCCGGCGGCTCAAGCGGGCTGCTCGCCGGGCTGTTCACGCACGGCATCGTGCTGCCGTCGCTGCTCGCCGCGCACGATCCCGGCCTGGTGGAGCGGTACGTCCGGCCCACACTGGCCGGCCGGCTGATCGGCGCGCTGGCCGCCACCGAGCCGGACGGCGGGTCGGACGTGGCCGCGCTGCGCACCCGCGCGGTCCGCGACGGCGACCACTACCTCGTGAACGGGTCGAAGTCGTACATCACCTCGGGTGCGCGGGCCGACTACGCGGTCGTCGCCGCGCGTACCGGCGGGACCGGCGCGGACGGGCTGTCGCTGCTGGTCATCGACGCCGACGCGCCCGGGTACCAGGTGGTGCGGCGGCTGGACAAGCTCGGCTGGCGCTGCTCGGACACCGCCGAGCTGGCGTTCGTGGACGTCCGGGTGCCGGTGGTCAACCTGGTCGGGCCGGAGGGCGGCGGTTTCGCCCTGCTGGCCAGGACGTTCGCCGGCGAGCGGCTGATGCTGGCCGTGCAGGCGTACGCGACCGCGCAGCGCTGCCTGGACCTCACGCTGGACTGGGTGCGGCAGCGGCACACGTTCGGCCGGCCGCTGGCCAGCCGCCAGCTGGTCCGGCACCGGCTCGCCGACCTGGCCCGCCGGATCGAGGTGGCCAGGACCTACACCCGGTCGGTGGCGGTGCGCGCCGCCGCCGGCGAGCCGGTGGTCACCGAGGTGGCCATGGCCAAGAACACCGCCGTGGAGGTGTGCGCGGCCGCCGTCGACCAGTGCCTGCAACTGCACGGCGGGTACGGCTTCCTGCGCGACGCCGAGGTGGAGCGGCACTACCGCGACTCGCGGGTGTTCGGCATCGGCGGCGGCGCCAGCGAGCTCATGACCGAGATCATCGCCAAGTCCCTGGGAGTCTGACGTGAGCGCCTATGTCGAGAGCGAGGAGCTGCGCGACCTGCGCGCGGCCGTCGCCGAGCTGGCCGCCAAGTACGGCCAGGGGTACCTGCTGGAGAAGGCCAAGTCGGGCGAGCACACCAGCGAGCTGTGGGAGGAGGCGGGGCGGCTCGGGTACCTCGGGGTGAACATCCCCGCCGAGTACGGCGGCGGCGGCGCCGGAATCAGCGAGCTGGCCGTGGTGTGCGAGGAGCTGGCCGCCGGCGGCTGTCCGCTGCTGCTGCTGGTGGTGTCGCCGGCCATCTGCGCGACGATCCTGGCCCGGTACGGCACGGACGCGCAGAAGCAGGCGTGGCTGCCGGCGATGGCCGACGGGTCGAAGCTGATGGCGTTCGCGATCACCGAGCCGGACGCCGGGTCCAACAGCCACCGCATCACCACCACCGCCACGCCGGACGGCGACGGCTGGGTGCTGAACGGGCGCAAGCACTACATCTCCGGGGTCGACCACGCCGACGCGGTGCTGGTGGTCGGGCGGATCGCGCGGGGCGACCGGCTGCGGCCGGCGCTGTTCATGGTGCCGACCGACGCGCCCGGGTTCGAGTACCGGGAGATCCCGATGGAGCTGACCTCGGCCGAGCGGCAGTTCGGGGTGTTCCTGGACGACGTGCGGCTGCCCGGCGACGCCCTCGTCGGAGCCGAGGACGCGCAGCTCGGGGCGCTGTTCGCCGGCCTCAACCCGGAGCGGATCACGGTGGCGGCGTACTGCGTCGGGATGGGCCGGTTCGCGCTGGCCAGGGCGGCGGCGTACGCCCGCGACCGGAAGGTGTGGGACACCCCGATCGGCGCCCACCAGGGCGTCGCCCACCCGCTCGCCGCCGCCGCGATCCAGCTGGAGCTGGCCAAGCTGATGACGCAGAAGGCGGCGGCGCTGTTCGACGCGGGCGAGGCGGCCAGGGAGGACGCCGGCGAGGCGGCCAACATGGCCAAGTACGCCGCCGCCGAGGCCAACATCGCCGCGGTGGACGCCGCCATCCAGGCCCACGGCGGCCATGGCATGTCCACGGAGTACGGCCTCGGCCCGCTCTGGGGCGCCGCCAGGGCGGCCCGGATCGCCCCGGTCAGCCGCGAGATGATCCTCAACTTCGTCGCCCAGCACACCCTGGGACTGCCCAAGTCGTACTGATTACGGCACTATCTGGTCTCCTCCGGACTGAGGAGGAGACCAGATGACGAATCCCGAGGACCCGGACGAGCCCACGGTCCCGTCCGGCCGGCCCGAGCGGCCGCCGGAACAGCCCGCCAGGGTGGGGCAGCCGATGCCGCGGCCCGGGGGCCGGCCGGCGGGACCGCCGCCGTCGTCGGCGTCCCCGCCGGTCATCCCCCGGCCGGGACCGGATCCGGAGCCGGCACCGCCCGCGCCCGGAGAGGAGTTCACGCTCAGCCCGGCCGGCACGGTGCACCCGCCGGGCGCGGAGCCGACCATCGTCGGCGGCCCGCCCGCGCCGCCGCCGGTCAACCCCGCCGAGACCACCGCCGTGCTGGACAAGCCGACCGCGGTGGTGCAGGTGTCCCCGGACCGGCCGGCGACGTTCGAGGCGCCGGTGCTCACCGGCCCGACCCGGCAGGCCGGCGAGCGGCTCGGCGTGCACCTGGTCTGGGAGGCCGTACTGCTGCTGCTCGTCGGCGGCGCGGTCGCGCTGATCCTGGCCAGGGACCGGCACGGGCTCGACCATCGCCAGCTGGCCCAGCTCGCCGGCCTCGCCGCCGCCGTCGGCGTGACCGCGATCGGCTTCGCGCTGTCGCTGCGCGCCCTCGCGCCGAACCTCGCCGTCCTCACGCTGGCCCCGGCCGCCGGCGGGTTCACCGGCTGGCTGATGACCCGGCACTCGATGGGCGGGCTGGCCGCCGCCGGGATCGTGCTCGGCGCGGCGGCCGCGGGCGGCCTGCTGGCCGGCGTGCTCGTGACGGTGTTCCGGATGCCGGCGTGGGCGGCCACGCTCGGCCTCGCGTGGATCGCCTGGGGAGCCGTCAACCTGCACGTCAGGGCCGGTCTGGTGCCGCTCAACGACAGGACGCTGTCCGATGTGGCCGGTAAGAGGTGGATCTGGTTCGCCGCGTTCGCCGTGGTGTCGGTGGGCGCCGGCCTTCTCGGCACCCGGCCGCGGGTGCGGGCCCGGCTCACCACCGGCGACGACCTCGGCACCCGCGGCGCCAGGGTGCCGGCCGTGGTGCTGGCGCTGGGGGTGTCCTCGCTGCTCGCCGCCCTGGGCGGGGTCCTGTACTACGCGCACCTGGCGGGCGCGGAGACCGCCACCCAGCCGGTGCAGTTCGGCCCGCTGGTCATCGCGGCCGTGCTGCTCGGCGGGACCAGCGTGCACGGCCGCCGTGGCGGCATCGCTGGCACCGCGCTCGCCGTCTGCCTGCTGGTGCTGTTGGTGTACTACGTCCAGCTGCGGCGGTGGGAACCCTGGTGGGCGTATGTCCTCAGCGGCGTCGCGGCATTGCTCGGGTTGGTGGTGAGCCGGCTGGTGGAGGCACTGGGAGAGGTTCGGGTTGAGAGATAAATACCGCTGTGCATGAGGAGGTACTCACTGCCAAATAGTGACAACTACGAGTAGTTCGTCCCGTTCGCCCCTGCCAACCTGATCTGGCACCTGACGGAGCCCGATCCCTGGGGGGAGCAGCCGGTGGACAAGACGTACGAGGCGTACTGTCTCGCCGACCCGCTGTTCTACGACGACCCGGCGCGCTGGCAGCCCAGCGGCGAGCAGCTGTCGTTCAAGGTCGGCGACCGTCCGGTGCCCGAGGGCTGGGACTTCCAGCCCAAGGGCGACTGGCTGATCATGACGCCGGTCCGGGCGCGGATGCTCACCCAGGGCTGGAAGATCCACGTCTCCGCCACCCGCACCAACGCCGACGACGTGCTCGCCACCGTGTGGGACTACTGCGTGTCCCGCCAGGTGCCGTTCAAGTACCTCCGCGACCGGCTCGCGCTGTACCTGCGCAACGCCAAGTACGCCCCGCGCGGCGGCAGCGGCAAGCTGGTCACCATCTACCCCGCCGGCGATGCCGACCTGCACCGGATCCTGCTGGAGCTGTCCGCCGAGCTGGCCGGCCAGCACGGCCCGTACATCCTGAGCGACCTGCGCTGGGGCGACGGCCCGCTGTACGTCCGGTACGGCGGCTTCAGCGAGCGGTACTGCGAGGACGACAAGGGCGCCCTCGTGAGCGCCATCGAGGACGCGGACGGCAGGCTGGTGCCCGACCGGCGCGGCCCCGTGTTCGCGCTGCCGGAGTGGGTGGAGCTGCCCGACTTCCTCGCCCCGCACCTGGCCGCCCGCAACGCGACCACCGTCACCGACCTGCCGTACCGGATCGAGGGCGCCCTGCACTTCTCCAACGGCGGCGGCGTCTACCTGGCGACCCACACCGGCACCGGCGACAAGGTGGTGCTGAAGGAGGCCCGCCCGCACGCCGGCCTCACCGCCGACGGCGCCGACGCGGTGACCCGGCTCCAGCGCGAGCGCGACATCCTGCGGCGGCTCGCCGGCCTCGACTCGGTGCCGGCGGTGTACGACTACTTCACCCTCGGCGACCACCACTTCCTCGCCCAGGAGTACATCGAGGGCAAGCCGCTGAACGGCTTCTTCGCGGCCAAGCACCCGCTCGTCGACCCCGAGCCGAGCCGGCAGCGCACCGTCGAGTACACCGAGTGGGCGCTGCGGATCATCGCCGGCGTGGAGCAGGCAGTGGCCGACCTGCACGAGCGCGGTGTCTGCTTCAACGACCTGCACATGTTCAACGTCATGGTCCGGCCGGACGACCGGGTCGCGCTGATCGACTTCGAGGTCGCCGCGCCGGTGGCCGACGGTGTCCGCCCGACCATCGGCAACCCCGGCTTCGTGGCCCCGCGGGACCGCACCGGCTTCGCCATCGACCGGTACGCCCTCGCCTGCCTCCGGCTCGCCATCTTCCTGCCGATGACCACGCTGTTCCCGCTGGAGCGCGACAAGGTGACGCAGTTCGCCGACCTGATCGCCGAGTACTTCCCGGTACCCGAGGGCTACCTCGACGAGGCCGTCACCGAGATCCTCGGCCCGGGCCACCGCCGGCGGCCCGCGCCCCTGCTGGCCGCCGACCGCGACCAGTGGCAGCAGGCACGGGCCGCGATGGTGCGGGCGATCCTGGCCAGCGCCACCCCCGAGCGCACCGACCGGCTGTTCCCCGGCGACATACGGCAGTTCTCCGACGGCGGCGGGCTCGGCCTCCAGTACGGGGCGGCCGGGGTGCTGTACGCGCTCGCGACGACCGGCGCCGGCCGGTTCCCCGACTACGAGCAGTGGCTGTGCGACCGGGCGCTCAACCCCGTCAACGGCGTGCGGCTCGGCCTGTACGACGGACTGGCCGGGGTGGCGCACCTGTTCGCGCTGCTCGGCGACGCCGACCGCGCGCTCAAGGTCGCCGAGATGTGCCTGAACGAGAAGTGGGAGCGGCTCGGCCCCGACCTGGCCGGCGGCCTGGCCGGGCTCGCCCTCGCCCTCGGCCACCTGGCCAGGGTGACCGGCGAACCCGGCGCCGCCGACGCGTCGCGGCGCGCGGCCGACCTGGTCGCGGCGCGGCTGGCCGCCGGCGCCGCCGACGGTGAGCGGCCGCCGGCCGGGCTGCTGCACGGCGGTGCCGGCCTGGCCCTGATGTTCCTGCGCCTGGCCGAGTGGACCGGCGATTCCGGGTACCTCGACAGCGCCGCCACCGCGCTGCGCCGCGACCTCGACCGCTGCGTGGTCGACCGCAACGGCGCGCTGATGGTGGACGAGGGCTGGCGGGTGCTGCCGTACCTCGGCAAGGGCAGCACCGGCATCGGCATGGTGCTGGACGACTACCTCGCCCACCGCGCCGACGAGCGGTTCGCCGAGGCGGCTGCGGCCGCCCGGATCGCCTCGCTGTCGCCCTACTACTCCCAGCCCGGGCTGTTCATCGGCCGGGCCGGCGCGATCCTCCACCTCGCCGGAGCACACGAGCGCGCGCACGCCACCGCGCAGGTGCCCCGGCTGGCCTGGCACGCCATCCGGTACGCCGGCGGCCTGGCCTACCCCGGCGACCAGCTCTTCCGGTTGTCGATGGATCTGGGCACGGGAACGGCGGGAGTGTTGCTGGCGCTCGGCGCCCTCCTCCACGACGAACCCGTTCACCTGCCCTTCCAAGCCCCCGCGGGAACCCCAACCCATCACGACCCCGAGTGAGGAGGTGACACCACCATGGCTCTCCTGGACATGCAGGCCATCGAACTGGCCGAGACGGCGAAGGGCGGCGACGGCGGCAACAGCGTGCTGAGCGTTCTCTGCCACAGCTCCCACAGCGTGACGATCTGCCTGTGACGGCATCACGCGGCGGGCGTGCCCTACTCGGCGCGCCCGCCGCGTCCGTCGTACCCATGACTTCGAGGAGTCGACGGTGGACAAGGCAACCGGCGTCCTGCTCGGCGTCGCCACCGTCGCCGGCACCGCCGCCGAGCTCGCGGTGCCGGCCGCCACCGGCCGCGCCGTCGACGCGCGGACCGGCGCCGCGGTCACGCTGGCGGCCGTGCTGATCCTCGCGCAGGTGGCCACCGGCGCCGCCGTCCAGTACGCCACCGGCGCCGGGACCGCCGCCGGCACCGCCCGGCTACGCGAGCGCGTCCTGCGCCACCTGCTCGCCGCCGGCCCCACCCTCACCGACCGGATCACCGCCGGGGACCTGACCAGCCGGATCGCGGGCAGCGCGGCGGACGCCGGCGCGCGTGTCCCGGCCGCCATCCAGGCCGTCGCCGCCACCACCGCCCCAGTGCTGGCCGTCGGCGCGCTCGCGCTCATCGACCCGTGGCTGGCGCTGGCCTTCCTCGCCGGCCTGCCGCTGGTGATCCTGCTGCTGCGCGGGTTCGTCCGGAACACCTCCGCCGTCGTGCTGCGGTACCAGCGCGCCCAGGGCGCCATCGCGTCCGCGCTGCTGGAGGCCCTCGGCGGCGCTCGCACCATCGCCGCGGCCGGCACCGCCGACCGCGAGGTCGCCAGGGTGCTGCGGCCGCTGCCGGAGCTGGACCGGCAGGGCCGGCGGACCTGGCAGGTGCAGGGCCGGCTGGCGGGGCAGGCGACCTTCGCGGTGCCGCTGCTGCTCACCGCCGTCCTCGCCGCCGGCGGCGCCGAGCTGGCCGCCGGCCGGCTCACTCCCGGCGGGCTGCTGGCCGCGGCCCAGTACGCCGCCCTCGGCAGCGGGCTCGGCGCCGGCCTCGGCCACCTCGCCCGTTGGGCGCGGGCGCGGGCCGGGGCGGCCAGGGTGGGGGAGGTGCTGGCCGCCCCCGCGCCGGCGTACGGCGACCGCGGGCTGCCGGCCGGCGACGGCGCCGTCGAGTTCCGCGGCGTGCGCGCCGGCGTGCTGTCCGGTGTGGACCTTCGGGTGCCCGGCGGCATCGCGGTCGCGCTGGTCGGGGCGTCCGGCTCGGGCAAGTCCACCCTCGCCGCGCTGGTCGGCCGGCTGCGCGAGCCGGAGGAGGGAGACGTGCTGCTGGACGGCGTGCCGGTGGGCGCGCTGTCCGCGCGCGCGTTGCGGTCGGCCGTGTCGTACGCGTTCGCCCGGCCGTCGCTCGTCGGGGCGACGGTCGGCGACGCGATCGGGTACGGGCCGGCGCCGCCACCGCCGGCCCAGGTGCGCGCGGCGGCGCGGGCGGCCTGCGCGGACGGGTTCGTGAGCCGGCTGCCGGCCGGGTACGACACCTTGCTGCCGGCGGTGCCGCTGTCCGGCGGCGAGGCGCAGCGCCTCGGTCTGGCCAGGGCGTTCGCCCGGCTCGGGCCGGCCGGCCGGGTGCTGGTGCTGGACGACGCCACCGGCAGCCTCGACACCGCCACCGAACTCCAGGTCACCAACGCGCTGACCAGCGCGTACGGCGACCGTACCCGGCTGGTGGTGGCGCACCGCGCCGGCACCGCCGCACGCTGCGACCGGGTGGTGTGGCTGGCCGGCGGGCGGGTACGGGCCCAGGGCACGCACCGGGAGCTGTGGGCGGACCCGGACTACCGGGCCCTGTTCGGGGACGCCGGATGACCGGCCGCCGCCCGGCTGCGGGCACGTGGGCGCTGGTCGCGGGCGCGCTCCGGGACGGGCGGCGGGACCTGTGCTGGCTCGCCGCCTGGTCGGCCGTGGAGGCCGCGCCCGCGTACGTGCTGGGCCGGGCCGTCGCCGGGGCCGTGGACGGGTTCGGCGGCGGCCGGCCCGGTACCGGCGTGGCCTGGCTGGTGGCCCTGGTCGTGGCGGCGGCCCTCGGCGCGGTCGGCAGCTGGCGCTGCTACCCGCGGCTGGCCGCCGTCGTCGAGCCGTTCCGGAACGCGCTGGTCCGGCGGGTGACGGTGGCCGCGGTCGAGCAGGCATGTGCGCCGGCCGTCGGCGCCGGGGCGGACACCGGGGCGTCGGTCTCCCGGCTCACCCATCAGGTCGAGGTCGTCCGCGACAGCTTCGCCGGGCTGCTCACGGTGAGCCGCACGGTCCTGTTCACCTCTCTCGGCGCGCTGGCCGGGCTGGCGTCGCTGGCGCCGGTCACGCTCGTCGTGGTGCTGCCGCCGTTCGCGGCCGGACTGGCGCTGTTCGGCCTGCTGGTGCTGCCGATGGCGCGGGCGCAGCGGGCCTACGTCCTCGCCGACGAGGCGGTCGCGGCCGAGGCCGGGCTGGCGGCCGGCGCGCTGCGCGACGTGGTGGCCTGCGGGGCCGAGGAACGGCAGTGGCGGGCCGCGGCACGGCCGGTGGCGGCCCAGGCGGCGGCGGCCCGGCGGCTGGCCGTCCTGTCGGCCCTGCGGGTGGCGGTACTGGCCGTCGGCGGCTGGCTGCCGGTGGTGCTGCTGCTCGCCGCGGCGCCGTGGCTGAGCCGGCACGGGGTGAGCCGGGGCGGGATCGTCGGCGCGCTCGCGTACCTCGTCCAGGGCCTCAACCCGGCCCTGCACACGCTCGCCCAGGGCCTCACCACCGGCGGCCTGCGGCTCGCCGTGACGCTCAACCGGATCGTGACCGCCACCGCGCCGGCGCCCGCTCCCGCGGTGGAGCCGGTTCCGGCGGGGACGTCCGTGGAGCTGACCGGGGTGACGTTCGCGTACGGCGACCGCGCCCGGCCGGTGCTGCGCGACCTCGACCTGACCGTCCGCGACGGTGACCACCTGGCGATCGTCGGGCCGAGCGGGGTCGGGAAGTCCACGCTCGCCGCGATCCTCACCGGGATGCTCACGCCCCAGCGGGGCCGGGTACGCCGTACCGGCGGGCGGGTGTTCGTCCCGCAGGAGGCCTACGTCTTCACCGGCACGGTCCGGGAGAACCTGGCCTACCTGTGCCCCGACGGCGACCCGCCGCCCCCCGAACGGCTGGCCGCCGTGCTGGCCGGGCTCGGCCTGGAACCGCTGGTCGACCGGATTGGCGGGCTGGACGCCACGCTCGACCCGGCCGCGCTGTCCGCCGGCGAGCGCGCGCTGGTCGCGCTGGCCCGTGCGTACCTGGCGCCGGCCTGGCTGGTGGTGCTCGACGAGGCCACCAGCCCGCTCGACGCGGCCGCCGAGGCGCGCGCCGAGGAGCTGTTCGCGGCCCGGCCCGGCGCGCTCGTGGTGGTCGCGCACCGGATCAGCTCGGCGACGCGGGCGCGGCGCGTGCTCGTCCTCGACGGCGACCGCGTCGCCCTCGGCACGCACGCCGAACTGGTGACCAGTTCCCCGCTGTACCGGGAACTGGTCGGCGCATGGCAGGTAGCGCCGCAGCTGGCGCCCACCACGGAACCGGCCCCCGAAACGCCGGTCACAGCCAGCCGGACCGGTCCGCGATCCTGACCGCGTCCACCCGGTTGCGGGCACCGGTCTTCGTGATCACGCGGGACAGGTAGTTGCGGACCGTACCGACGGCGAGGCTCAACTTCACGGCGATCTCGACGCAGCTCGCACCTTCCGCCGCGAGCCGGAGCACGTCCATCTCGCGGATGGTGAGCGGGTTCAGGGTGGCGTCGATCGCGGCGAAGGCCAGGTCGGGGTCGAGGACCTTGCGGCCCCTGGCCACCTGGCGCACCGCCGCCGCCAGGGACAGCGCGGAGGCGTCTTTCAGCAGGTAGCCGTGGGCGCGGGCGGCGACAGCGCGGCGGAGCTGGCCGGGGCTGGCGCGGTTGGCGAGGAGCATGCTGCGGCAGTCCGGCACCATCACCGCGAGTTGCTCGGCGACGGTGAACCCGTCCATGCCGGTGAGGTCGACGCCGAGGACGGCGACGTCGGGGTTGAGGGAGGTGGCGACGGCTACCACGACGTCACCACGCGGGAGATCTGCGACAACATCGATGTCACACTGCCGGGCGAGCGAGGCAACCAGGCCTTCACGGACCAGTGGTACCGGCTCGGCGACCAGGGCGCGGATCAACGCCACTCCTTGGGGTCGGGGCAACGCTGGCGGGTACGGCTGGCAGGCGGTACTTGGACAGTGTGGGGCACTGCACTCAGCTAAGCACGACTCTATGGAGATACGCGAGTACCCACCGCAATAGTGCAGGTCGCGAGACATCTGATGTCATCCGGCCGCGACGTCGACACGCCAGCACGCGCTCCCCAACCGGCGCCCGCCCGTCCCCCCACCCCACGCCCCCGTGACCGGTACCGACACGCCGCCAGGCCCACCCCCTTCTCCGGCGCCACTTTCCGCTATGGTGCCCCTTCGAGCAAAGATCACGTACTTTCGTACCGGATACTTGACACCCGGGCCCGTCCATGGGGACACTGTTCTTGTTGTTCCCCGCCCTCCCTCGGGACTGGCGGGGAATTTTATTTACGGGGGTGGCCCCTTGACGGGTCCACGAGTTCATCTCTTCATCGACTACCAGAATGTGCACCTGTCGGCTCACGAGCGCTTCGCGCCGCTAGGTACCCCTTTCCAGCAGACGCAGATCCATCCGGCGTTGTTCGCTGATGTGGTCGCGGCCCGGCGGACACTGGCGGGACTTTCCGGAGAACCCGCCGAGATTCACGTCTTCCGAGGCCTGCCGAGCCCGCGCAAGCAGCCGCGGATCGCCGCCGTGGCGCAGGCCCAGGCCGTGGAGTGGTCACAGGACGAGCGGGTGCGGATGAATCTCCGCGCCTTGCGGTATCCCCGCGACTGGCCGAGGACCCCGGCTCAGGAGAAGGGCGTCGACGTGTGGTTGGTGTGTGAGTTCTTCGAGCACGCGGTCGAGCAGCGAGCCGACGTGCTGATTCTCGCCAGCTGCGACTCGGACCTGCTTCCGGTACTGGAGAAGGTGCGCACTCGTGGCAAGGTGCGTATCGAGGTCGTCACGTGGGACAAGTGCTCCAGATTGCGATTCACCGATGGCGCAAGTTTATGGTGCACCTATTTGGACGCCGCTGACTTCGCCCGCAGTATTGATCCGCGCCAGTACTGAGTCAGCTATTTGCGCCAGAAGAGGAAGAGGTCGTGGCCGGTGGCGGCGTAGCCGGAGGGGACGCCGAGCCAGTCCATGACGTGGTAGGCGCCGTCGAAGAGCCATCGGCCGGCGGGGGTGCCCCAGAGGATGGCGAAGAGGATGAGCATGCCGTACGGGGCCAGGCGCTGGGCCTGGTAGACCCAGTGGCGGGGGAGCCAGGGTTCCCAGATGCCGAAGCCGTCGAGGCCGGGCATGGGGAGCAGGTTCAGCAGGGTGGCGATGAGCTGGAGGAGGCCGAGGAAGGCCAGGGCCGCCCAGAAGTCCAGGTGGCTGCCGGCCGGGACGAAGCCGTTCACCGGTTCGGGCGCGAACAGGGCGACCGGCACCAGCATGAGCAGGGCGAACAGCAGGTTGGCCATCGGCCCGATCGCGGAGATCAGGCTGTGCCGGTGCCGGCCGCCGCGGATCGCGGCGCGGTCCACCCAGACCGCGCCGCCGGGGAAGCCGATGCCGCCCGCCACCACGAAGACCAGCGGCAGCAGGATCGACAGCACCCAGTCGGTGTACTTGAGCGGGTTGAGGGTGAGGTACCCGCGGGCCGCCACGCTGCGGTCGCCGGACCGGTACGCGGTGAAGGCGTGCCCGAACTCGTGCAGGCACAGCGACACCACCCAGCCGGAGCACACGAAGAGGAACACCCCGGTCTTGGCGTTGCCGAAGCCGTCCCACAGCGCCCACCCGGAGGCGCCGAGCACCGCCAGCAGGCCAAGGAAGATCAGGCTCGGACCGCGTTGGGTGCGGAGCGGCGTGACGGTCATGGCTGTGGGCTCTCCTCCGCGTGCGGCCGGCGTGTCCGGGTCCGGTCGGCCCCACTGTAGCCGGGCCCCCCGACAGCGGCCTGAAGTTGTCGTTTGCGTGACTGCGCGGTCACGCGGATACGCCTACGCTGCGTGCACCAGGCTCCCGGCCATCGAGCGATCCGGGGTGAGGACGTGCAGCAGACAGGGGTCCAGGACGGCCCGGCGTACCCGGTGGGCGGGTGGGCCGGCGGGCTGGGCCGGCTCCAGGACATGGTCACGTTCCGTACGCTGGCCCGCCGTCGCCGCGAGCGGAGGGACCGGCAGGCCGCGCCGCTGCGGCCGCTCCGGGCGGAGCCGCAGCTGGTGGCCGTGACGGGGTTGCCGGACGTCGCCGCGGTCGGCACCGGCCTGGACCGGCTGTGGCAGCAATGCCCGCGCGGCATGGCCACGCTGGAGGAGGCGTACCTGCGGGGCCAGTGCTACCTGCACCCGCGCGACTGGGAGCTGTGCCGGCAGATGATCGTCGCCGAGCTGTCGACGGCGCTACGGCTGCCGGCGGACGCCGCCCAGGCCGCCACCACGATCCTGGACCCGCTGGCCGCCCGGATGTGCGAGTTCGTGGACAGGGCGGCCGAGAAGTGGGCGCGGCGGCTGTACGCCCGCGGCCTGATCGGCGGGGTGATCGCGTCGATGGTGCTGCTGGTGGTGCTCAGCGTGGGCATCCTGCCGCTGATCTCGGCGTACCACGGCCTGGCCAGGGGCCACGCGCGGCTGCCGTCGTCCGGCGAGGTGATCGCCGTCCGGGACACGCTGGCCTGCATTCTCGGCGGTTCCGCCGGCGCCGTGGTCAGCGTGCTGTTCCGGCTGCGGCGGATCCGCTGGCTGGACTACGAGGCGATGGACGCGCGTACGGCGTGGTACCGCATCGTCACCGGGTGGTTCTTCGCGCTCGGCGTGCTGTTCCTGGTGAAGGGCGGCATCGTCACGGTCTTCCGCGATCCGAGCGGCGACCTGATGGCCCGCGGGGCGACCGGCGGCGAGTGGGTGTCGTCGTGGTTCTTCTGGGGCGGCGTGGGTTTCCTCGCCGGGCTCAACGAGTCGTGGACGAAGAACCTGTTCAGCCGCGATTCGCTGGCCGAGCGCGACGAGCGGAAGGCTACTGCTCGTCGGCCTTGAGCACGCCGCCGTTGGCGACGTCGGTCTTCTCGATCTCCACGAAGAGGATGCGGACGTCCTGGCGGCGGGCCTTGAGGATGTCGACGGCGGCGTCGGTGACGGCCTGCGCGAACTCGCGGCGCTGGTCGAGGGTGCGGCCGGAGAGCAGCTCTACGGTGATGTTCGGCATGGCGGTAGAATAGAACACCGTTCTGCCACATGGAACACGTGGAGCCTGCCATGCCAGACACACCCGTCGTCGAGGCCCTCGCCTCCGCCCGCATCGTGCCCGTCCTCCGGCTCCCCGACCCGGACAGCGCCGCCGACGCCGCCCGCCGGATGTACGACGCCGGCCTGCCCGTGGTCGAGCTGACCGCGACCACACCGGGCTGGCGGGACGCCCTCGCGGCCGTCCGCGCCGCCCACCCCGACGGGCTGCTCGGCATGGGCACGATCACCACCGCCGTGGACGCCCGCGACGCGATCGACCGCGGCGTCGACTTCCTGGTCAGCCCGTACCCGGCCGCCGAGGTCCGGGAGGTCGCCGAGGCCGCCGGCACGCTGTTCGTGGAGGGCTGCTTCAGCCCCGGCGAGCTGGCCGCCGCGACCGCCCGCGGAGTGGCCAAGCTGTTCCCCGCGCACGTCGGCGGGCCGCAGTACCTCAAGTCGGTGCTGGCGGTGCTGCCCGGCGCGCGGATCGTGCCGACCGGCGGGATCAAGCTGGACGACGTGCCGGCCTGGCTGGCGGCCGGCGCGCTCGCCGTCGGCGTCGGCAGCGACCTGCTCAAGGTCGACGACCCGGTGGCAAGGATCAAGGAACTGGTGGGGGACTGATGGCGCTCACGCTGCGGCCGGCCGGGGAGTGCCGGTACGACGAGGTCTCGCTGGGCGAGATCATGCTGCGGCTGGACCCCGGCGACGGGCGGATCCGGACCACCAGGTCGTTCCGGGTGTGGGAGGGCGGCGGCGAGTACAACGTGGCCCGCGGCCTGCGCCGCTGCTTCGGCCTGCGCACCGGCGTCGTCACCGCGTTCGCGGACAACGAGGTGGGTCGGCTGGTCGAGGACTTCATCCTGCAGGGTGGGGTGGACACCGCGTGGATCCGCTGGGTGCCGTACGACGGGCTCGGCCGCGATGTCCGCAACGGACTGAACTTCACCGAGCGCGGGTACGGCGTGCGCGGCGCGCTCGGCGTCTCCGACCGCGGCCACACCGCCGCCAGCCACCTCCGGGCCGGCGACGTGGACTGGGAGGAGCTGTTCGGCACCCAGGGCGTGCGCTGGTTCCACACCGGAGGGATCTTCGCGGCGCTGTCCGACACCACGCCGGACGTGGTGGAGGAGGCGATGCGGACGGCGAAGCGACACGGCACCGTCGTCTCCTACGACCTGAACTACCGGCCCAGCCTGTGGAAGAGCTACGGCGGGCAGGAGCGGGCCAGGGAGGTCAACCGCCGGCTGGCCCGGTACGTCGACGTGATGATCGGCAACGAGGAGGACTTCACGGCGGCCCTCGGCTTCGAGGTCCCGGACACCGACGCCTCCCTCACCTCGCTCGAGGTCGACAACTTCAAGCGGATGATCGGCGAGGTCACCAGGGAGTTCGACAACTTCGCCGTCATCGCCACCACGTTGCGCACGGTGAAGACCGCCTCGGTCAACGACTGGGGCGCCATCGCCTGGGCGGACGGCGCGTTCGCCGAGGCCACCCACCGCCCCGACCTGGCCGTCTTCGACCGCGTCGGCGGCGGCGACAGCTTCGCCTCCGGCCTCATCTACGGCCTGATGACCCACGGCGACCTGGCCACGGCCGTCGAGTACGGCGCCGCCCACGGCGCCCTGGCGATGACCACCCCCGGCGACACCTCGATGGCTACCCTCAAGGAGGTGGAGGCCCTCGTGAAGGGCGCAGGAGCCCGCGTCCAGCGCTAGTCTGGAGCGGATTTGGGAAGATCGCGAAGGAGTGTCAAGATGATGCCCGCGCTGCGAATCGACGACGCCGCCAGCCTGCCTCCCATGACCGCGGAAGAGTTCCTCGCGCTGGACGTCGATCCGAAGCTGCACCTGGAACTGCTCGACGGGGAACTCATCTTGACGCCTGCACCTATCACCTGGCACAACCGCCTCGGAGTCGCGCTGTTCAACGAGTTCGAGGAACAACTACCCGCAGGTGCCATCGCGGTGACCGACATGGACATGGTCGTCGATGTCACCGGTCGGGTGATGAGGCCGGACGTGCTGATCGTCCGCGAGGAGTCCGTCTTGACGGGCGGCAAACCGTGGGCCAAGGACACGTTGCTGGTGGTCGAGATCGTGTCGCCGGGATCGACGTTCAACGACCGGCGTACGAAGCCCGAAGTGTACGCGGCCGCCGGGCTGCACTACTGGCGGATCGAGAACGAGCAACGGCGGCTGGTTCTGTACCGGCACTGGCCGGACGACCGGTCGCCGGATCGGATCACCGGGAAGCACACCGAGACGATCGGGTCGGTCGCGCTTAGTGTCGACCTGGACGCTCTGACCGCCTACGTCGTCAGGTTCCTGCCCTAGGCGGGGAGGGCCTCGGCGGGGGCGCCGACGGCGAGGGAGACGTCGCGGGCCGCCGTGATGACGGCCGTGGCGAGAGGTTCGGGGGCGTCGGGGTCGATCTCGAAGGCCAGCGCGGACAGGGAGATGCCGCCGAGGACGGTGCCCGTGTGGTCGTAGACGGCCGCGCCCAGGCAGCGGATGCCGAGCTCGTTCTCCTCGTTGTCCAGGGAGTAGCCGGTACGGCGGATCTCGGCGAGGTTGCGCAGCAGGGCCGGCGGGTCGGTGAGGGTGTGCGGGGTGTGCCCGGGCAGGCCGGCGCGGGCGGCGATCGTGCGCACCTCGTCGTCCGGCAGCGCGGCCAGGATGGCCTTGCCGATCGAGGTGCAGTGCAGCGGCAGGCTCATGCCGACCCGGGAGGCCATCTGGTACGGCCGCCGGCCCTCGATCTTCTCCACGTACACCGCCTCGTCGCCGCTGCGCACCGCGAAGTGGACGGTGAAGCCGGTCCGCTCGTGCAGCGCCTGGAGCGCCTCGCCGGCGGCCCGCGCCGGGTCGAAGCGGCTCATCACCTTGCCGGCGAGGGTGAGGATGCGCGGGCCGGGCAGGTACCCGCCGGCCCCGTCCGCCCTGGCGAAGCCCCATTCGACCAGCGACTGGAGGATCCGGTGCACGGTCGACTTGGGCAGCGCGGTGGCGGCGGCGATGTCGGTGACCCGCGCGTGCTCCGACAGCGCCTCCAGCACCGCGAGGGCCTTGTCGATGGAACCCCCGGCACCGCCGGTCGGTCGTGTCATGGGGCGAGTGTATTCACAGGACTGGATTCAGCGCGCCAGCCAGCCGCCGTCGACGGCCAGCACGTGCCCAGTCACGTAGTCGGACGCGGGTGCGGCGAGGAACACCGCCGCGCCGGCCAGGTCCTCCGGGGTACCCCAGCGGCCGGCCGGGATGCGGGCGCGGATGGCCGGCTCGCGGTCCTGGTCGGCCCGCAGCACGGCCGTGTTGTTGGTGGCGATGTACCCGGGAGCGATCGCGTTGACCTGCACGCCGTGCGGCGCCCACTCGTTGGCCAGCCCCCTGACCAGCCCGGCGACCGCGTGCTTGCTGGCGGTGTACCCGATCACGTTGATGCCGCCCTGGAAGGACAGCATCGACGCGATCATGATCACCTTGCCGTACCCGCGCGCGACCATGCCGGCCCCGACCGCCCTGGTCAGCAGGTACACGCTGTCCAGGTTGACCGCCAGCACGTCCCGCCAGTCCTGGTATTCCTGCTCGAGCGCGGGCCCGCGCCGGATGATCCCGGCGTTGTTGACCAGGATGTCGACCTGCCGGCGGTCGAGCAGCTCGGCGGCGGCGTCGGGTACCCGCTCCGGCTCGGTCAGGTCGAGCACCCACCGCTCCGCCTGCCGCCCGGCGGCCTTGACCGCCGCCTCGGTCTCGTCGAGGTCGTCCCGGTGCCCGTGCAGCACCACGTCCGCGCCGGCCCTGGCCAGCCCGACCGCGATGGCCTGGCCGATGCCGGTCCGGGCGCCGGTGACCAGTGCCGTGCGGCCCTCGAGGGAGAACATCAGCGCAGGTCCGGGATCGCGACGACGTCCATGTCGTCGTAGGCCTGGTTCTCCCCGCCCATCGCCCACACGAAGGCGTAGTTACGGGTGCCGAAGCCGCTGTGCACCGACCAGCACGGCGAGATGACGGCCTGCTCGTTCGCGACCACGACGTGCCGGGTCTCGTCCGGCCGGCCGAGCAGGTGCACGATCCGGTGGTCCTCCGGCAGGTCGAAGTAGAAGTACACCTCGGTGCGCCGCTCGTGGGTGTGGCACGGCATGGTGTTCCACATGCTGCCCTCGTCGAGCACGGTGACACCCAGGACGAGCTGGCTGCTGCGGATGCCGCCGGTGTGGATGTACTTGTAGACGGTGCGCTGGTTGGAGCCCTCGGGGCCGCCGACCGCCATCGGCTCGGCCTGGTCCAACCCGGCGCTCACCGTCGGGTACTCGGCGTGTGCCGGCGTGGAGATCAGGTAGTACGCGCTGCCGGGCTGGAAGACCACGTCGCGGGCGCCACGGCCGACGTACAGGCACTCGCGGTGGCCGAGGTCGTGCCGCTTGCCGTCCACCTCGACCGCGCCGTCCGCGCCGCCGACGTTCACCACGCCCAGCTCGCGCCGGTCGCAGAAGTGCTCGCCGCGCAGCTGCTCGGGGGCGGGCAGGGGCACCGGCTCGCCATCCGGCCGCACCCCGCCGAGGATGATCCGGTCCTGGTGGCTGTAGGTCAGGCTGACCTGCCCCGGCGTGGCGAACAGGCTCTCGACCAGGTAATGCCGGCGCAGGGCGGCGGTGTCGAACGAGGTGTACTGCTCCGGGCTGGTCGCGTGCCGGACTTCCATCGCGTCCCTCCGCAATTCACTGGGCGGAATACCGTTCCAACTGGCGGAACCAGGTGCCCAGTTTAGCCTCAGCCGGCGGGTTCGGGGGAGCGGGACTGCCGGTACCGGAGCAACAGGCTGCCGAGCGTGGCCGCGACCACGGTGGCGCCGATCACCAGCACCGGGCCGGTGCCGTCCAGGTCGGAGCCCCAGGCCAGCGCGCCGCCGGCGGCCACGCCACCCGCGACGGTCCAGCCGAACCCGCCGCCGTCGACGGGTCGCGACCGCCGCCGTACCCGGATGGCCGCGAGCAGGCCGATGGTCAGCGCCAGCAGGTGGCCCACCGACGTGAAGTCGCGGCCCTCGGAGACCGCGATGCCGGCCGCGGTCAGCCACAGCCCCGCCCACAGCGGCTGGAGCCGGGCCGGCAGCGTGGCGACCAGCAGGCCGATCACGGCCATCAGGCCGTAGCTCACGCCCACGTCCACCGTGCCGGACACGCCGCCGTCCACCCAGCCGGCCTTGACGCCGGTGGCCAGGCCGGCCGCCACCAGCAGGGTCGCGCCGACGTGCCCGGCGAGGAAGGCGAAGGCCAGCCGCCTGCTGCCCAGTCGCAGCTCCACCCCGGCCAGCAGCGCGACGATCCCGCACCACCAGGCCAGGGTCGGCGCCGAGGTCATCACGAAGGCGCTGGTCAGCAGCGTGCCCACGTGCAGGCGGCCGAGATTGTCCAGGTTCGTGCTCGCGTGCCGCACCACGCTGTCGCGGGTGTCGTGATCGAGCCGGCTGAGCAGCCAGGACGCGAGTGCCAGCAGCGACAGGTAACCGATCGTCACCGGGATGCGCCTGACCACCCCGGCCAGTCGGGCCGGGGCCGCGGAGTACGGCAGGGTCAGGACGGTCATGGGGGCAGCTTGAGCAAGGGGCCTTAGACCCACCTGAGCGCAACCTTCGAACTCTGTAAAGGTCGCTGTGAGCTATCCCACTAACACTCACGTATGAGGTCTGACCAGGGCCGTCGCATCAGGACGGTCCTCGGGTAGGTTCCCGGGGGTCGCCGGCCGTAGGCTTCCTGCCATGGCGAACCGGTTGCCTGAGCACCTCGAGATCCTGCTCACCGACGAACCCGTCTTCGACCTGTACAGCTACGGTCCGTGGCGGATACCTGACGGTCTGCTCGAGACACTCCGTGCGAAAGCGAACGACCTGGCCGCGGACCCCCGTGCTCAGCAACTCAGCTCGCAGCTCATCGAGTTCTACAAGCGGCCGGCCCCGCCGGTCGGCGCCGAGCTGAACGTGCTGACCCAGTTCCTGTGCGGGGCCTCCGCGCTGCGTGGCGGCAACCGGGGCGACCTGACCTACGAGTTCCTCGACCAGTTCTTCTCTGACGGAGAGAAGCCGTACCGCAACCCTGAGTACTGGTACTCGCAGAGCGGGGCCTGGCGGCCACCGTCGATGTGGACGGTCGAGGCCGCCGGGCTCGACCGCGAGAAGCGTGAAATCGCGTTCGCGCTGATCAGGGAGTGCCTGCGGATCCTGGAAGCGATCCCGCCCTTCACCGAGCGGCTCACCGCGCTGACCAAGCTGTACGACCTGCGGGAGAGCGACCCGGCCGGCCGCGAGCAGGACCGCACCGCGCCGGTCGGCGACCTGGCCGCGCCGTGGGCCGCGCTCGCCGAGGAGCACGACCTGCTCTCCGTGCTGCCGGAGGTCGCCGGCCCGGCCGGGTACCTGACCTGGGTGTACGACGGGTTCGCCGCCGTCCACCAGAGGCTGTCCGCCACCGTCACCGCCAAGGACACCTCCGAGTCGGTCGCCGAGCTGCTGCTTCAGGCCGGCCTGGAGCGGGTGCCGGTGGACCTGTCGGTGGCCCTCGATCCCGACCAGGCGTCCGCCGTCGAGGACCGCTTCGCCGCCCGCAAGACCGGCTTCGAGGCCTCCCGCTGGCAGACCGACACCCGCGCCTGGCTGGCCCGCTGCCTGCTGGCCGGCGAGGCCGACACGTGCAGGGCCTGGCTGGACATGGCGGTCCGGATCACCGGCACCGTGCAGGGCCTGCCCGACATCCCGGCGTACCCGAAGCCGCTGTGGGTGCCGGTGGCCGGCTTCCAGAAGGACCTGCGCCGGCTGTTCCGCATCCGCAAGGTGTCCAACCCGCTGGTCGGCAAGATCGCCAGCATGCCGGCCCCGACGCCGGTCGACACCGACGACGTGGCCGACGCGCACGCGCGGATCGAGCAGGTCACCTCCAGGATCGTCGGCCAGCCCGACCTGGTGTCCGCGCTGGACGAGGTGGCCCTGCACACCGACCAGCCGGTGCGGATGCTGATCGCCGGGCCGGACGGCACCGGCCACGGGCTCGCCGTGGACGCCGTCGAGCAGATCCTGGCCGGCCGCGGCCTGGCCCAGGAGCCGATCTGGCTGTCCGACGAGATGCTGGTCAGCCTCACCGTGTCGGCCGCGGTGTCCACGCTGGCCGAGAAGGTGGAGGCGGCCCGCGGCGCCCGGCTGCTGGTCATCGACGGGCTGGACGCGCTGGTCGGCGAGGCCGACTGCGGGCCGGCCTGCGCCGAGGAGCTGCGCCGCTTCCTGGAGCAGAGCGAGGGCCGGCTGCACGTGGTGGCGCTGGCCGGCACCGGCGGCGACGAGAAGCTGTTCACCGCCAACCCGGCGCTGCTGCGGCTGTTCCGGGTGGCCCGTACCCGCGACTTCGCCACCCCGGAGTACGTGGACCTGTT
>JBJMIH010000307.1:0-26805 GCA_045806985.1 Mycobacteriales bacterium | reverse complement strand
TCCTCCTTGTACCCGCGCACGTGCAGGTTGTGGTGGTTGGCGCGGCGGTAGGTGAGCCGGTGGATCAGCCACGGGTAGCCGTGGTAGGCGAACACGATCGGCTTGCCGGCGGTGAACAGCGCGTCGAACTGCGCGTCCGGCAGCCCGTGCGGGTGCTCCACCTCCGGCTGCAGCCGCATCAGGTCCACGACGTTGACGACCCGCACCTTCAGCTCCGGCAGGTACTGGCGCAGGATGTCGGCGGCCGCCAGCACCTCCACGGTCGGGATGTCGCCGGCGCAGCCGAGCACCGCGTCGGGTTCCTCGTCGCCGTCGTTGCTGGCCCACTCCCACAGGCCGATGCCGCGGGCGCAGTGCGCGGCCGCGTCCTCCACCGACAGGTACTGGAGGGCCGGCTGCTTGCCGGCGACGACCACGTTGACGTACTGCCGGCTGCGCAGGCAGTGGTCCATGACCGACAGCAGCGTGTTCGCGTCCGGCGGCAGGTACACCCGGATCACGTCGGCCTTCTTGTTGACCACGTGGTCGATGAAGCCGGGGTCCTGGTGGGAGAAGCCGTTGTGGTCCTGCCGCCACACGTGGCTGCTCAGCAGGTAGTTGAGGGAGGCGACGTCGCGGCGCCAGCCGATCTTGTTGGTGGTCTCCAGCCACTTGGCGTGCTGGTTGAACATCGAGTCGACGATGTGGATGAACGCCTCGTAGGAGTTGAACAGCCCGTGCCGGCCGGTCAGCAGGTAGCCCTCCAGCCAGCCCTGGCACTGGTGCTCGGACAGCACCTCCAGCACCCGCCCGTCCAGGGCCAGGTGCTCGTCGGTGTCCAGGATCTCGGCGTTCCACGCCTTGTCGGTGGCCTCCAGCACCGCGCCGAGCCGGTTGGAGGCGGTCTCGTCGGGCCCGAAGATCCGGAAGTTGTCCATGTTCGCCCGCATCACGTCGCGCAGCCAGGTGCCGAGCACCCGGGTGGCCTCGGCGGCGGCGGTGGCCGGCTTGCCGACGTCCAGGCCGTAGGCGCGCCAGTCCGGCAGCCGCAGCGCGCGCAGCAGCTCGCCGCCGTTGGCGTGCGGGTTGGCGCTCATCCGCCGGGTGCCGCGCGGGGCGATCGCGGTGATCTCCGGCCGTACCCGCCCGTCGGTGTCGAACAGCTCCTCCGGGCGGTACCCGCGCATCCACTCCTCCAGCTGGGCGCGGTGGGTCTTGTCGGTGCGAACCTGGTCGAGCGGCACCTGGTGGGCCCGCCAGGTGTTCTCCACCGGCTTGCCGTCGACCTCGGCCGGCCCGGTCCAGCCCTTCGGGGAGCGCAGGATCAGCATCGGCCAGCGCGGCCGCTCGGTGACACCGTCCCGCCGGGCGGCGGTCTGGATGCGGGCGATCTCGGTGAAGACCTCGTCCAGCGTCGCGGCCATCAGCTGGTGCATCCGGGCCGGGTCGTCGCCCGACACCACGTACGGGCGGTACCCGTACCCGGTCATCAGCGCCAGCAGCTCCTCCTCCGGGATGCGGGCCAGCACGGCCGGGTTCGCGATCTTGTACCCGTTCAGGTGCAGGATCGGCAGCACCGCGCCGTCCCGGGCCGGGTCGAGGAACTTGTTGCCGTGCCAGCTGGTGGCCAGCGGCCCGGTCTCGGCCTCCCCGTCGCCGACCACGCACGCCACCACCAGGTCCGGGTTGTCGAACGCGGCCCCGTAGGCGTGCGAGAGCGCGTACCCCAGCTCGCCGCCCTCGTGGATCGAGCCCGGCGTCTCCGGCGCGACGTGGCTGGGGATGCCGCCGGGGAAGGAGAACTGCCGGAACAGCGCGCGCAGCCCCTCGGCGTCCCGGGACACGTGCGGGTACCGCTCGCTGTAGGTGCCCTCCAGGTAGGCGTGCGCGACCGCGGCCGGGCCGCCGTGCCCGGGCCCGGCGATGTAGATCACGTCCTGGTCCCGCTCGTTGATGATCCGGTCCAGGTGGGTGAAGACGAAGTTGAGGCCCGGCGTGGTGCCCCAGTGGCCGAGCAGCCGCGGCTTCAGGTGCGCCGGCTCCAGCGGCTCGGTGAGCAGCGGGTTGTCCATCAGGTAGATCTGCCCGACGGACAGGTAGTTGGCCGCCCGCCAGTACGCGTCGAGCGCCTGGAGTTCGTCTTCGGACAGGGGCGTGCGGGAGAGTTGCTGCTCGGTCATGGATTCCATGATTGCTCGGGCGGCCCGGCAGCGCCCGGGACTTCGGTCCCCGTTCTGGCCGCCCGGCCCCAGCGTCGCTGACGGTTCGGCCGCCGAATCATTAGCCTGGCTGCATGGTCGAGCTGGATGTGCGGAAGCTGCGGGTACTGCGCGAGCTGGACGAGCGCGGCACGGTGGGCGCGGTCGCCGAGGCGCTGCACCTGACCCCGTCGGCGGTGTCCCAGCAGCTCGCGGCGCTGAGCCGGGAGGTGGGCGTGCCGCTGCTGGAACCGGCCGGCCGGCGGGTGCGGCTCACCGGCGCCGCCCGCGTGCTGCTCGGGCACGCGCACGAGATCTTCGCCCGGATGGAGTACCTGCGGGCCGACCTGGCCGCCTACTCGGCCGGCGAGACCGGGCAGGTACGGGTGGCCGGGTTCAGCACCGCGCTCACCGGGCTGGTGCTGCCGGCGTTCGCCCGGCTACGCGGGGACCGGCCCGGGCTGGCGCCGCGGCTGCGGGAGGCCGACCCGCCGCACAGCTTCGCCCTGCTCACCCGCGGCGACGCCGACCTGGTGATCGGGCTGGAGGCGCCCCGCGCCCCGGCCAGCTCCGACCGGCGCTTCCACCGGGTGCCACTGCTCACCGACCTGCTGGACGTGGCGCTGCCGGCCAGCCACCCGCTCGCCAGCGCGCCGTCGGTACGGCTGGCCCAGCTCGCCGCCGAACCGTGGATCTTCGGCTCCGCCGGCGCCTGCCGGGACATCACCGTCGCCGCCTGCGCCGCCGCCGGGTTCACCCCGGAACCGGCGCACGCGGTGTTCGACTGGGACGCGGTGCTGGCCATGGTCCAGGCCGGCCTCGGGGTGGCGATGGTGCCCCGGCTGGCCGGCGCGCGGGCCCACGACGGCGTGGTGGTGCGGGCGCTGGCGGCGGACCGGCCGGCCCGGCACGTGTTCGCGGTGGTGCGGGAGGGCAGCCAGACCGCGCCGCAGCTGGCCGCCGTGCTGGACGCGCTGCGCGCGGTGGCCGGGGACCGTTCAGTTTCCCTGAACGGAACCAACGGAAATCGGTCGATGGACCTCAACGGTGGGCCCGGGTGAGACTGGAGCGCATGAGCGGACTCCGCGGCGCCAGGACGGGAAGCCTTGCCCGCCTCATCCTGCTGGCCGCGATCTGGGGTTCCAGCTTCGTGTGGATCAAGGTCGGCCTGCGCGCGCTCACCCCGATGCAGATCGTGTTCGTCCGGCTGCTGCTGGGCGCCGGCATCGTGCTGGTGATCTGCGCGGCGCGCGGGCTGCGGCTGCCCCGCGACCGGAAGCTGTGGGCGCACTTCGCGGTCGTCGCGGTGGCCGGCAACGTGCTGCCGTTCTTCCTGTTCGGCGTCGGCGAGCGGCACATCGACTCCCAGCTCGCCGGCATCCTCAACGCCACCACCCCGCTGTGGACCGTCCTGGTCGCCCTCGCCGCCGGCACCGAACGGCGGATGTCGGTGGCCAGGGCCGCCGGCCTCACCCTCGGCTTCGCCGGCACCCTGGTGATCTTCGCGCCGTGGCAGACCCGGGGCGGCTGCCTCGGCGGCGCGCTCGCCGTCCTCGGCGCCTCCGCCTCCTACGGGGTGCTGTTCGTGTACGCGGGCCGCCACCTCGCCGGGCGCGGCCTGTCGCCGCTGGTGCTGTCCGCCGGCCAGCTCACCGCCGCCACCGTGCTGTCCGCCGCCGCGCTGCCGGTCGGCTGGCAGGCCCCGCACTGGCGGGCCGACGCGGCCGGATCGCTGGCCGTGCTCGGCCTGCTCGGCACCGGCATCGCGTACCTGCTCAACTACCGGCTCATCACCGACGACGGCCCGACCCTGGCCTCCACCGTCACCTACCTGATCCCGGTGATGGCGGTGCTGTTCGGCGCGGCCGTCCTCGGCGAGTCCCTGAACGGGCGGGAACTGGCCGGCATGGTCGTGGTGCTCGCCGGCGTCGGTCTGGTGAGGACAGTCAGAACGGTCCGAACCGGGCAACCGCGATACCCTCGGCGGAGTGGTGGTGGTGACGCTCAGCGAGGTCTTCGGCGAGGATCAGGTGACGCTGCGCCGCTGGCAGGCGGCCGACGTTGACCTGATCTACGACGTGGTGACGTCCGCCCAGGAGCACCTGGTGCCCTGGATGCCGTGGGCGGACGGGTTCGACAGGGAACGCGCGGCCTGGTTCGCCGAGCAGTGCGAACGGGAATGGGCCACCGGCGAGGCGTACCAGTTCGCCATCACCACCGAGGAGATGGTCATCGGCAGCGCCGGCCTGATGCGCCGGATCGGGCCCGGCGGGCTGGAGCTCGGGTACTGGCTGCACCCCGCCTACACCGGCCGCGGCCTGGCCACGATGGCCGCCACCGCGCTGATCCGGGAGGCGTTCACGCTGCCCGACATCGACCGGGTCGAGATCATCCACGACGCCGCCAACGCCGCCAGCGGCAGGCTCGCCGAGCGGCTCGGCTTCGTCGAGGTCGGCCGCCGCATCGTCGAGCCGGACGCGCCCGCCAAGACCGGCGTCGACGTGGTCTGGCGGCTGGTCCGCGAACCGATGGTCGTCCAGGCGGTACCGCTCTGACGTGCGGAATTCACCGCAGACCTCCTTGAGCCGGACATTCGGGCCCGACTAGCCTGTACCGGCCGGCGATCAGGGAGGTAGGCGTGCGCAGTCGCGTGCTGTGGGTGTTCGTGGTGATGGTGGCCCTGCTGGGAGGCTCGGTGGCCGCCGACGCCGGCACCGGGCGGCCGCTGCGGTTCGCGGTGACCTTCCCGGCCTCGCTGCGGCAGGCCGCCGCCGACGGCCGGGTGTACGTGGTGATCTCCCGGGACGGCAGCAGCGACCCGCGCGACCAGATCGACATCGTCGGCGGCGTCCCGTTCTGGGGCCGCGACGTCGACCACCTCGCGCCCGGCCAGGCCGCGATGGTCGACGGCGCCGGCGCCACCTACGGCTACCCGCTGCCCCGGCTGGACCAGCTGCCCGCCGGCAGGTACTCCGTGCAGGCCTTCCTCAACGTCTACTCGACCTTTCGCCGTTCCGACGGCTCGGTGGTGAAGATGCACCTGCCCTGCGGGGACGGCCAGGACATCTTCAACTCCCCCGACAACATGTACTCGACACCGCGGTGGATCGACCTCGACCCGCGCCGGTCCGGCACCGTCCGGCTCAACCTCGACCACCTCATCACCCCGAAGGACCCGGTTCCGGCCGGCGGCACCTGCCAGCAGGGCAACCCGACCGACACCGCGCACGTCAAGCACGTCAAGATCCTCAGCCCGTCGCTGACCGCCTTCTGGGGCCGGCCGATGTACCTCGGCGCGAACGTGCTGCTGCCGGCCGGCTACGACGACCCGGCCAACGCGGGCGTCCGCTACCCGGTCGAGTACCACTTCGCCCACTTCACCGAGAACGCGCCGCACGGGTTCCGGGAGGACGGCGGCAACGCGTTCTCCCAGTTCTGGCTGTCCGCCACCGCGCCGAGGATGATCAGCGTCGAGGTGCGCGAGGAGAACCCGTTCTACGACTCCTCCTACGTGGTCGACTCGCCCAACACCGGCCCGTACGGCACGGCCACCACCAGGGAGCTGATCCCGGCCCTGGACGCGAACTTCCGCACCATCGCCGCGCCGTGGGCCCGGCTCACCTCCGGCGGGTCCACCGGTGGCTGGGAGGCGCTGGCCAGCCTGGTGTTCTACCCGGACGTGTACGGCGGCACCTTCGCCGGCTACCCCGACCCCGTCGACTTCCACCGGCACCAGATCGTGGACGTGTACGACGACGCCAACGCCTACGACCTCATCCGCGAGTGGGACCGCACCGCCCGGCCGGACAGCCGCGACGTGCACGGCGAGGTCAACTACACGATGGCCCAGGAGAACCTGTGGGAGCTGGCCCTCGGCGACCACGACCGGTCCGGTGGCGCGTGGGCGATCTGGGAGGCGGTGTACGGGCCGCAAGGCCCGGACGGCTACCCGGCGCTGGTGTGGGACAAGCGCACCGGCGCCATCGACCACGCGGTCGCCGCCCGCTGGAAGCCCAAGGACCTGACCGCCAAGCTCGGCGCCGAATGGGCCACCCTCGGGCCCAAGCTGCGCGGCAGGATCCACGTGTACGTCGGCGACATGGACACCTACTTCCTCAACGACGCCGTCGAACTGCTCCAGGCGCAGCTGGCCAAGCAGACCGACCCGCCGGCCGACGCCACCTTCCTGTACGGGCGGGAGAAGCCGCACGGCTGGACCCCGTACACCGACGCCCAGTGGTTCGCCGTGTACGCCGACTACCTGGCCAGCCACGCGCCGGCCGGGACGGCCACCGCCACCGCCGCCTGGGCGCCGCGTACCGCCGTGCCCGCCGCCGACCCCGACGGTGGCGAGGTCGCACCCGACCCCGCCACCGTCAAGGTTCCCTGACCTCCTCGTGACCTGCTCAGTGCCCGCCAGCACTCAGCAGGGGTTGGCGACGATCCGGCGGAAGTCGTTGAAACGGGCCACCGGACCGGTAGCCGACGGGTAGGTCAGCCGCAGCAGCGGCCCGAACTCGGTGGTCGACGACCCGCCGAAGGTGTTCAGCGTGCCTGGGATGTGGGCGCCGCCGAGCTGCCACTCGCAGCCCAGCCCGCGGGCGGGGCGGGTCGTGTACAGCGGGTAGAACGTGGCGTTCGGCGGCGGGTTGACGCAGTTGGCGCCGGTCGAGCGGTCGCACGGCGGCAGCCCGGCGGCGATCGCGTCGGCCGCCTCGATGCGCGGCAGGTCGGTCTCGAAGGCCGTCCTGGCGTAGCGGTGCGCGCCGTTGAACCGCGGGCTGGAGAACACGATCGGCCGCGGGTTCACGGCCTGGTCGTGGCCGCTGGTCGCGCCCGGCCAGGTGGGCCGGTACGGCACGCCGTCGAAGTCCTCCTCGCTGGCGGTGCAGCCGGTCACCGCGATCCGCAGGCTGGCCGCGGCGTCGAAGCAGCCACGGTCGTCGGAGTCGAGCGCGGTGTCGTCCCCGCCCGGCATGGTGCAGGCCCCGCCCTCGGCGGCGATCGCGTCGCAGTACTCGAAGTGGCCGATCTCGTCGGAGAACGCCACGTTGAACGAGTGCGCCGCCCACGGCACCCTGGTGTGCTCGCTGGCGGTGGCGTACATCGGGTGGAACGCGTACGGCTTGCTCGTGCAGGTCGCCGCGGTCGGGTCGAAGACGATCTGGCCGAACTGGTTGGCGGTGCTGGCGGTCATCGCGCCGCGCCGGCCGCTGGTCAGGTCGACCAGGTCGACCCGGAAGCCGGCGGGGGTGTCCCGCATCGCCAGCGCGAGGTCGTCACCGGAGTTCATGAACAGGTCCCTGGCCGGGTCCGGGGTGAGCGAGGCGGTGGTGGCCCGCAGCGGATCGGCCGGGGCCTGGGACCTGCCATCCCGGGTGACGAAGGCGAAGTTCACCGGCTCGATCCCGACCTTGGACAGGCAGTCGGCGTTGTTCTGGGCGCCGGTGTTGAGGTTCTGGGAGAGGCTGTCGATGGTCAGCGCCGCGCACCAGCGGGTGGGGTCGCAGGACGTGCCGGCCGGCCAGCCGACCCAGCCGGGCGGGTAGAACTGCATCTCCATGAACGCGGTACCGGGGTGCCTGCCGATGTAGTGCGGGTCGGCGGGATCGGCGCCGTCGAAGATGTTGGCGTCGGTGTCCGGCGCGCAGGGCGCGTGGGTGAACTCCGGCGCGGACTGGTTGTCGCACATCGCCATGCCGAACCAGAACGCCGGGTGCAGCTGGAAGTTGAACGTGCCGCCGGTGCCGTCCTGGCGCGGCTGCCGCGGCGGGTCGGTGGGCAGCCGCAGGTGGTACAGGTTGTTGTTGCCGGCGCCGGGATGGCCGTCGTAGAAGATCGCCGCCGGCTCGTCGTGGCCGACGTAGACGTCCTCGCCGAACACGGCCTCCGAGTCGTGTACCTCGGTGCAGAGGGCCAGGCCGGTGGCGCAGTCGAGGTGCATCGGGGTCGCCGGCGGGGCGGCCGACGCGGAGCTGGCGGTTGCGGGCGCCAGCGCGAGGACAAGGATGAGGGCTGACAAGGCGGGTATGCCGTGACGCGGCGCGGTGGGGCGGGGACGCATCGGCCACTCCCTCTCGGGGTTGTCGGGAGCCGTCCATCGCTGAGGGTGCTGCGACGATGTACGGACCGCAATGTGCCGAAAGTGTGTTCTTGTCGCGATGAGGAGGTATGGCGGCCATGCCGGTGCGGTACGAGATGGTGGTGGACTGCGCGGATCCGGCACGGCTGACGCGGTTCTGGACGGAGGCCCTCGGCTACGTCCCGGCGCCGCCGCCGGAGGGGTACCCGACCTGGGCGGCGTACCTGCACTCGGTCGGGATGCCCGAGGAGGACCTGGACGAGTTCGGCGGCATCGCGGACCCGGACGGCGTCGGTCCGCGCATCTGGTTCCAGGTCGTCCCCGAGGGGAAGGCCGTCAAGAACCGGCTGCACTTCGACATCCGCGCCAGCGGCGGCCTCACGGTGCCGTTCGAGACCCGGAAGGAGCGGATCGAGGCCGAAGCCGATCGCCTCGTCGCCGCCGGCGCCACCCGCGTCGGCAACCTGTACCAGGAGGGCATCGAGCTCTACGCCGTCAACATGCTCGACCCCGAGGGCAACGAGTTCGACATCAACTGACCGGCATCACCTGACCGGCCCGGCCCGGCCGGTCTCCCGCTGGTAGCTGTTCTTGCTCTTATTCAGGGGTTGGAGTGTCGCATGGGCCTGTTATCTTGGATCAGGTCGTACGTCACGCGATGAAGACGTGCTCGCGGCCCGGCCGGTCGGGCGCCTCGCGGATCTCGCGCACCTGGTAGCCGTGCTCGGCCAGGCTCGTCCCGATCTGATCGGTGCCCGCGACCCCGCGCTCGGCGCGGAGGCCGCCGCCACCCTCGGCGCACGGTTCGTCCCCCTCGACGTGACCGACGACGCGTCCGTCGCCGCCGCGGCCGCGAACGTCGCCGAGCACGAGGGCGCGATCGATGTGCTGATCAACAACGCCGGCATCCCCGGCCCCGTCGGCTACCCCAGCACCCTGACCGGAGCGGACGCCCTCGGCGTCTTCGACGTCAACGTCGCCGGCGTGGTACGGACGACCACCGCGTTCCTGCCGCTGCTGCGCCGGTCACCGGACCCGGTCATCATCAACGTCAGCAGCGGAATGGGCTCCCTCGCCTACACCCACGACCCGTCGCGGCCCGAATCCAGGGTGGTCGCCCCGCTCGACACGGCCTCGAAGGCGGCCCTCACGATGCTGACCACCCAGTACGCCAAGGCGCTCCCGGACATCCGCATCAACGCCGCCAACCCCGGCTACACCGCCACCGACCTCAACGGCCACAGCGGCCCCCAGACCGTCACCGAAGGCACCGACGCCATGGTCGCCCTCGCCACCGGGGCCCCCGGCGCCCCGTCCGGCCGCCCCGTCCGGCCGCCTCGTCGGCCGAACCGGCGAACTCACCTGGTGCTGACCGCCAGACCCCCGCTGACTGCGGAGCCGGTACCGGTAACGGAGGGGCGCCTCGCCCACCTCTGGCTCGAAGGCGGTGCTGAAGGCGCTTTCGGAGGTGTAGCGCAGCTGTTCCCCAGGACCGCATCTCCCACGCGTGCTCGTACGCCGTCTTCGCCCACTCGGTGTACCGCTTGACCACCGACGGGTCCTCGATCCCAGGTCGTCCAGGAAGGAGAACCGCTCCCGGCGACCGGCGAAGAACACGTCGATGTCCTGGCGGGCCGCCCGGAGGGCCGCGGCTCCGGCTGGTTCCGTCGCTGAGGTGTCTTTCGTTGTTGGGAGGTTGAGGGCGTGGGCCTGTTATTTTTGGAGGGAGGCGAGGTAGGGGGTGAGGGGGGCGATGGACTGGTCGAGGAGCGAGGTGAGGTCGGGTTCGCCGCGGTTCTCGACCCAGTGGCGGACGGCTTCGAGGTGGGCGGCGAGGAGGAGGGCCACGGCGAGACGGAGGGGGTAGTCGCCGGCGGCCCGGCCGGTGCGCGCGGTGAGGGCCTCGGTGTAGGCGGCGTAGTTCTTCTCCTGCTCGGTGGCCATCCGGGCGCGGAGATCCGGGACGCGGATGGACAGGTCGTACCGGGTCAGCACCTCGTCCCGGTTGGACTCCAGGCCGGCGGCGAGGGTGGGGTGGATGGCGCGCAGGGCGTCCGGCAGTGGCTCGCCGGCCGGGCGGGCCGCCAGCAGTTCCGGTACCAGCGACTCCCCCGGCTCGTCGGGGCCGCCCAGCACCACGTCCTCCTTGCCGGTGAAGTAACGGTAGAAGGTGGTGGTGGAGATGTCGGCGGCGTCGGCGATCTGGCCCACCGTGGTGGCCTCCCAGCCCTGCTCGGCGAACAGCCGCAGCGCCTCCCGCCGCACCGCCTGCCGGAGCTTGACCTTCTTGCGCTCGCGCAACCCCATGTGTCCCATGGTGGCCGACTCCGCGCTCACTTCTCCGGATCGGCGCGCGGCGGCAGCACCCGCAGGCTCACCAGCGCGGCGAGTACCGCGACGGCCGCGCAGGCCAGCAGCACCACCCGCATCCCGTGGCTGAACGCGGCCGCCGTGGTGGCGCGCAGCCGGGCGGCCGCCGCCGGGTCGAGGTGGCGGGCCAGCACCGGCACGTTGGCGACCGAGGCGCGGGCCGGCCCGGCGACCGACGCCGGCAGGCCGCCGAGCCGCCCGGTGTACAGGGCGCTGACCGCGGTGCCGATGACCGCGACCCCGAAGATGCCGCCGACCGCCCTGATGGCGGTGACCAGCCCCGACCCGCTGCCGGCCCGCGCGTCCGGGAAGGCCGCGATCGCCGCGGCCATGGCCGGCGGCGCCGACAGGCCCATCCCGTAGCCCAGCAGTGCCAGTGCCGCCGCGAGGGTCCGGTCCGGCGCGGTGGCGGCGCCGCCGGCGGCCACCAGCGCCAGCCCGGCCGCGAGCAGCAGCATTCCGGCGGCCACCACACCCCGCGTGCCGAGCCGGCCGGTGAGCCGGGTGACGGTGAGCGAGCCGGCGAGCGCGGCGAGGACGAGCGGCAGCAGCCGTACGCCGGTGCCGAGCGGGCTCAGGTTCCGCACGCCCTGCAGGGCCTGCGGGAGCACGAACATCAGGCCCATCATCGCGAACGCGCCCATCACCAGCGTCAGCACCGAGCCGGTGAACGCCGGCTGGCGGAACACGACCAGCGGCATCAGCGGGTCGTGCACCCGCCGCTCGCGCAGCGCGAAGCCGGCCAGCACGGCCAGCCCGGCGGCGATCCAGACCACCGTGGCCGGCCGGGTCCAGCCGCGGCCGGCGTCGATGAACCCGTACACCAGCGCGGCCACCCCGGCGGTGGACAGCAGCACACCGGGCAGGTCGGTGCGGCCGGGCCGCGGGTCGCGGCTCTCCGGCAGCACGGCGGCGCCGAGCGGGATCGCCACCCCGGCCGTGACCACGTTGATCAGGAAGATCGAACCCCACCAGAAGTGGTCGAGCAGCAGGCCGCCGGCGATCGGCCCGAGCGGCGCGCCGAGCGTGACGCTGGCGGTCAGGAGCGCGTACGCCCGTGGCCGCTCGGCCGGGGCGAACAGCGCCGGCAGCAGCGACAGCGCCATCGGCACGATGACCGCGCTGCCGACGCCCATGGCGGTGCGGACGGCGATCAGGGTGCCGGCGTTCGGAGCCCACGCCCCGACCAGCGAGGCGGTCGCGAACAGCGCCAGCCCGGCCAGCAGGGTCCGCCGCCGGCCGATCCGGTCCCCCACCGCCCCGGCGACCAGCAGCAGGCTGGCGGCGGTGAGCGCGTACGAGGTGGAGATCCACTGGAGCTGGCCGGTGTCGGCGCGCAGGTCGCGGGCGAGCGTGCCGATGGCGACGCTGAGCACGCTGGTGTCCAGGTTCAGTACCAGCGTGCAGAGGCTGAGCACGGCCAGCCCCCACCACCGGCCGGCGGATGGCGGCGGGGCGACGGTCGGCGCGGCTGGGGCGGGCGCGGTGGCCATGCGGGACGGGTCCAATCTGGGTCATCACAATTTTTGGGTCATTGACCCGAAAGTAAGACTGACCCCAGAGTGGTGTCAAATCCTGTGGGTAACCCTTGTGGATATGTCCGGATTCTGTGGATGGGTGGCCGCGAGCTGGGGAAATCGCCGGGGAGGGCGGGGATCACGCCCGCCGGCGTGTCGCCACCCGGCGGGCGCTCCCCTCGGCTCACCGCCCGTGATAGGGTCGAGCGCGTTGCAGTTGGATTTCCCAGAACGTCTCGTACGCCCGCGGAAGCAGCTCGCCGCGGGCGTTTGTGCTTCTCGGGTCCCAGGTGATCTGGTACGCGACCGGGCGATCTCAACGCGACCGTCTGTATTGGTTCGAGCAGGAGAGTTACATGGCAACCGGCACCGTGAAGTGGTTCAACAGCGAGAAGGGCTACGGCTTCATCACCCAGGACGGCAACGGCCCTGACGTGTTCGCCCACTACTCGGCGATCATCGCCGACGGATACCGTTCGCTGGAGGAGAACCAGAAGGTCGAGTTCCAGATCGTGCAGGGTCCGAAGGGCCCGCAGGCCGACCAGATCAGGGTCATCTGACCGCGATCGACGCTTCGACGCGATGAGGGCCGCCGGCGACGCCGGCGGCCCTTCGTTGTGGGCGGTAACACCCGTATCATCCCGCCGCGAGATCCTTGCTCGCGGCGCTGTTGCCGGCGTCCTCCGGCGCGGCACCAGGACACAGGTCCGGACCGTCGTTCCGGCCCCAGGTGCGGCAGGCCACGTCGTCAGCCTGATCGGAGGTGGCCGTCAGGTGGTCCACCATCGCCGTGAACGCCCCGGCCAGCCCCTCCACCTGGGCGGGATCCAGCCCGTCGAAGAAGCTGGACAGCACCGCCTCCGCGTGTCCCGGTGCCGCCGCCTCCAGCACGGCCATGCCCTGGTCGGTGAGGACCGCGTACGACCCGCGCCGGTCGTCGGCGCAGGTCTCCCGCCGCACGAGGCCCTGAGCCTCCATCCGGCCGATCTGGTGGGACAGCCGGCTGCGCGACATCAGCGTCCGCGCGGACATCTCGCTCATCCGCATCCGCCGGTCCTGGGCCTCGGACAGCCGCACGAGGATCTCGTAGTCGGCCATGGTCAGCCCGGAGTCCCGGGTGAGCTGCCGGTCCAGGCGGGGCAGCAGCAGCCGGATGACCTCCAGGTACGCGCGCCAGGCGCGCTGCTCGGTCTCGTTCAGCCAGCGTGTCACCGGTCACTCCCCCGCCATCAAGCGCTGGAATAGTTGACAGCTCAAATGTCTTACTGAGATTGTACTTGAAGGTTCAACCACTGAAGGAGACGAGACCGTGAGCAGCACCGTAACCGCGATCCCTGGCCTGGTCGCCGGCACGTGGAACATCGACCCCACCCACTCCGAGGTGTCCTTCACCGTCCGCCACCTTATGGTGTCGAAGGTCCGGGGCCTCTTCACGAAGTTCGAGGGGCAGATCACCGTCGCCGACAGCCTGGTCGACTCGGCCGTGACCGCCACGGTCGACATGAACTCGATCGACACCCGCGAAGAGGCGCGCGACAACCACATCCGGTCCGCGGACTTCTTCGAGGTCGAGAAGTACCCGACGATGACCTTCCGGTCCACCGCGATCCGGCCCGACGGCGGCGACTACGTGCTCGTCGGCGTCCTGACGATCAAGGGCAACACCCGTCCGGTGGAGTTCAGCCTGGAGTTCAACGGCGTCAGCCCGGACCCGTGGGGTGGCACCCGCGCCGGCTTCAGCGCCGCCGGCGAGATCAACCGCAAGGACTTCGGCGTCGACATCCACATGCCGATGGACGGCGGCGGCGTCGTGGTCGGCGACAAGGTCAAGATCAACCTCGAGATCGAGGCCGTCCTGCAGAAGTAGGCAGGCGGCAGGATCCGCTCCGGGGGTTCGTGGGGGTGTCCGCGTGACACCCCCACGCCGCGTCCGGACACAATGTCGCCATGTCCGGCGCCTTCGCGTTCCTCGACCACCCGCCGCCGCTCGCGTTCGCGCACCGCGGCGGCGTCGCGCACGGCCTGGAGAACACGATGGCCGCGTTCACCAACGCGGTCGCGATGGGGTACCGGTACCTGGAGACCGACGCCCACGCCACCGCCGACGGGGTGGCGCTGGCCTTCCACGACCACCGCCTCGACCGGGTCACCGACCGCGCCGGGACCATCGCCGACCTGCCGTACCGCGAGGTGGCGGCCGCCAGGGTCGGCGGGGCCGAGCCCATCCCGCTGCTGGAGGACCTGCTCGGCGCCTGGCCGGACGTGCGGGTGAACATCGACGTCAAGCAGGCCGCCGCGATCGGCCCGGTGGTCGAGGTGATCCGGCGTACCGGCGCGGCCGACCGGGTGTGCGTGGCCGCCTTCTCCGACCGGCGCATCGGCGCGGTCCGGGCCCGGCTCGGCCCCCGCCTGGCCACCTCGCTCGGCCCGCGCGAGGTGCTGCGGCTGCGGGCCGCCGCCCACCGCCGGCTCCGGCCCGGCCGGACCTACCCGGACCCGCCCGCGCCCTGCGCCCAGGTCCCGGAGCGGATCGGCGCGCTGCGGCTGGTGGACCGCAGGTTCGTGGCCGCCGCGCACGCGCGCGGCATCCAGGTGCACGTGTGGACGGTCAACGACCGGCCCGGCATGGAACGGCTGCTCGACCTGGGCGTGGACGGCCTGATGACCGACCGGCTGGCGCTGCTCAAGGAGGTACTGGTGGCGCGCGGCCAGTGGCGGGACGCCGCCTGACAGGTGGTCAGTAGAGTCCGGTGTCGTGACCGACGACCCCACCAGCGCGCTCGCCTCGGTGCCGGCGGCCGGAGACCGGCGTGGCTTCGGGCACGCCCAGCTCCGCTTCTACTTCGGGCCGATGGACTGCGGCAAGTCGACGCTGGCGTTGCAGATCAACCACAACCACTCCCGGCAGGGCCGGTCCGGGCTGCTGCTGACCCGGTTCGACCGGTCCGCCAGCCCGCGCATCACCAGCCGGATCGGGTTGCAGGGCGCGGCGCTGGAGGTGGACGACGGCACCGACCTGCGGGACCTGGTCCGGTCCCGCTGGTCGGCGGGCGCCAGGGTGGACTACCTGATCTGCGACGAGGTCCAGTTCTTCAGCCTGGCGCAGGTGGAGCAGATGGCCGACCTGGTGGACCACTCCTGCGTGGACGTGTACGCGTTCGGGCTGGCCACCGATTTCCGCGCCGAGCTGTTCCCGGCCTCCCGACGGCTGTTCGAGCTGGCCGACGACATCATCCGGTTGCAGGTGGAGGTGCTGTGCTGGTGCGGGAGGCCCGGCCAGCTCAACGCGCGGGTGGTGGCGGGCCAGGTGGTCAGGGAGGGCCGGCAGGTGGTGGTCGCCGACACCGTCGTGGACCCCGGCGACGTCCGGTACCAGGTGCTGTGCCGCCGCCACCACCGGGCCGGCGACCTCGGCCCGGCCACCATGGCCGGCCAGCTCAGCCTGACGTGAGTACGGGAATCAGGGCGGTCATGTCGGTGACCACCAGGTCGGCCGCTGCGAGCCGCTCGGCCGGGGTCATCGCGGCGTAGCCGAACGCGGCCATCCCGGCGGCCTTGGCGGCCTCGATCCCGAACGGGCTGTCCTCCACCACCGCGCACCGGTCCGGCTTGTGGCCCATCGCCTCGGCGGCGTGCAGGAACAGGTCCGGCGCCGGCTTGCCGCGGGTGACGTCCTCGACGCTGAAGATCCGCCGGTCGTCGAAGCGGTCGAGCAGCCCGACCGTGCGCAGCGCGCGGCGGATCCGGTCGTGCGCGCCGGAGGAGGCCACGCAGTACGGCAGCCCGGCGCGGGCCAGCGCGTCGAGCACCGCGACCACGCCGGGCACCGGCTGGAGGTGGTCGAAGGCGGCGTACAGGCGCTGGTGGTACTGCTCCTCGAAACCGCCGAACAGCGGCCGGCCCAGCCGCTGCTCGGCGATCTCGCGGGCCCTGGCCACCGAGCCGCCCATGTAGTCGCGCATCGACTCCTCGACCGTGGTGGGCAGCCCGTCGCCGGTGAGCAGGTCGGCGAGGATCGCGTTCGCCAGCCGCTCGGAGTCGACGAGCACCCCGTCGTTGTCGAAGATCACCAGATCGAAGGGCCCGAAGTTCGTCACGACCGCATACGCTAACCGGCCCGGTTCAGGCGGTGTCCAGGTAGGCGACCAGCTTGTCCAGCTCACCGGCCCAGCTCGGCCGAGCCAGATCAGCACGACGCTGGCCAGCGTCACGGCCACGTCCACCGACAGCGCGAGGTGGATGCCGGCCAGCGGCAACCGATTGGTTGCGTCAAGGCGGGACTCAGGCCGGCAGGTCCAGTGCGGCGCGGATCACGCCGACCAGCCGCTCGGCGGTGTCCTGCTCGCCACCGGTCATCCGGTTCTTGGTGAGGGCGAACGCGAAGCCCTGCTCCGGGTCGGCGAAGGCGGTGCCGCCGCCGCTTCCGTTCATCCCGAACGAGGTCGGCCGGCCGCCCACGAACGGCAGGCCGGTGAAGTACCCCAGCGCCTTGACCACCGGGAACCCGAACACCCGGTCCACCGGCTCGGCGAAGGAGGCCGGCGCGCTGGCCGCGGCGAGCGTCCCGGCCGAGATCAGCCGCACCCCGTCGACGGGGCCGAGCAGGGCGGCGTACATCCGGGCGGCGGCGAACGCGGTCATCGTGCCGTTGGCCGGCAGCACCGCCCTGGTCACCTCGCGGTGCTGGGCGAGGGCGGCCACCGGCTGGAACGGGGCGGGCGCGACCCGCCGGAAGGCCGGCGGCATCCGGTCCAGGAACCCCGCCCAGCCGCCGTCCACCACCGCGGCCACCCGGCCCACCTCGGCGGCCGGAACCCCGCAGTACAGCAGGTCGTCCACGCCGAGCGGAGCGGCGACCTCGGTCGAGACGACCTCCTCGATCCGCCGGCCGGTGGCGCGGCGGACCGCCTCGCCGACGATCCAGCCGTAGGTCCAGCCGTGGTACCCGGTGGCGCTGCCCGGCTCCCACTCGGCGGCCATGCCGGCGACGGCGGCGCACATCCGGTCCCAGTCGGCGAGCTGGGCCACGTGCGTGACCCCCGGCGGGAACGACGGTATGCCGGCCGCGTGGGTGAGCGCGTGCCGCAGCGTCGCGCGCTCCTTGCCGTGCGCGCCGAACTCCGGCCAGTACGCCGCGATCGGCGTGTCGTAGTCGAGCAGGCCGCGGTCGACCAGCACGTGCACGGCGGTGGCGGTGACGCCCTTGCCGGTCGACCAGGCGGGTACCAGGGTGTCCCAGGCCATCGGGGCGCCGGTGGCCGGGTCGGCGACGCCGGCCACCACGTCGACGACCAGCCGGCCGTCGAGGTAGGCGGCGACCTGGAGGCCGAGTTCGGCGCCGGTCGACACCAGCTCGCGGCACAGCGCCAGGCAGCCGGCCTGGGCCTGGTTGTCAGGGAAGGTGTCGGGCGCGGCGGTGGAGAGCGCGTGCGAGGTGGTCATGCCCCCAGCACAGCAGGGCGTCCTGACAGGGGGGTCACCGCGCGCTGTCAGCGCGCCGACACCGTCCTGATCCCGGGCACGCCGATGGCGAGCGCGTCGGCGGTCACGCGTCCTCCTCCGGCGTGCCGCCGTCGTCCGCGCCGGGCCGGCCGAGCCAGGGCAGGAAGCCGTCGCCGCCGCAGGCCGTGCACTGCTCCGGGTTGTACACCGTGCCGATGTCGCCGGTCTCCGGGATCAGCGCGGCGCGCGGGTTGTTGACCATGCGCCGGCCGAAGCAGTCCGGGCACAGCACCCGGCCCTGCCTGCTCTGCTCAGCCATGTGCGCAGGCTACCGGCGTTACCGGTGGGTAGCCCGCGATGCCGCCGCACTGCCACACTGGTGCCATGGACTCTGTGGCCATGGACCGGTTCGCCCAGACCTTCCCGCCGCTGCCCGACGTCTATGTCGCCGACCACGTGCTGCGGTCCCACCTGGACCGGCTGCTCGGCGAGGCCGGGCACAAGGAGGCCGCGCCGCTGCTGGAGGCACTCGCGGCCGACGTGGCCGGCCCGCTGCGGGCCGCCCACCGGCAGGCCGAGAGCCACCCGCCGGAGCTGGTCCGGTACGGCCCGTGGGGCGAGCGGGTGGACCGGATCGAGACGCCGGAGGGCTGGCAGGTCCAGCGCCGGGCCGCCGCCCGGCACGGGCTGGTCGCGCTCCCGTACGAGCAGGCGGCGCGGGAGCGGTGGGGCGCGGGCGCCCGGGTCGTGCAGCACGCGCTGCTGCACCTGTACGGGCCGGAGTCAGCGACGTTCAGCTGCCCGGTGGCGATGTCGGACGGAGCCGCGTTCCTGCTGTCCGAACCGGATGTCGACATGTCGCTGAAGTCGGAATGGCTGTCCCGGCTGCTGGCCCGGGACGGCACCGCGATCACCTCCGGCCAGTGGATGACCGAGACCACCGGCGGCTCCGACGTCGGCCGCACCGGCACCACCGCCCGCCGGTCCGCCGACGGCTGGCGGCTGACCGGCGAGAAGTGGTTCTGCTCGGCGATCGACTCGGCGATGAGCATCGCGCTGGCCCGGCCGGAGGGCGCGCCGGCCGGCAGCCGCGGCCTGGCCTGCTTCCTGGTCCCCCGGTACGCCGACCACGGCTACGCCGGCGGCCCGGACGGCGCCACCGCCCCGGGCCTGCGCATCCACCGGCTCAAGGACAAGCTCGGCACCCGGGCGCTGCCGTCGGCCGAGGTCGGGCTGCGGGACGCGCTGGGCTTCCCGGTCGGCGACCCGGCCCGGCCCGGGCTGAGCCGGATGATGCGGCTGGCCAGCGTGACCCGGCTGCACAACGCGGCCGCCGCCGCGGCCGGGATGCGCCGCGGCCTGCTGTACGTGCGCAACCACGCCGCCGGCCGGGAGGCGTTCGGGGTACGGCTCGAGGACAGCCCGCTGCACCGGGAGACCCTGGCCTGGCTGGCCGTCGACGCCGAGGCCGCGTTCGCCCTGGCCGGGCTGGGCTTCCACCTGCTCGGCCGGGCCGAGGCCGGCGAGCCGGTCGGTCCGCTGCTGCGGCTGGTCGGGACGCTCGCCAAGGCGTTCACCGGCAGGCTCGCGGTGGCCTCGGCCAGCGAGTACGTCGAGTGCTTCGGCGGCAACGGCTACATCGAGGACACCGGCGTGCCGCGGCTGCTGCGCGACGCCCAGGTGCTGCCGATCTGGGAGGGCACCACCAACGTGCTGTCCCTGGACGTGCTGCGGGCGCTGGCGCGGGAGGCCGACGCGCTGCCCGCGTACCTGGCGTACGTGGACGGCGCGCTGGACACGGCGGCGGCCGCCGGGCTGGGCGCCGTCGCCGAGCTGGTACGGCCGGTCCGCGACGAGGTGGCGGGCGCGGCCGCCTCGGCGGCGGCCGGCGCCGGCGAGCCGGCCACCCAGGCTGGGGCGCGCACGCTGATGACCAGGATGGCCGGGCTGCTGGCCGCGGCGGCGCTGCTGGAGCAGGCGGTGTTCGAGGCCGGCCGGGCGGACCGGCGGGCCGAGCTGGTCGCCGCGCTGTGGGCGCGGCGGCGGCTGCGCGGCGAACCCCGCGACGGCGACGGCCACGCCGGCTTCGACCACCTGGTGGACGGCGCGAGCCGCTGATCCGGCGGCCAGTAGCCTGACCTCCGTGATCCGACCGATTCGCATCCTGGGCGACCCGGTGCTGCGCACCCCGTCCGACCCGGTGACCCGGTTCGACGAGGAGCTGCGCGCCCTGGTCGACGACCTGTTCGACACGATCGACGAGGACCCGGACGGGCGCGCCGGGCTGGCCGCCCCGCAGATCGGCGTAGGCGCCCGGGTGTTCGCCTACGACGTGCCGCAGGGCCGGGGCTACCTGGTCAACCCGGAGATCGAGCTGTCCGGCGAGATGATCACCGAGGACGAGGGCTGCCTGTCCCTGCCCGGCCTGTGGTTCCCGACCGCGCGGTACTCCCGCGCCGTGGTGACCGGCGTCGACCTGGCCGGCGAGCCGGTGCGGCTGACCGGCAACGGGCACCTGGCCAGGGTGTTCCAGCACGAGACCGACCACCTGGCGGGCAAGGTCTACGTCGACCGCCTCACCGGCGACGTCCGCAAGGAAGCCCTCCGCGCCATCCGCGCCGCCCGCTGGAGCTCGTGATAGCTTGACTCCGTCAAAGGATTTGGTTGACAGGAGTCAAGAGATGGATCAGGCCCCGGCGCATGCCGTCCGCGCGTTCAACCGCTTCTACACCAACGTGATCGGCCTGCTCAAGGAGGGTCTGGTCGACAGCCCGTACACGCTGACCGAGGCCAGGGTGCTGTACGAGCTGGCGCAGGACGACAGCACCGAGGTGACCGCGCTGCGCCAGCGGCTCGACCTGGACGCCGGGTACCTGAGCCGGCTGCTCACCCGGTTCGCCGCCGACGGGCTGATCAGCCGGGAGAAGGCGGAGGCCGACGCCCGCCGCCAGGTCATCCGGCTCACCGAATCCGGCAGGGCCGCCCAGGCCGAACTGGACCGCCGCTCCACCGCGCAGGTCGACGCGCTGCTCGGCCGGCTCACCCCCGACGACCAGCACCGCCTGGTGTACGCCATGGACACCATTCACGAGGTGCTGGACGGCCCCGGCCCGCGCCGCCCCGTCGTGGTGCTGCGCGCGCCGCGGCCCGGCGACTACGGCTGGGTGATCCAGCGCAACGCCGCGATCTACGCCGACCAGTACGGCTGGGACTCCGACTACGAGGTGCTCGTCGCCCGGATCGTCGCCGACTACGTCGAGCGGCGCGACCCGGAACGGGAGGCCGCCTGGATCGCCGAGCTGGACGGCCGGCCGGTCGGCTGCGTGTTCTGCATGTCCCGCCCCGCCGACACCCCCGGCGAGCCGGACGTCGCGCAGCTGCGGCTGCTGCTGGTCGAGCCGGACGCCCGCGGCCTGGGCATCGGCGGCCGGCTGGTGGACGAGTGCGTCCGGTTCGCCCGCCGCGTCGGCTACCCGCAGCTGATGCTGTGGACCAACAGCGTGCTGGTGGAGGCCCGCCGGATCTACGAGCGGGCCGGCTTCCGCCTGGTCAAGGAGGAGAAGCACCACAGCTACGGCCACGACCTGGTCGGCCAGGACTGGTGGCTCGACCTGTGATCATCTTCCTCAACGGCACGTCCAGTTCCGGCAAGACGACCCTCGCGCGCGAGCTGCTCGACATCCTCGACGAGCTGTACTTCCACGTGCCGGTGGACGCCTTCCACGCGATGCGGGCCCGCCGCGAGATCCCGCCCGAGGAGCTGCCGGACGTGCTGCACCGCACCTGGCGCGGGTACCACCGGGCGGTCGCCGGGCTGGCCGCGGCCGGCAACAACGTGATCATGGACCACGTGCTGAGCGAGCCGTGGCGGCTGCGCGACTGCCTGGAGCTGTTCCCGGCCGAGGACGTGGTACTGGTCGGCGTGCGCTGCCCGCTGCCGGAGCTGGAGCGGCGCGAGCGGGAGCGTGCCGACCGGCCGGCCGGGCTGGCCGCGTACCAGGTGGAACGGGTGCACGCGCACGGGATCTACGACGTCGACTGCGACACCAGCACCACCCCGCCGCGCGACTGCGCCCAGCTGATCAAGGACTTCCTGCCGCACCGGCCCACGCCGACCGCGTTCGGCCGGCTCAAGGCCGGCGAAACGTTCTGATCTTCCGCCGCGTCCTTACCAGTGTGAGCGAGCAGGCGGGGACGACGACGGGGAGCCGGTGGCGGCGGATGCTGCGGCCGCGCCGGCTGGTGGTGCTCGGACTGGCCGGTGTGGCGGCGCTGGCGCTGCTGATCGGCGGGTCGATGGCGCTGGTCGGCGCGAAGGCGGACGGCCACCTGTACAGCGTCGGGGACGTGCCGCCGGCGCCGGTCGCGGTGGTGTTCGGCGCGAAGGTACGCCACGACGGGACGCCGTCGCCGTACCTGGCCGGCCGGCTGGACGTGGCGCTGCGGCTGTACCGGGCCGGCAAGGTCAGGGCGATCCTGGTGACCGGCGACCACGGCCGGTGGACCTACGACGAGCCGGACGCGATGCGGTCCTACCTGACGTCCCGGGACGTGCCGGGCAGCAGGGTGGTGGCCGACTACGCCGGCTTCGACACCTACCAGAGCTGCGCGCGGGCCAAGCGGATCTTCGGGGTGCGCAAGGCGATCCTGGTCTCCCAGGACTTCCACATCGCGCGGGCGGTCGCGCTGTGCCGGTCGGTCGGCATCGACGCCACCGGCGTCGGCCACGCCCAGGCGCACGACAGCAGGTACTGGCACATCTACGTCCGGGACAAGCTCGCCGACGTCAAGGCGGTGTACGACATGGCGGTCAAGCCGGACCCGCGCTACCTCGGCCACCGCGAACACGGCCTGGACGCCGCGCTCGCCGCGCACTGATCGACTGCCGGCTCCGCCGGCGGACACGCCGGGCGACCTGGCGGCGCGTGGCGTGTCACGGGACTACCGTTGACCGGTCACCCGCCTGTGCTGGAGTACCCCGATGCCGCTCGCCCCACCCGACCTGAACGCCCTGTTCGTGTCCGGCGCGGAGGTGCCGATCCCGGACGGCACCGCGCGGCTGCGGGTGGTGGAGGTCGGCCAGCTCGCCGTCAGCTCGGGCGGCGTGGTCGCCGGCGACCCGTTCCTGCTCGACCCCGGCGACCCGCCGTTCGCGCTCGCCGTACCCGCCGGCAGGCACCCGGTGAGCGTGGCGGTCGCGCAGATCCTGCCGGCCGAGCCGGGCGCCGATCCGGACGAGCGGATCGCCGCGGCGGTGGTCCGCTTCGCGCCGGACCCGGCCGCGCGCTGGGAACTGGCGGTGACCGACGCCCAGGACCCGGAGATGCTCGGCGAGGAGGAGTTCTTCGGTTTCGGGGTGGACTCCGGCACCGCCTGCTTCGCCGACCCGCAGGCGGTCAAGCTGTTCGCCGACGGCGGCATGGCCTCGGCGGACGCGCTCACCGACTGCCTGGCCGGCAACTACCGGCACACCCGCGACTGGGCCGAGTTCGCGGTCGGCGACGGTGTCAACCTGGTCGCCTTCTCCAGCGGCTGGGGCGGCGGCACCTACCCGGTGTGGGCCGGGTACGCGGCCGGCGGCCAGCTCTGCGCGCTCGCCACCGACTTCTTCGTCGTCGGCTGAGCCGCCGAGACTCCCCCCGGTCGGATGTCGAGGCGCGTCCGGCCGGCTCCGACCTTCCTGTGACGGACCACTCCGGATGACAGGAAGTACCCACCATGGACACGAACCGTGCCGGCCGGCGGGAATGGATCGGGCTCGCGGTGCTGGCCCTGCCCACCCTGCTGATCTCCCTCGACGTCTTCGTGCTGCTGCTCGCGCTGCCGCGGCTGAGCGCCGACCTGCACGCCAGCAGCACCCAGCAGCTGTGGATCACCGACATCTACGGGTTCCTGCTGTCCGGATTCCTCATCACCATGGGCACGCTGGGTGACCGGCTGGGCCGCCGCCGGCTGCTGCTCGCCGGGTCGGCCGCGTTCGGCGTGGCGTCGGTGCTGGCCGCGTACTCCACCAGCCCCGGAATGCTGATCGCCGCCCGCGCCGTGCTCGGCATCGCCGGCGCCACCCTCGGCCCGTCCACCCTCGCGCTGATCACCAACATGTTCCGCGACCCGCGGCAGCGGGCGGTCGCGATCAGCGTGTGGATGGTCTGCTTCATGGCCGGCGCGGCGATCGGGCCGCTGGTCGGCGGGCTGCTGCTGGACTCGTTCTGGTGGGGTTCGGTGTTCCTGCTCGGCGTGCCCGCGATGCTGCTGCTGCTCGTGCTCGGCCCGGTGCTGCTGCCGGAGTACCGCGACGAGAACGCCGGCCGCGTCGACCTGCCCAGCGTGGCGCTGTCCCTGGCGGCGATCCTGCCGGCCATCTACGGGCTGAAGGAGCTGGCCCGCACCGGCTGGCACCCGCTGCCGGCGGCGGCCCTGGTGTTCGGTGTCGGTGTGGGCGCGGTGTTCGTGGCCCGCCAGCGCTCGCTGGAGGACCCGCTGCTGGACCTGCGGCTGTTCGCGAACCGGACCTTCGCCGCCGCGATGACCGGGATGATGTTCGGCACCCTGCTGATGGGCGCGATCATGCTGTTCATCACCGAGTACTTCCAGCTGGTCGCGGGCCTGTCGCCGCTGCGGGCCGGGCTGTGCATGCTGCCCGCGGTGGTCGCCTCCACCGGCAGCGCGCTGGCGGCGCCGCTGGTGGCCCGGCGGGTGCGGCCGGCATACGTGATCGCCGGCGGGATGGCGGTGGCGGTGGTCGGGCTGGCGGTGATCAGCCAGGCCGGGGCGAGCGGCGGGCTGGCCGCCGTGATCACCGGGTTCGCCCTGATCAACCTGGGTGGCGGCCCGATGGTGGTGCTGAGCCTGGACCTGGTCGTCGGGTCGGTCCCGCCGCACCGGGCCGGACTCGCGGCGGCGATGAACGAGACCGGCTCCCAGTTCGGCTTCGCGTTCGGCATCGCCGCGCTGGGCAGCATCGGCACCGCGATCTACCGCCACGACGTCGGCGGCTCGCTGCCGCCCCACCTCCCGCCCGCCGCCGCCCGCGAGTCCACCGACACCCTGGCCGGCGCCACCCACGCCGCCGCCGGCCTGCCGGACGGCGTGGCCCGCCCGCTACTCGCCACCGCCCGCGCCGCCTACACCACCGAGATGCACGCGTCCGCCCTGATCAGCGGTGTCCTGCTGGCCGGCGTCACCATCCTCACCGTGGCCCTGCTCCGCCACGTCCGCCCCACCACTCCCCCCGTGACCCCCGCCCCAACCGCCACCGACGCCACCGCCGACCTCGCCGAGCCCGAACTCGCCCCGGCCCCCACCCACTGACCAGGCCCGGTCCGCTTTCCCGCGCCACCTTGGCGGCGCGGAAAAGCGGACCGGGGTCACCAGGGCAGCGGGGTGCCGTCGGCGGCGAGGAAGGTGCCGGTGCGGCCGGCGGGGTCGGTGGCCATCCGTACGGCGATGCGGGCGCCGTCGGCCGGGGTCGCGGTGCCCTGGTGGCGGTTGAGGTCGGTGGCGGTGTACGGGGGCGACACCGCGTTGACGATGATCCCGTCGTCCGCGAGCTGCCGGGCGTAGACCAGCGTCATGGCGTTCAGTGCCGCTTTCGAGGAGTTGTACGCCAGCAGGTACGGGAACTCGGGCCTGTTATCTTTGGCGGCCATCAGCGCCATCGAGCCGAGCTCACTGGAGACGTTGACCACCCGGGGCGCGGCCGAGCGGCGCAGCAGCGGCAGCATCGCGTTCGTCACCGCGACGACCCCGAACACGTTCACCCCGTACAGCTCCCGCATCCGCTCGACGGCCACCTCGCCGGCCGGGGCCCGCCCGATGCTGATGCCGGCGTTGTTGACCAGCACGTCCAGCCGGCCGTGCGCGGCCTCGACGGCGGCGGCCGCGGCCCGCACGGAGGCGTCGTCGGCGACGTCCAGCGGCAGGTACCGCACGTCGCCCGCGCCGGCCAGCTCCGCCGCGGCCGCCTTGCCCCGCCCCTCGTCCCGGGCGCCGAGCAGCACGGTCAGCCCCCGCTCGGCCAGCTGCCGGGCGATCTCCTTGCCGATACCCTTGTTCGCGCCGGTTACCAGCGCCACGTCGGTTTCCATGCCTCCACCTCACACCGGACCGGCCGCCGGAGAGAAAGACCTGTTCGGTCCGGACTTATACTCTGGTGATATGAGCGACGTCGACGTGCGGGAACTCCGGTACTTCGTCGCCGTGCCCAAGGTGCTTCTAGTGCACACTTGACCGTTATGAGCGGTACTCCACGCAGGTCACGGGGTCGGACGCTGATCGAACGTGACCCGAACCAGCTTGTTTGGATCTTGTCGGCACGCGAGTCGGATGACCGCGAGGAACAGGTCAACAATCAGCTTGCCGACTTGCGGAAGTTCGTCAAGGGAATTGGCGGCCGAGTTGCCCGCGAGGTACCGGAGAACGACGTTTCGTCGTTCAAGAAGAAGCGGGTTCAACTGCCGGACGGCACCTACGGCTATCGGGTGATCCGGCCGGAGTGGGAGAGCATTCTCACCGATCTACGGCGTGGTACGGCGAACGCGCTTGCGGTGCCGGACATCGATCGCGCGACCCGCGACCCGCGTCTACTTGAAGATCTGATTGAGGTTGTCGAGCACTACGGCGCGTACGTGAAGGACATGACCGGGGTCATCGATCTGACCACGGACGCCGGTATCCATTCCGCACGCGAAATGGTGAACCAGCGCAACTCTGAATCCCGGAACACCTCCCGTCGGGTGATGGACGGTCAGCGGCACGCGGCGGAAAAAGGCAAGAACCATGGCGGACCGTATCGGCCGTTCGGGTGGCGCTCGGACCGTATTCACGTGAACAAGCGGGAGGCGAAGCATCTCACGCGCGAGCTTCCGCGCATCATCGGCGGAGGACTCAGCCCGTTGACCCTCGCCCAAGAGTGGAACAAGCGCGGCATTCCCACGGTGATGGGCGGCCAGTGGCGAGCCGCCACGATCCGCAATATCTACCTCAATCCGCGCATCTGCGGCTTTCGGACCTATCAAGGTGAGATTCTGCGAGACGAGAACGACCAGCCGATCAAGGAGCCTTTTCCAACCTGATCGGGTTGGGTTGGTGCGGTGTGTCCAGTGTGGAATAGGTGAAGCTCCTGGCTGTTCAGGTGATGTACCAAGATCATCTGAGCGTCCAGGAGCTTCGTGTGTTGTCTTACCGTGTGGTGTTGCCGGTGTCCAGCCAGACGCTG